>CAZVMI010000009.1:0-19718 GCA_964628365.1 uncultured Candidatus Bathyarchaeia archaeon | reverse complement strand
CCGCCGGAGGTTAAGGCTAAGCCAAAGAAATCGAGCCTCCCACCCGTGTGAGGTCTAGGCCTTGAGGCTGACGCTGATCGCCCACACGCCCAGCCCCGAGGCGATGATAGCGGCAGCCATGCTCACCACCACGAGCGGCGTGAAGCCCTCCACCATATACGAGAGACTCCAGGCGAATCCCGAGAAGATCAATGACATCGTATCCCGCCTGGAGGTTCAGCACGGAAGCATCCTCGAGCACAACAGGCTGGTCTGGATACTAGAGGCCGACGAGCATCTAGTGCTTGACACATTGCTAAAGAATAAATTTTTCTCATTCACGAGGCTCGGGAGTGGTAGGTGGCTGATGAGCGCCAACCTACGGGCTGCCCTGGAGTACTCCAAAGAATATGGGAGCGATCTAGGCGATTCGTTGCTCGACTCGATAGGTACTGTCGCGCCAAACCTAAGATGTTTCTCGGAGAGGAAAAGGACATGAAGGTCAAACTGCTCTCGTACCAACCCTTAAAAGATGTCCTCTCCCACCTCCCCGCCGCGAAGCTCTCCGAAAAGGAGTTGCTCGGTCACCTCTCATTCACGTTCGCGTTGGAGGGGATCAGCAGGGCGTGCAGTCACCAGCTCGTGAGGCACCGCGTCGCCTCTTTCTCCCAGCAGAGCCAGAGGTACATCCAGGTCAGGAGGTTGAAGACGCACGTGGTAGCCCCCCCGAGCGTCACCGCGAAGTCGCCTGAGATATTTGACTCCCTCATAGGCCAGGCAAGTAATGCCTATCAGGCACTCGTCGACGCAGGCATCCCCAGGGAGGACGCCCGCTTCGTTCTGCCGAACGCGACGGAGACAAACCTCCTCGTGACCATGGACGGGAGGTCTCTGGTGCACTTCTTCGGCCTCCGCTGCTGCATCAGGGCCCAGTGGGAGGTCAAGGAGCTGTCGGACGAGATGCTGCGGCAGGTGAGGAAGGCGGAGCCTGAACTATTCTCAGGGGCGGGCCCGTATTGTTTCCAGCTTGGCCGCTGCCCTGAGGGACGATTCACCTGCGGGCGCATGGGTGAAGTGGTGGAGAAATATCGAGTTTAGCTCAGGGGAAGGATTACTTCGGGTCTGAGCATCCGCGCCCTGATCTGGGTTGTCCCGTCGACGCAGGCGAGTTTTCCTTGAAAGGAGCGTAGCAGGCTGAAGACTTCCCCGTCCATTGGGCGGGGTCCGAAGCCCTCCGTCAGTATCAGTGTCATCCCCAGAGCCTCGTTCCCGGTGATGCCGAACCCAAGCTCGTATCCGAGGAGACTGGTGAGGTCCTTCTCGTCGACTCCTCCAACGATGACAGCCCTTGCCCCGACTTCGCGGGCCCTCCTCAGCGCCTCAAGGGTGACTATGGAGCCTCCGACGACGATCTTGTCTCTGTGCTCTTTCTCGATGGCTGCCTCCATGAGCGCCTCGTCCGGCTTCTCCACGGCAAGCATGATCTCTCCGTGGGTCTCCCCTCCGACGCCGAAGACGCCTTCCACGGATTTAGCCTCCGTCTCGACGACTGCGCCCTCCTCAGGGATGACTTCGACTACCTCTCCTGGTATGTGGGCCTTAACCTCGATGGCGATGGGGGCTCCACGTATGAGGAGCTGGCCTGATGAGGGTAAAAACGCCTCTATGGAGCCGTCGATCGATGATCTGCAGACCTTCGTCCGGCCGAGGAAGCTTCGGCGTAAGGCGATCACGTCGTCCTTTTTCACCTCGTCTCCGACTCTCTTCAGCAGGTAGGGCTTGACGTTAGCGGCGTCCACTCCCAGCTTTAGGTCGAGCCGGATCCCTTGAATATAGGGGTTCCGGAC
Organism: uncultured Candidatus Bathyarchaeia archaeon; assembly: GCA_964628365.1. GTDB lineage: Archaea > Thermoproteota > Bathyarchaeia > TCS64 > TCS64 > UBA8941. The sequence continues at coordinate 17,892 of CAZVMI010000009.1, read as the reverse complement.
CTTTCCCTTCGCCACCGTGGTGGTGGGGGAAACCCGCTCACCCCTCTTCACGAACACCTCGCCGGCCGCTGGGAGCATCCGCTTCTTCCTGATCACAGCTTGCGTAACCCTGCTCATGGTCAGGCACCTCCCTTACCCGCAGCCAAAGCCAGCAGCCACTTCCGCTGCTGGTCTCGTTTCGGAGGCGGCAAGGGCCTACCCCTAGCGTCGATTATCAATCCGAGGGAGCCCCCGGTCACGACAGACTTCACGGTCTTACCCCTCCCTCGACCGAGATCCATCCTTCCTGAAGGTGCAGCCTCTAGCTCTGCCATCTCCCCCGCTTTCAGAGGGATTGCCTTGATCTCTCCTGAGGGGATAACTTCGGTGGCTGCGAGGCCCGTACTTCTTTGTAGCTTTATCGTGAGGGCTCCGTCCGACTCTGTTTTGCCTTTTGGGCAGACGCAGGTTCCGATAGGCTTGAGGATCCTATCACTCAGCAGCTTGACTGCGGCGTCTTTGTTGTAGTCGAGGAGGATACCGGCGTGGGGGACAAGTAGCTCCGGGTCGTACATGATGTGGGTGACACCGACCGGCTCCAGAGCATCCAGCAGGATCAGCGCTGATGCTTCTTCCAGTCCCTCGAACGCTTTTCCCCGGGCGACTATCGCTTGGGTCTTCGCCATGTTTACGTGAGTTTCCTCGAGGCTCTGGCTGAAGGTGTCGGCGATGGTCCTCTTGATCACAATGCCTTTGAGGCGGCTTGCGATGCGCTTATGGAGCTCGACGCTGAGCTTGATCGCCTCCCTTGCGGCGGCGTCTCTGACGGCCTCCTCCTCAGGCGTAAGCTTCTCGGGCTGGAGCGCCATCAGGTTGGCTGCTATGTTGCGGACCTCCTTCTCGTTGAGCTCGTATGGTAGCCACCTGGAGACGGCGTCTACGCCTGCGATCTTGAGGACGTTGAGGATCCCGTAAGTGAGTCCCACCTCTGCGTTAAGTGATCTGTTGAAGACGCCGTTGTAGACCGAGTAGATGTCGGTGGTGGCGCTCCCCACGTCCACTGCCAGCAGGTTGATGTCTCTGCTCTCGGCGTAGGCGTAGAGGGCTTTGCCGACGGCGGCTTGGGAGGGGAGTATCTGCCCCTTTACCATGTGGGCGAGTTTATCGTAGCCGGGGGCGTGGACGATGACGTGCTCCATGTATGAGTCGTAGATCGCCTCCTTGGCGGGTCCCAGGTTCTCCCTGTCGATATCTGGGCGGACGTTTGCGACAGCCCTGGTCGCGTACCTATCCTCCCTGAGAGTCTCAGAGACCTGCTTGCGGACCTCCACGTTCCCAGCGAATATGACCGGCAGCTTGTATCCTTCCCCGAACCTCGGCCTGACGTCGGATTTAGCGATGAGCGTGGCGAGTTCAAGGACTTGATTTACAGCCCCTCCATCGGTTCCCCCCGCGAGGAGGAAGATGTCTGGGCGGTTGCTCCTCATCGCCTCGACGAGGACGTAATTGGGGCGTTTGTCATCCTTTGAGAAGGCGTCGAGGAGGTGGGCCCCAGCGCCAAGGGCGGCCCTCTCGGCGCTCTCCCTGCTTATCATGCCCATGACGCCTGCTACGACCATGTGTAGGCCGCCTGCGTCTCCGCTTGAGCAGAGAAACTTGACCTTCGGTCCCTCATCTCCCCAGAGGCTCTCTCCCGACTCTGCCTCGAGGCGCTCCACCGCCGCCTCGATGCCCTTGGTGACGTCGAGTCTGGGCGGCTCCACGGTGGTGGGTGCCTCGGCTACGGCTTCTAGCTGAAGGCTTCCCCCCTTGGATCGGAGTAGGATGGCTTTGGTGTTGGCTGCTCCTATCTCCGCAATTATCATCATATCTTCTTCTTTCTCCCCCATCGGTCTCCCCTGGGTTCTGTTGTAGATAGCAAGTTTAATATTTGTGTCGTTTTAATATTAAAATGACGTTTTAATGGTGATTGGATGAGTAGCTCAGCATCATTCAAACTACTCAAAGTCATCGACAAGGAGACCTTCACCCTCCTAGAGGACCGAACCCGGAGGAACATCCTCCAACTCCTCCGCGAGGAGGAGCTCACAGTCAAAGAGATCGCTAAGCGGCTTGAGGTGACGCCCCAGAACGTTTACCACCACCTCAAACGGATGACGGACGCCGGGCTCGTCTCAGAGATCAAGGCGAAGTGGTCAAGCCATCTCATCGAGAGCTACTACACGGCGACCGCTGACACATACGTCTACCACGAGGACGAGATACCCAGCAGCGACATCCACGAGTACATTGAGATACTCAACGGCCTCAACGAGCTCAGCGGAGCCATCGAGGTCTCCGAGGAGAACGCCGAGAAGCTCGCGGAGCTCAGCAAGAGGAGGGAGAAGCTCCTTAAGACCTCAGGAACCTCGAATGGCGTCTGCGGAGCCTGCAGCTTCTCGGGATACTTCATGAAGCTTGGTCCTATGAACCCGATGCTCGTGGGGCGCGTCCTGCAGCTCAACAGCGTCATTTCCATGAGCGACGAGGAGTTCGAGGAGACGCTGAGGATCACGAGGGAGCTCAGGAAGTTCCTGATCTCGATCAAAGCTAGTGAGAAGCGCTAAGTCGAGTTCAACTCAGGGCTCAACCTGGAAGAGTGCTCCTGAAAAAAGGAGACGCTAGTCGCAAGGCTCAGGGTCGCGCTCAAGAGAACCGGCGCAGCAGTGGATGCTGCCACTGTTCCTAGGACGGACCAGGCTAGAGCACTCGACCTCCACAACGTCGACGCCGATGCTCTCGAGCCACTTCGTCGCCTTAGGGTTGCCTTTAGGGACCAGCACCTTCATCGGCTCGAGTACTACGCCGGCATCTGGGCCCTTCTTGAAGCCGCGGGTGTCTATGCTGACGAGGTCATCCGGAGGCGTTATGAAGTCCCAGCTCATCTCCCTCTTCATCCAGTCGACGAGGTACGGATCGTAATAGCTAGGGTCTCCGACGCTGGTGTGGCGGTCGATCATGCTGTAATGGATCGTACCCTTCCTGGTACCGTAGCCCGGACCGAGCCTTATGTCGACCTCAGGGTCCTGAAGCTTGACTATGCGGGCGTACTGCTCGTGCCCTGAATCGTTGGCCCGCGTAATCTCTGGGTCTGGTGTGTTGCCGCGGGGGTAGTGGACCTCTATGAGGAGGTGTCTCTCGTCGAGCCAGCCACATGGACCTCCCTCGACCATGCCATTGCCTACTATCATGCCGACGACGGGGCAGCCTATCTCGGCGAGGGTCTGGTAGGTTGAGACCTCCTCGCCCTTCCTGATCCAGTCGTACATCCTTAAGATGACCTGGCCGTAGACTGCTGCGTGGCAGACGTCGTCGGTGTAGATGCTCTTCACCTGGTATGGCGGGTCGTAGGGGTCCGGTTTCCTGATGATTACCCTGACGCCCTCGTCCTTGTACGCTTTAACCATGTTCTCGTGGTGCTTGACAAGCTCGTCGAGGCTCGGCTTGAAGGTCATCCGCCAGGCTGCTAGGCTCGCCTCGTGGGGCGGCCAAGGCGTCTTCCTGCCCACGGTGAGGAACTCCTTGCCTGGGCGATGTAGGAGCACAGTCCTAAGCTTCCCAATAGTCGTGTTCGCCTTCCATCTCCCACCCCAAAGTTTGGGCATCTCCTCCTCGAACTCCGAGAGGACTTGCGGGTGGAGCCTGTGGTAGATATTGTGGAGCTCCTGGGCCGCGTCCTTCTCCGACATAATAATCGAATTAGAGTTGGACCTTGGGCTTAAAACATCTGCCCCGAAGGTTAGTTTGACTTGAAAAGGTCTTCCCTCCTCAACGTATAAACAGTTTAAATGCGATGGGTCAAGTAGGTTGGCTGATACGACTTGGAGGAGCGGGTGCTGGGCAGAACTGGTCTAAGGGTCAATGCCGTAGGCTTCGGAGGCATCCCGATTCAGCGCGTTTCGGAGGAGGAGGCCGTCAGGGTTATCAGGCGGTGTTACGAGCTGGGCATCAACTACTTTGACACGGCGAGGGGCTACACAACCAGTGAGGAGCGGATCGGGAAAGCCCTTCAGGGCGTCAGGAATGAGGTCATCCTCGCCACGAAGAGCCACGCCAGGACGAAGAAGGAGCTCCTCGAGAACCTGGAGATGAGCCTCGCGAATCTCCGCACCGATCACATCGACGTCTACCAACTCCACAACGTCTCCTCGGAGGAGGCCTGGGAGAAGATCACCTCGCCGGGCGGCGCCATCGAGGGTCTCATTGAGGCGAGGGACGCCGGTAGGGCGAAGCACATTGGAGTCACGAGCCACAACCCAGAACTCCTCACCAGAATAGTCGAGGAAGAGATATTCGAGACCGCTATGATCCCATTCAACTACCTGGCGACGGAGCCGGAGGAAAGGCTCCTGCCTCTATGCAAGAAGAATGGCGTGGGCACGGTTATCATGAAGCCCTTCGGAGGGGGCGCTTTCAGCGACGCCAATACAGCACTTAAGTATGTGCTTGCTAACGAGGCGGTCGATATCGTCATCCCCGGTATGATGTCAGAGGCCGAGGTCGAGGAGAATGTCCGAGTCGGCGGGGGAGATCTGGCGTTGACCGACCTGGAGCTCAAGGTGATCGAGGGCGACAGGGTGCGGCTGGGCAACCAGTTCTGCAGGAGCTGCGACTACTGTAAGCCATGTCCCCAGGGGATACCAATCTCCTTCGTCCTCAGGGCCGAAGTAGGGATGCTCAGGAGGATGGGGTGGACCGAAGGAGTCGTAAAGCAGACGCTGGAGGCCGAGCCGAAGGTCGCGACGTGCCTCAAGTGCGGCGTCTGCGAGAGCCGCTGCCCTTACAAGCTGCCCATCAGGGAGCTCCTACCCCAGAAGATGTCTTCGCTTATGAAGAGGCTCGACGAGAAAAGCATCCCTTAATTCCCTCGACGCAGCCCTGTACACTAACCTTTTTTAAATCCGCCGTCGTCCGGTAACTTAGTGGTTGTTGTGTCCTCAAATGAGCAGCAGAAGATGCTGGAGGAACTGAGGAAGATCAGGGAGCTTCTTGAGCCCAAGCCGGCTCCGCCTCCTCCTCCCGCGGTGAAAAAGACGTTTGGCCAGGAGTTCATGGATTTCCTCAACAAGTACGGCGTAATCGGCCTCGCCGTCGCCTTCATCATAGGCGGAGCCGCAGGCACACTTATCAGCGCGATGGTCAACGACCTGCTGATGCCCCTCATAAACCCTCTCCTTCAGGGCGGAGAATGGCAGAAGGCAGAGCTGGTCCTGGGCCCTGTCCGCCTTCTCGTAGGCCACTTCGTCGGCGCCCTCATCAACTTCATCATCATCGCCCTCGTCGTCTTCGTGCTGATGAAGCAGCTCTCGAAGACAGGGCTGAAGTAGCTGAAGGGAAGACAATAAAAAGGGAATCCCCCCTTTCTTTTCCATATGAGCATAAGGAAGGTTCTCAAGGAGTCCGAGCTAGCCGATAAGGAAGTCGCCGAGCTTACCTCAGGCCTCGTCCAATTCAACTCCGCCCACCCCGAGGGGCGCACAGACGAGTGCGTCGCCTACATCAAGGAGTACATGGACCTCCACGGCATCAAGAACGAGATCCACGCGAAGGAACCCAAGAAGCCGAACCTCGTCGCGAGACTAGACGGCGAGTCAAAGAGGGCTGTCCTCTGGGTAGGCCACCTCGACGTGGTCCCGGAGGGGAAGCCGGAGAACTGGACCTACCCACCATACAGTGGCAAGATAAGGGACGGCAAGGTCCACGGACGCGGCTCAAGCGACATGAAGGGGTCATGCGCCGCTGCGATGGTCGCCGCCCGCATCTTGAGCCAGCTTAACAGGGCGCTGCCTAACACGGTTGAGTTCTGGTTCACCTGCGACGAGGAGATCGGCGGAGGCGTGGGGGCTAGATGGCTCGCGGAGACGAGCAGGTTCAGAGGCGACGTCTGCGTCATAGGGGACGGCAACGGCGGCGGCAGGGCGAACCCGAGCATCGACCTCGGCTGCAAGGGGGGCGCACAGACCCGCCTGATAGCGAAGGGGAAGACCGCTCACGGGAGCCAGCCGTACTTGGGTGATAACGCTATCGAGAAGCTCATCAAGGCGATCCCATGGGTCTACAAGATCGGGAACTACAGGCTCGACATCGCTCCAGAGCTGGAGAAGCCGATAAGGAGTAGCGTCAAGTTTTACAAGGAATCGCAGCCAATGACGCCAAATCAGCTCAAGGCGATGAAGAGGAGTTACTTCTACCCAACCGTGACCTGCAATATCATCGATGGAGGCGTCAAGATCAACGTCGTCCCTGACTACGCGGAGGCGGAGTTCGACATCAGGCTGACACCTGGCACCAAGATCGCGCCGGTCAGGAACCAGATAGAGAAGCTCGTGAAGGAGGCAGCGATACCCGGAGTCGAGGTCGCCCCCGGACGCGAGAGCCACGCCAGGGGCTCAGGAGCGTCCGCCCAGAGGGCCGGTTACTACGAGTCGCCCGACTCGCCGTTCGCTAAGCAGCTCGCGGTGACGATAAAAAAGGTAACTGGGAAGAAGCCAAGCTTCAAGATACTTACCGGCGGCACGGACGGCGTGAGCACGAGCAAGATCGCGGGGATACCCAGCCTCGGCTACGGAACCAGCCTGACAGGGCAGGCCCACGAGCCGGACGAGTACATCACAGTCGAGAACCTTGTCCTCGGCATAAAGGTCTACGCTGCATTTCCCCTCGTCTATAAGCCTTAACCCACTTCTTTTGTCTGCCAAAACCCTGATAAGGTGCAAAACTGTGCAGCATGAAACTCTAACGGAGTGGTTATTGGGCTTATTTTTTAAAAATAAGCGGTTTTCAACCGCCTTGTGACGGACCCCCCTACCTTTTTTCCAACTTAGGCAATCAGGAGAGGTTCCTCGGCTTCGCGACTATCTCCCTGATCTCGAGTTCATGGAACTTCCGTGGGTAGGCGGGCTTGACCACGATGCAGGTGTCGGCTCCCTCGCCTGTGCCGCCTATCGCCATCACCTCCCTGTCCATGGGTATCAGCCCGGCGTCCGCTGCCATCAGGACGACCTCGACTGCTACCTTCATCCCCTGTCCGAACCTGTAGAGGGTGTCGCGGGCGATCTCCTCTATTGACTTTCCCCCGCTCTTGTCGGTGAAAGCGCTCGCTACGCCGTCTCCGAGGGCGTGGGTGCCCGTGAAGACCTTGATCCCCTTCGACTGGAGCCTCTTCCGCTCCTCGTCTGTCATGCACCAGTCGTTCTCCCTGTAGCCTTCCGATATGGTGACTGCGACGACGTTCGCCTTCTCGCCGAAGGCTTCCTTCGCCTTAAGGGCTGTGCCGCCGTGGGTGCTGGCGACCACGAAGTCCTTTATGCCCAGCTCCTTCGCCCTGAGCTTCGCCTCAGATAGGAGCTTATCCGTGTTCCCTGTCCCAGTCTCCTCGAAGTAGATGATCTTCTTCTCCAAACCACTCAACCTCAACGGATCAGGGTCCATAAAATAGATAAGCGTATCCGGTTTGGCGCGGCCGGCAGGATTCGAACCCGCGACCATGGGCTCTCTCCTAGAAACCTATCCGAAGGCCCACGCTCTATCCAGGCTAAGCCACGGCCGCCCGTTGGAGACAAGAAGCCCTAGGCTAGTTAAATTTTACCTCGATACCCATGTAGTGAACCTAAAATACGTCGAGCCTCAACCTAAAGGCGGAAACACCCCACTCCGTTGATGAGGGTAGATGTTTTGGCGCCGGTCACTGAGGGGCAGAGGATAGCCAAGAGCGTCGAGCTATCGGTCTTCGTCCACGCCACCGAGAGCGAGGAGAAGGTGAAAACGGCGGTGATTAAACTGCTCCCCCCGACATTCGGCGACGTCACCATCGACTCGGTCAGGCTCACCGGCCATTACGATGACCCGATAACGGTGCTGACCCTCAAGATCCAGAGGAGGAAGGAGGCGACAGAGTTCCTGGACGGCCTATACGCGAAGCTCTCCAGCCTCGACAGGGAGAGCCTCGCATCCGAGGCTGAGAACAGGGTAGACGCCTCAGGGAACCTCTACATCCGCCTCGACAAGCAGAGGGCTTACATCGGCGGCGCGGTGATGCAGGAGAATGACCCGATTAGGGTGAAGGTGAAGCTCCAGGTGCCCCACGGCGCAGACCCCGCGAAGGCGCTCCTACGGCACCTCGAGGAGCTATCAGAAGCCGAAGCTGGTGAATCCAAGCCATGAGGGAGTTCGCCGATCTGAGGGTAAGGAAGCCCGCCGATCCTGCGGAGTTTGAGAGGATGATCCTCACCGCGAAGGAATTGGGCTACAGGCACCTCGGCGTAGTGTTTAACGGCGATCGCGTGACGGATGAGAACTCCCTCGGGATGGACGTCATCAGCCGCGTCGAGCTCTCCCCCACGAGCCCAGGCGATCTTCTCTCATCGTTGAGGAGGGTCAGGGACAGATTCGAGGTCGTCGCAGTGGACTGCTCCAGCAAGGCGGTGGCGAGGCAGGCGGCGAAGGACCACAGGGTCGACATCCTGATGTTCCCAGGCGACCTCTCCGAGAAGAAAGCCGTCGGTCTCGACGAGCAGGAGGCGACACTCGCCGCCGGAATAGGCTGCTCATTCGAGATCAGCGCCGTTGAATTGATCCGTGCTGGCTCGGCGAGAATGGCGAAGCTGATAACACGGTTGAAAAAGGAGACTACTTCAGCTAGAAGACACGACATACCGATAATAGTGTCGAGTGGGGCAGCTTCCACTATCGAACTGCGCGAGCCCAGGGCTCTCTCCGCTATCCTTGACCTCCTCGACGTCGAAGAGGAGGCGGCCCTAGACATGGTCTCGATAAACCCACTCAACGTAGTTGAGAGGAACAGGGAGAAACTGAAACCTGGCCACACCGAGCCGGGGGTGAGGAGGCTCTAGGATGCCGGTTAGAGGCGTACGCAGGAGATACATAGGGTTCAGGGTCGACGCCGACACGAAACTCGCTGGGGAGGAGATCTTCGAGGCCATCCACAGTAAGGCACTGGAGCTTTACGGCGTGAAGGGCGCATCCGCCGCCTCCTTGTCCGTGATCAGCTACGATGGCGATGAGGATAGGGGCGTCATCCGCTGCAGCCACGAATCCCTGAGGAGGACGAGGGCCGCTTTGGCGATGATCTCCATCATATCGGGTTCGTCAGCAGCCATCAGAGTGGACAGGGTCTCAGGTACGCTCAAGGGTCTGAGGCTAAAAACGGCTAAACAGGAGCCGGGCGACATCTATTGAGTGTCGACACATCGGCGAGAAGGTTTACTGTAATAATAGAGAAGTATTTTTATTCATCCTGATGATTGAAGAGGTGGAATCGGGCGCACTGAGGCTGAGGTAGAGCCACCTGCGCCGGATGAAGGATGAGGACCTGAATGATAGTGCCTGTGAGATGCTTCTCGTGCGGGAAAGTCGTAGGGGACAAGTATGAGAGCTTTAAGAAGCGGGTCCAGGCCGGCGAGGAGCCCGGGAAGGTCTTGGACGACCTCGGCGTGACGAGGTACTGCTGCAGGCGGATGATCCTCTCCCACGTCGAGATCATAGACGAAGTGATCAAGTTCCACGAGGGAAAAGAGAACCTAGATCTTAAAGGTGGAGAATAGTTGGAAGTCGAGGTAAACGAGAACCTGCTGCTGCCGCAGGAGGTGCTTCTCTCGGCGGGCGTCCACATAGGGACCCGCGTCAAGACGAAGGACATGGAGCCATTCATCTACAAGGTGCGTCCCGACGGCCTGTTCGTCCTAGACATGGAGCAGATGAACGAGAGGATAAAGGTCGCCGCAAAGTTCCTTTCAAGGATGGACCTGAGGAAGCTTGTAGTGGCCTCAAGCAAGAGATACGGGAAGAGCCCAGTCGAGAAGTTCTGCGAGGTCATCGGCTGCATGCCAATGACGGGCAGGTTCACCTCAGGGACCTTCACCAACCCCATCTACTCTGGCTTCTTCGAGCCCGTGGCGGTGATCGTGACCGACTCGCTGGCGGATAACCAGATCGTGGAGGAGGCGAGCCAGATAGGCGTCCCGGTGATAGCCCTCTGCAGCACCGACAACACGAAGTCGAATGTCGACATCGTCATACCGATGAACAACAAGGGGCGGAGGAGCCTGGCGATAGCCTTCTGGCTGATAGCACGCGAGATCCTGAGGGAGAGGAACGAGCTGCCCGCCAGCGGCGAGATGACTCAGACCATCGACAACTTCGAGACAGGCCAGTAGGGGACTAGGCATGAGCGTCAGACGCCCGTGTGTGGCAGGGATGTTCTACCCCGCCGATCCGAGGCGCCTGAGGCAAGAGATTGAAGCGTGTTTTAAGCACGAGCTAGGTCCGGGAAAGCTTCCCGGCAAGCCGGAGAGGCCGAGGAGCATAACCGCCATAGTCTGCCCCCATGCAGGCTACATGTACTCCGGCCCGGTAGCCGCCCACGGCTACCTCAGCCTCTCAGAGGAGGAGAAGGCTGACACCTTCATAGTCATAGGGCCGAATCATACGGGCTACGGGACACCCGTATCTATGATGGGGCAGGGCTCCTGGGAGACGCCCCTCGGGAAGGTCGATGTTGACTCAGAGCTGGCTCAGCTAATATTCAAGGCCTCGGACGTCATCGACCTGGACGAGACCGCGCACATCAGGGAGCACTCAGTCGAGGTTCAGCTCCCCTTCCTTCAGTACCTCTACGGCTCTGACCTCAAGATCATCCCGATATGCATGGGGTTCCAGGATCTGGAGACGAGCAGGGAGGTCGGCAGGGTCCTGGCAACGTCTGTTAAGGGGCGGAGCGTCGTCATAATTGCCTCCACAGACCTCAACCACCAGGAGCCCCAGGAGTCGACGAACAGGAAAGACGGGCTCGTGCTCGAAGCGATAAGGGGAATGGACGAGGAGGCACTCCAGGACGTCGTACACAAGCACAGGATAAGCATGTGTGGATACGGCCCCGTCTCGGTGGCCATAGCCGCCTCGAAGCTCCTAGGGGCGGACAGAGCGGAAGTATTATCACACCACACAAGTGGGGATATTACGGGTGACCTCGACGCCGTCGTAGGATACGCCTCAGCGAGGATAACCCGAACGGTGCAGTGAATGGCCGTCGAAGCGACCGCCCCTGGGAAGATGATCCTCTTCGGGGAGCACAGCGTCGTCTACAAGGGACCTGCCGTAGTCCTCGCCATAGACCGGAGGGCCAAGGTAGTCGCCGACAAGCGGGACGATAAAAGGATATACATAGACGCCGAGGACCTCGGCTTCTCGGGCTACTTCGAAGAAGACGTCTATTACCCCGTCACGGGCAAGGCCTGGAGAGGGAGGAACCTCGCCGCACTTAACATAGCTGCGAAGAAGACCATGGGGCACCTCGGCGTCGACTCAGGCCTCAGCCTCATGGTCAGGAGCATGATACCCATAGCCGTCGGCTTGGGCTCCTCAGCAGCCGTCTGCGTCGCCACCGTCGCCGCCGTCTCCGAACTCTTCGAGGGCGGCCTCACGAGGGAGAAGGTCTCTGAGCTCTCCTTCGAGGGTGAGAAGGTGATCCACGGGATGCCCAGCGGCGTCGACAACAACGTCGCAACCTTCGGCGGAGTGATGAGGTACGAGAGAGGCGCCGGCTTCGAGAGGTTCAAGCTCGAGGAGGTGCCCCACTTCGTCATCGGCAACACGAGGAGGAAGAGGTCGACGAGGATGATGGTAGAGGGCGTTAAGGAGCTCAGCGACAGGAACCCCTCCGTCGTCGACGCCATAATAGACGCGATAAGCACCGTCTCCAAGGATGGATTCGACGCCCTTATGAAGGGTGACGGCCCCAGGATGGGGGAGCTTATGAACATCAACCACGGCCTCCTCTCGGCACTGGGCGTATCGACGTCCGAGCTCGACACCTTGGTCTACGCGGCGAGGAGGGAGGGGGCCCTCGGTGCCAAGCTGACGGGTGCGGGGGGAGGCGGCTGCATGATAGCCCTCGCCGAGGAGGCCTGCATAGGTGTCGTCGAGAAGGCGATAAGGAGGTACAGAGGCCAGTCGATAAGGGTCGACCCGACCGACGAGGGGGTCGTAGCTAGGAGGCTCTGAGATGTCAAACGTGCTCAAGCTCGGTGGCTCCGTGGTCACATTCAAGGACCGGGTGATGACGCAGAACGAAGAGGCTATAAGAAGACTCTCTGGGGAGATCGCGGCGGCGGGCCCCCATCGCCTTGTCGTCGTCCACGGCGGCGGCTCCTACGGACACCCCCTTGCGAAGGAGCACGGCATCGCCGAGGGCTTCAAGTCGGCTGGGCAGCTTGTAGGCTTCTCGAGGACGCGCCAGGCAATGGTCGCTCTAAACTGCATAGTCGTGGACGCCCTCTTGGACGAGGGTGTGCCGGCGGTCTCCGTCTCCCCCTCCTCATTCATCTCGACCCAAGATGGCAGGTTGCAGGAGTTAGACCTAGGCCTCGTGAAGAGGCACCTGGACTCCGGAACAGTGCCCGTGATGTACGGGGACGCTGTACTCGACTCCACCCTTGGATTCACCATCCTATCGGGGGACCAGCTCGCCGTCAGACTCGCGACGGACCTCGGCGCCGCGAAGCTGATATTCGGCGTCGACGTCGACGGAGTCTACACCGCAAACCCCAAAATGACGAAGGGGGCTAAACTGATCGAGAGGCTTTCACTGAGCCAGGTCAAAGGCATAATCAGGATAGGCGAGGCCGTATCGACGGACGTCACAGGCGGCATGCTAGGCAAGATAAACGAGGCACAAGCCGCCGTCGAGGCCGGAGTAAGCGTCCAGATCGTCAACGCCCTCGAGCCTGGGAGAACGCTAAGGGCGCTGAGGGGAGAGCCAGTCGTCGGGACGATCCTAACGAGGTGAGTGGATGACGAAGATAGAGACTAGGAAGCAGAGACACATAAGCGTCTCACTGAAAAACAACGTCCAGTCGGATGTCGGCACGGGTCTCGGCGACGTGAGGCTCATCCACCGCGCCATCCCTGAGGTGAACCTGAGCGAGATAAGCACTGAGACGACGCTATTCGGTAAAAGGCTCAAGGCACCCCTTATAATCTCAGCACTTACCGGCGGCACGGCAGAGGCGAGGCGTATCAACTCGACACTCGCGGACGCAGCCGAGGCCTTCGGCATAGGACTTGGCGTTGGAAGTCAGAGGATCGCCATCGAGCAGGAGGAGAAGGAGGGCTCATTCAGGGTTGTCAGGGAGAGAGCCCCTGATACGCTCGTCATGGGGAACCTGGGCTGCCCTCAGCTCAGCCTAGGCTGGGGCGTAGCCGAGGCGAAGAGGTGCGTCGAGATGATCGCCGCCGACGCCCTCGCCATCCACATGAACCCGCTGCAGGAGGCGATCCAGTTAGAGGGCGAGACGAACTACCATGGCATCCTCGACAAGGTCATGGAGATCACACGGAGCCTAGATGTGCCCGTCGTGATGAAGGAGACTGGCTGCGGCGTAGCCCGCGAGGACGCGGTCAGGCTAGAGGAGGCCGGCGTAGCAGGAATCGAGGTGAGTGGACTCGGCGGCACGAGCTGGGCCGCCGTAGAGCACTTCATCGCCAAGGAGTCCGGGAAGAATGAGCAGGAGACCCTGGGAAAGGCTCTGTGGAACTGGGGGATACCTACCGCGGTGAGCGTAGTCGAGGTGAGGAGGTCGACTGGTCTCAAGGTGGTCGCCTCAGGCGGGATAAGAACGGGCACCGACATGGCGAAGGCGATAGCCCTTGGCGCCGACGCCGTCGGCATAGCGAAGCCCTTCCTGGACAAGGCGGTAGAGGGCAGTGACGCCCTGAGGGAGCACATCGAGGGTATTCTGAGGGAGTTCAGGGTAGTCATGTTCCTGGTAGGCGCCAAGGACATCGAGGGGCTGAGGAGGGTGCCGCTCGTCATCCTTGGCGATACCGCTGAATGGCTCAGGTCGAGGGGCTTCGAGACAGAGGAGTACGCCAGACGGCACTAACACCCCGTAAAGTTTTATTATATATCCAACCCGCTACTCAAGCGACCGTGGTCGCGACATGCCTTCACGCGAACTTGTAAAGGATAAGCTCACGTCCAACGCTGCTAGGGTGGACGCTTACATCGACTCCGTCCTGAAGCCGAGGAGGCCGGAGACACTCTATGAGGCTTCGAGGCACCTGATGTCCGCGGGCGGCAAGAGGCTGAGGCCTTTCCTCGTCGTCAAGTCCTGCGAGGCCGTCGGTGGGGATGCCGAGGAAGCACTACCCTTCGCCGCGGCGCTCGAGATCCTCCACAACTTCACGTTGGTCCACGACGACGTGATGGACAACGACGAGCTCAGAAGGGGAGCGCCGACCGTCCACACGAAATGGGGCGTGCCCATCGCTATAGCCGCGGGGGACCTCCTATTCGCTAAGGTCTACGAGATCATGGCGGCCCAGAAGTTGTCCTCACGGAGGCTGAGGGAGTGCATCCGGAGGGCGACGGAGGCGGCGATAGAGATCTGCGAGGGGCAGGTCCTGGACGTCAGCTTCCCTGGCACCGCGGAGGTGACTGAGGAAGACTACCTCTTCATGGTCGGAGGCAAGACCTCAGCCCTCTTCAAGGCCTGCGCCGAGATAGGGGCTACGGTCGGGGGCGGCTCGAAGAGGCGGGTCACCGCCCTTGGTAGGTTTGCTTGGGACGCGGGAATCGCGTTTCAGCTCGTGGACGACTACCTTGGGGCGACGGCGGACGAGAAGACTCTGGGTAAGCCGGTGGGAAGCGACCTCAGGGAGGGGAAGAAGACCCTCATCGTGATCCACGCCCTCAGCCACGCATCGGCGAAGCAGAGGGCGAAGATCAAATCGGTGCTCGGCTCTCACGCCGCCGGCGCCGGCGACATCGCCGAGGTCAACGCCATATTGAGGGAGATCGGGTCTATAGACTACTGCCTGAGGAAGGCGGACAGGTACGTCGCCAAGGCGAAGGCGAGGCTCGACGCCTTCCCAGACACCGGAGCCAAAGGGGACCTGCTGGAGCTCGTCGACTACTTTACCAAGAGAAGCTATTAGCGCCTTGGGAAAAGGATAATAGGATTCCTCAGGCTCTATCACGCGTAGCTGCGAGGATCCAGGGGGCTGAGGGTTTGGATGAGGTCAGGGAAGCCGCGCTGAAGTACGCCGTCTACAACGCCTCCCAGTTCGGCGGGAAGGCCCAGCCGGGGCCCGTGATGGGGAGAATCTTCGCGGAGTTCCCTGAGGCGAAGGCCAACGCACGCGAGGTGACGGCACTCGTCAACGAGGTCGTCTCCGAGGTCAACTCCTGGAGCCACGAGAGGCAGCTCGAGACTGTTAAGCGGTGGCCTGAGCTCTTCGAGCAGAAGAAGGAGGCGGTGGAGAAGAAGCACCTGCCCCCGCTCAGGAACGTCGATGCGTTCCCGATGGTCAAGGTGAGGTTCGCCCCGAACCCGGACGGCCCGCTGCACCTGGGAAGCGCTGAGTCGATCATCTTCTCAGACGAGTACGCGAAGATGTACGGAGGTCACTTCATCCTCAGGTTCGAGGACACCAGCGCCGAGGTTAAGCCCCCGATACCTGAGATGTACGACTGGATCGAAGAGGACCTGAAGTGGTTAGGCGTCAGGATCGACGAGCGGTATATCCAGTCAGATAGGCTCCAGATCTACTACAAGTACGCGGAGAAGCTGCTGGCGATGGGTGCCGCCTACGTCTGCACGTGCGACCCGGACGAGTATAGGGAGCTCTACATGGCGAAGAAGGCTTGTCGGTGCAGGGATCTGCCGCCTGAGGAGCACTTGGCTCGCTGGGGGAGGATGCTGGACGGCACCTACAGGAAGGGCGCCGCTGTTGTCAGGATCAAGACCGACATAGAGCACCCCAACCCTGCCATAAGGGACTGGCCCGCGCTCAGGATATCGACCCGCGCCCATCCGAGGGTCGGGAAAAAGTACCGCGTCTGGCCCCTCTATAACTTCAGCTGTGCCGTGGACGACCACGAGATGGGGGTCAGCCACGCGATCAGGGGGAAGGAGCACGAGGTGAACAGCACGAGGCAGAAATACATCTTCGACCACCTCGGCTGGAGGTTCCCCGAGGTCATCAACGTCGGGCGCCTCGGCCTCGAGGTGGGCATCCTGAGCAAGTCGAAGATAAGGGTCGGCGTCGAAAACGGCACCTACTCGGGCTGGGATGACCCGAGGCTTGGGACGCTTCGAGCCCTCAGAAGGCGCGGGCTCCAGCCCGAGACGATAAGGGAGATCATGATTCAGGTCGGGCCGAAGCCGATCAACGTAACTCTGAGCTGGGGGAACATCGCGGCGGCGAACAAGAAGATCCTGGAGCCCAGGGCGAACAGGTACTTCTTCGTTCAGGACCCAATAGAGGTCGTGGTCGAGAGGGTGCCTGGAGAGCTATCTGCGAAACTGCCACTGCACCCTGATCACCCCGAGAGGGGCTACAGGGAGTACACGGTGAAGCCTGTGGACGGTAAGCTCAGGCTCTTCGCGCCTTTGAAGGACATGGAGCAGGCGGAGGGCAGGCTGATCAGACTGATGGGCCTGGTGAACGTAAAGGTGCTGAACGTCGGCGCGTCTGTCAAGGCGAGGTATCACTCGAAGGAGCACCAGATCGCCCGTGAGAAGGGGGCACCGTTCATTCACTGGGTGACCGAAGGGGAGAGCATCGTCTCAGAGGTCGTGATGCCAGACGCTTTGAGGGCAGTGGGTCTCGCCGAGAGGCTCTGTTCCTCCCTAAAGATAGACGACATGATCCAGTTCGAACGCTTCGGCTTCATTAGGGTCGATTCTGTAGACCCGTTCGTAGCATACTACGCCCACAATTAGAGGGCTTTCCTAAAAAGCATAACGTTTAAAAATGGAGCGTACAGGTAGACTAACCACGCTGGAGGAAATGACATGTCATCGGATCCTCAGAAACCATTCTATGTCAGGTTTGAGGTCCCCAAGGAGGTCGCCGAGGCTGCCTATGAGGCGCTGAAGATCGCCAGGGAGACCGGCAAGATCAGGAAGGGGACGAACGAGGCGACTAAGGCCATCGAGCGCGGCAAGGCGAAGCTCGTGCTGATAGCCGAGAACGTCCAGCCGCCCGAGGTCGTCGCCCACCTGCCCCTGCTCTGCGACGAGCGGAAGGCGCCTTACGTCTACGTGCCCGAGAAGCAGCGCATCGGCGAGGCCCTCGGCATAGGCGTCGGCTCCGCCGCCGCGGCGATCGAGGAGGCGGGGGATGCGGATAAGCTCGTCCAGGAGATAGTGGCGAAGCTCAAGGACATCGTCAAGTAGGCTGAGCTGAATGTCCGAAGAGTCCGAGATGCTCACGCCCGCGACGGTGATCCAGATCCTAGGCAGGACTGGGCTCACAGGAGAGGTGATGCAGGTCCGTGTCAGGATCGAGGAGGGACGCGACAAGGGCCGCATAATCACACGGAACGTGAAGGGGCCCGTGAGGATCGACGACCTGCTCCTGCTGAGGGAGACTGAGAGGGAAGCGAGGAAGATCAGGTAGGGACCACGGATGCCTCAGGTGTACAAGTGCAGCTTCTGCGGCGAGGACATCGCCCCCGGCACAGGGATCAACTTCGTCAGGCGGGACGGTAGGCTCCTCAGGTTCTGTAGCAGCAAGTGCAGGAAGAGTGCCATCCTGATGCGGAGGGACCCCCGCAAGTTCAAGTGGACCAAGTCCTGGGGACAGCAGCGCTAAACGCCTTCACTATTTTACGTTTTTTTTACAGGATAATACACGTTTTTTGCACAGATCGGGGTCTGAACGGCGTCGTTTCTGAGCGCCCTCCGACATTAGGAGCGTTTCCCTAAGAGATCAGGGGGACCCCCCTCCCTGTTTTTCTCCGAGGATATGTGCCACCACTGTACATGGGAGGAATTTTAGTTCCTACTCTGTGCGTGGCTAAACCATTATAGGCTGAGGCTGATCTGTTAGTCGGATCGGAGATGTATC
>CAZVMI010000008.1:16946-26722 GCA_964628365.1 uncultured Candidatus Bathyarchaeia archaeon | reverse complement strand
CAGCCGCCGAAACCCGTTAACTTCCCGTAGTTTTATCTTCTCTTTATCTCCGCAAGCAGCTGATAGATGCCGAACCTTTTAGCCCTCATCTCAAGGTAGTCCGCGTCGAGTTCCGACTCCTTGAGGGTGAGGACGCTCTTTACGTCCAGCTCGTCCTGCTCGACCCTGTCAGGGCGGGCGAGCTTGGAGACGATGAAGTCCTCAGGCGAGATTATCCAGAAGGAGACGCCGCTGCCCTGCACCCGTCTCCGCCTCCTCAGGGTCTCCTCGTCCCATTCGACGCCGTCCGGCCTCGTCCAGAGCTCCACCTCCATCCGCGTAGCCTCGTCGATGAAGATGCTCACTGGGTTACTGTAGGAGCAGACGGTGGGGGTGAAGCCCTTCTCCCGGGCGAGGGCTACGAACCTGCTGAAGCTCTCCTCAGACGGCGGTTTGACGGCCACGTCGATGTCCAGCGTCGACCTTATCCTGCCGTAGAAGGGGAGGGCGAAGCCTCCGATCACCATGTAGTCGACGCCGGCGCCCTCGAGGAAGCCGACGAGGTCAAGGAGCGTGGCGGGCAGACCTGACATAGTCGTTCAGCTCCATGAACAGGGCGAAGGGGTCGAGGCCCCTCTCCCTCAGCCTGGCAGCGTAACGGGCTTCCTCGACTGCGCGCTTGAAGCCTGCCCGCGTCGCCTTCAGGGGGATGCCTTCGAGGCGTGACCGGGCCGCTAGGTACTGCCTGCCCAGATCGGTCGCCGAGACGAGCATCCTCGGTCTTCCTCTGCCGCTGCCCTTCTCCGCACGCCGCTCCAGGAGCCCCATCTCCTCCATCTCCGCGATCGCCCTGACGACCGCCTCGCTACGCCTGTTCAAGGATGCGACCAGTTCGGAGACGCTCCTGGGTCTCTCAACCGCCTTTAGTACCTCAGCGGTCACCTTGGTATCCATTTTATTTCCCTTTTGGAAATATATTATCACGGGTGCTAATAACCTTTCGCCACCACTACCTATAAACGGGAGCTTGGACAAGTTCAAGGGAATCGACTGGAGGAAGCCCGTTGCCTAAGAAGTTTAGGGTCAACGTGGACGAGGCGACCTGCAAGGGCTGCGGCATCTGCGTCCACATCTGCGAGACGAGGGGCGGAAAGAACCTCAGGTACGGTGAGAAGAGGACGCTCCTCGGCGGGGCTCTGCCGGAGTCGGCCGACGCCTGCACCGGCTGCCGCTGGTGCGAGCGCTACTGCCCCGACTTCGCCATAAGCGTGGAGGAGGAGGCTGAGGATGCTTAAGCCGGGCAGGCACCTCGTCCTCGGGAACATCGCCTGCGCGGAAGGAGCCCTGCGCGCTGGATGCCGCCTATTCGCCGGATACCCCATCACCCCCGCCAACGAGATCGCAGAGTACATGAGCGGCGAGATGCCCCGCGTCGGGGGCTACTTCCTCCAGATGGAGGACGAGATCGCGACCATTGCCGCAGTCATCGGCTCGTCCTGGGCGGGAGCGAAGGCGATGACCGCCAACTCCGGCCAAGGCTTCAGCCTAATGCAGGAGAACCTGAGCTACGCCCACATGACAGAGACGCCGCTGGTGGTCGTGGACGTCCAGAGGAGCGGCCCGAGCACAGGGCAGTCCACCGACCCCTCCCAGCAGGACATCTACCAGGCCAAGTACGGCGCCCACGGAGACTACGAGGTCATCGCCCTCAGCCCCTGGAGCGCACAGGAGATGTTCGACCTCACCATACGCGCCTTCAACCTCGCAGAGCAGTACAGGACGCCGGTCTACTTCCTCGCAGACGGCATGATAGGCCACATTAAGGAGGAGCTCGTCGTACCGGAGGAGGTCGAGATAATCGACAGGAAGACGCCCACCGGCCCAGGCTGCACCCCATTCGGCACGGACGACCCGAGCCTCGTCCCGGAGATGCCCCGCTTCGGCCAGGGCTACAGGCTCCAGGTCACGGGCTCCAGCCACCGCCCCAACGGAGTCAGGGACATGAGCCCGAAGGTCCACGCCGGGAAGGTAGAGAGGATTATGAAGAAGATACTCCAGGCCGAGCCGAAGATCAGGGACGTCGCCAAGGTCGACCTCGACGACGCAGAGGTAGCCGTCGTCAGCTTCGGCGCCTCCGCGAGGCCGTGCTACGGCGCAGTCAAGAAGGCGCGGGAGGAGGGGGTCAAGGCCGGTCTGCTAAGGCTGAAGACCATCTGGCCGTTCCCCGAGGATGAGTTCTCAAGCCTCGCGGAGAAGGTCGACGCCTTCCTCGTCGTCGAGATGAACGCCGGGAAGCTCGTGAAGGAGGTCCAACGCGTCGCCTGTGGCAGGGCCGAGATCGCCTCACTTACCAGATTAGGGGGAGTCGTCCCGACGCTGCAGGACATCCACGCGGAGGTCAGGAGGCTGGCGAAATGAAGTCGCTTAAGCAGCTGAAGAGCGAGTACATCGTCCAGAACCTGACAGCCTTCTGCCCCGGCTGCGGCAACGGCATAATCCTCAACTGCTTCGTCCGAGCAATAGACGAGCTCGGCATACCCGTCGACAGCGTCCTCAGCGTCGCCGGCATAGGCTGCTCCGCATGGATTCCGAGCCCCCACTTCCGCGGAGACACCCTACACACCACCCACGGCAGGGCCATCGCCTTCGCCACGGGAGCCAAGGTCTTCAACCCCGAGCTTAAGACGGTCGTCTTCACGGGCGACGGCGACGGGGCAGGCATCGGCGGCAACCACCTCATCCACGCGGCGCGCAGGAACATAGACATCACCTGCATCCTCGTCAACAACATGAACTACGCCATGACCGGGGGCCAGCTAGCGCCGACGACCCTCCACGACCTCAGGACGAGCACGAGCCCGTACGGAAACCCCGAGCAGCCATTCGACATCGCTAAACTCGTCGCAGGCGCCGGCGCCACCTACGTGGCGAGGTGGACGACGAACCACGTCGTCGAGCTGACCCGCAGCATCAAGGAGGGGCTACAGCACAGGGGATTCGCCTTCATAGAGGTGATGAGCCAGTGCCCGACCCAGCAGAGGAACATCCTAGGCATCAGGGCCACGCCCCAGGAGCTCCCGTCCCGGCTCCTCGACATGTGGGCCGAGAGCACCTACGTCAGGGACAGGCCCGAGAGGGCGAAGTACCTCTACGCGGTCCCCGCCAAGGCGCCCGAGGAGGCCATGAAGGCGGCCGAGCAGGCCCTCGGAGCTTCGGCGAAGCTCAGCCTCGTCGACCACCTCACCCTGGGAAGGGTCGTCAGGGTCGAAGCCCAGGAGCTAGACACAGTTAAGGGTAGGCTGTCTGAACTCGGCGCCGTCAAGCGGCTCGCAGACGCCCGTGAGGGCAAGCTCGAGCTCGGAGTCTTCGTCAGGGAGGATCGCCCAGAGTACACCGAGGCGCTCCGGGCCGTCGGAAGGAAGGCGAGGGGTGAGCAGTGATGCAGAGGAACATAATGATCTCCGGCACAGGCGGGCAGGGCGTCATCGCCGCCGCAGACTTCCTCGGCGAGGCTCTGTTCGGCAACGGCTACCACGTAGTCTGCACCAGGAGCTACGGCGCCGAGGCCAGGGGCGGCAGCGCCCAGAGCGTAGTCATCGCCTCTGACCAGGAGATATACGACATCCAGTTCGAGAAGGCGGACATGATGCTCGTCCTCAGCCTCCCAGCATACAGGAAGTTCTCCTCGGCGGCGAAGGTCGGGGGGCTGGTGGTTGTGGACAGCAGGGTCGTCTCGCGCCTCAAGCCGGAGGAGGTCAGGAGGGACGTGGAGCAGGTCGCCGTCCCGGCGGCAGACATCGCGGAGAGGCTGGGGAACTCGATAGTCGCGAACATGGTGATGCTCGGGGCGTTCACGGCGAAGACTGGGCTCATCACCCTCGACCAGCTCCGCGGCGCCGTGAAGACCCTGATGCGCCCCCAGTTCCACGAGATCAACCTCAAGGCGATCGAGGCCGGCGCCGCCTCAATCTGAGGGATCAGGAACGAGCAGGGAGTACCCGACCAGGCCCATCCCCGGCGTAGCCGCCCTCATCTTCAGGGACGGCAAGGTCCTCCTAGCCGTACGGGGTAAGGAGCCGAACAAGGGCAGGTGGGGGCTCCCCGGCGGCGTTGTCGAGCTCGGCGAGACAGTCGAGGAGGCGGTCCGCCGCGAGGTCACGGAGGAGACAGGCCTCGATGTCAGGCCGGTGAGGCTCGTGACCGTCCTCGACTCCATCTACAGGGACGAGCAGGGCAGGGTCAGGTACCACTACGTACTCTTCGAGTACCTCTGCGAGTGGCTGGGCGGTGAGCCTGTCGCAGGCTCGGACGCCCCCGAGGCGAGGTGGGTCGGGCTCGACGAGCTCCAGTCAATAGACATACTCGACTTCACGAGACGCTTCGTGGAGAGGGTCGCCGGGAAGGAGGGGAAGCTCCCCCAGCCGGTCCCCTCGAAGCCGTTTTAACCTCCCCGCCTCCATCACAGGTTAGAAGGATGGGGTCATGTTCAGGGTGAGCGTCGACGTAGGAGGCACCTTCACCGACCTCGTCGCGCTGGACGAGGCGACGGGGGAGATGGTCAACATAAAGGTCCCGACGACCCCTAGAAGCCCCGAGGCGGGCGTCGTCGACGCCTTCAGGAGCTTCCTCGAGGGGGCCAAACCGGCTTCGGTCGGGATGGTGAGCCACGCCACGACCATAGCAACAAACGCACTCTTCGGACAGCTCAGCCTAGAGCTCCCCAGGACCGCCCTCATCACCACCAGAGGCTTCAGGGACATCGTCGAGATAGGCCGCCAGCGCCGCGCCGAGGTCTACAACCTCTTCTTCCAGCGCCCCCCGATGCTCGTGGAGAGGAGGCTCAGGTACGAGGTCGACGAACGGACCGAAGCCTCAGGCGACGTATCGAAGCCCCTGGACAGGGCTCAGCTCGACGCCGTCCTCGACGAGGTCGAGGCGGAGGGTGTCGAGTCGCTCGCCGTCGCCTTCCTCAACTCATACGCGAACCCGGCGAACGAGGAGGAGGCTCTCAATGCCGTGAAGGAGAGAGGACTCGCCGTCTACACGACCGCCTCGAGCAGGATATCCAACGAGTACAGGGAGTACGAACGGTTCAGCACAGCCGTCGTCAACGCCGTCCTCATGCCCATCATCCACGCCTACGTCACAGCCCTAGCCAGGGAGATGAAGGGACTCGGCGTCGCCGCGCCCCTCTACGTTATGCAGTCCAACGGCGGGCTGTCGACGGCCGAGAACGTCTCCCAGAAGCCTGTCACCATAGTCGAGTCAGGTCCCTCAGCCGGCGTCATCGCCGCAGCCTGGCTCGGTGAAGCCACCGGCGAGCAGAACCTCATCAGCTTCGACATGGGGGGCACAACCGCCAAGGCCGGTACCGTCAGAGGGAGAATGCCTGAGGTCGTCCCCGAGTACGAGGTCGCGGGCCGCATCCACATGGGCCGCCTCGTCAAGGGGAGCGGCTACCCGGTCAGGTTCCCGTTCATAGACCTCGCAGAGTGCAGCGCGGGAGGAGGCACGATTGCCTGGGTCGACGAGGGGGGCGCCATGAGGGTGGGCCCGACAAGCGCCGGCGCCAGCCCCGGACCGGCCTGCTACAGCAGGGGCGGCACGGAGCCGACCATCACGGACGCGAACCTCCTCCTGGGGAGGCTCAACCCGGAGTCGCTCCTCGGCGGCGGCATGAAAATATACGCGGACAAGGCGGAGGAGGCATTCAAGAGGCTCTCATCGAAGCTCGACGTCGACGCCCACGAGGCCGCCGTCGGCGTCGTCAGGCTCGCCAACTCGATGATGTCCAAGATACTCAGGATAGTCTCCGTCGAGAGGGGCTACGACCCACGAGGCTTCTCGATAGTCGCCTTCGGCGGCGCCGGACCGATGCACGTCTGCGCCCTCGCCGATGAGCTCGGCGTCGGTAAGGTGCTCGTCCCGCCCAACCCAGGCATGTTCTCCGCCCTCGGCCTCCTCACAGCCGACCTCTTCCACGACCACGCGAGGGCGATGGTCTCGAGGCTCGACGAGATCGACGCCGGCAAGGCCGAGACGTCGTTCATGGAGATGGAGGAGGAAGGGAGGGAGACCCTCGCCTCGGAGGGCGTCGAGCCGGCCAAGATGACCTTCATCAGGCAGATGGACCTCAGGTACCTAGGCCAGGCCTACGAGCTCACCGTCGAGGTGCCGAGGATGCTAGTTGGCAGCCTCAGCTCAGTAGCGGCCAGCTTCCACGCCAAGCACAGGGAGGTCTACGGTTACGCCGCAGAAGACGAGCCCGTCGAGCTCGTCAACCTCAGGGTGAGGGCGGTAGGCCTGATACCCAAGCCGAGGCTCCGGGAGCACCGGAGAGGCGTCAAGCCCTCCCCCTCGTCGAGACGCAGGGTCTACTTCGAGGGCCCAGGAGAGTGGGTTGATACGCCGGTCTACGTCAGGGAACAGGCACACTGGGGCAAACCGGTCAAAGGGCCCGCCATAGTCGAGCAATACGACGCCACTACCGTCGTCTACCCCGGCTGGGAGGCGTCGATGGACGGCATCGGTAACCTGATCCTCAGGAGGCTGAGGGGATGAAGCCGGACGCCACGACGATCGAGGTCATCAAGGGCGCCCTGATCTACGCCGCGGAGGAGATGGGGATAGCTCTCAGGAAGTCGGCGTACAGCCCTAACATCAAGGAGAGGATGGACCACAGCTGCGCCCTCTTCGA
This sequence comes from uncultured Candidatus Bathyarchaeia archaeon, assembly GCA_964628365.1. GTDB lineage: Archaea > Thermoproteota > Bathyarchaeia > TCS64 > TCS64 > UBA8941. The sequence goes on along the minus strand of CAZVMI010000008.1, from coordinate 20,046 downwards.
CGACAGGAGGCGGCTGATAGCCCAGGCGGAGCACATACCAGTTCACCTAGGCTCCATGGCCCTCGCCGTTAGGGAAGGTCTAGGCCACTACGCGGGCAGGCTCGAGCCCGGCGACATGATCTTGCTTAACGACCCGTACCTTAGCGGCACCCACCTCCCCGACCTCACCCTCATCGCCCCTATATTCAGCGACGGCGAGCTCGTCGGCTACGCCGCCAACAAGGCCCACCACACCGATATCGGCGGCAAGGCGCCGGGCAGCATAGCAGGAGACTCCTCAGAGCTCTACCAGGAGGGCCTCATCATCCCGCCGGTCAAGTTCGTCAAGGCCGGCGAGATAGACCCTGAGCTCTCCTGGCTGATTAGGAGCAACGTGAGGACGCCCGAGGTCCAGATGGGCGACCTCAGGGCCCAGATAGCTGCGAACAGCACAGGCATCAGGCGGATGCTCGAACTCGTGTCCGGCCATGGGGCTGGGACAGTACACGAGGCGATGGAGGCGATCATGGACTACTCAGAGAGGAGGATGAGGACCGCTATATCCGCGATGCCTGGAGGCGTCTACAGGGCCAAGGACTACATGGAGGACATCCCGGGGGTCGGCTTCGCCGAGATCGCCGTCGCCGTCACCATCGAGGGCGACAGCGCGACCTTCGACTACTCCGGCACCTGTCCCCAGGTCGATGCGCCGGTGAACGCGCCCCTAGGCGTGACCATCGCCGGGATCTACTACACCCTCATCTCCGCCACGGACCCGACGATCCCCGTGAACGACGGCTGCTTCCGCCCCGTCACCCTCATGATACCCGAGGGCTGCATGATGAACCCCAGGAGGCCGGCCCCAGTCGCCGGAGGCAACGTCGAGACGAGCCAGAGGAACGTCGACGTCCTGATGAAGGCATTCAGCCAGATAATCCCCGGCAGGATACCCGCCGCCGGCCTCGGCACCATGAACAACGTCAGCGTCGGCGGCACAAAGCAGGACGGGAGCCCCTGGACCTTCTACGAGACGATAGGCGGAGGTAGTGGGGGGAGGCCTAACTCGGACGGCGTTGACGGCGTCCACGTCAACATGACCAACACCATGAACACGCCAATCGAGGCCCTGGAGGCCTATCTTCCGCTTAGGTTCGAGGCGTACATGCTACGTACCGACAGCGGCGGCCCGGGCGAGTTCAGGGGCGGCTGCGGCATAGAGCGGAGGTGGAGGCTCACCAGCCAGAAGGCCACTCTCTCCATCCTCGCCGAGAGGACCAAGATACCGCCGTGGGGTCTCCTCGGCGGTAAACCCGGCGCGCTCGGCAAGTACATGATCCGCAGGAAGAACGGCGAAGAGGCGAAGCTGACATCGAAGTGCACTGTGCCGATCTACGAAGGGGACGAGCTTGTGGTCCTGACGCCCGGCGGCGGGGGCTACGGCGACCCCCTCAGGCGCGACCCCGAGAAGGTGCTCCGCGACTTCCTGAACGGATTCGTCTCGGCCGAGGCCGCCGAGAGGGACTACGGCGTAGCCATCGACGGGAAGACCAGTAAGCTGGACATAGGGAGGACGAGGAGGCTCCGTTCTAGGCCTTGAAGAACCCCTTAAGCGAGGATAGGAGGAGCGCTGCTACGAGGCTGAATGCCGCGCAGAAGTAGAAGACCCACTCTATCGGGGCGACGGAGACGATGTAGCTCATGACGAACATCCCGACGGTGCCGCCGAGGCTCATCATCATCCCCCAGATCCCCAATGAGGCGAGGAACAGCGGAGCAAAAGACTGGGGCAGGGATTCTCCGAAGGTCGATATGAAGGTCGCGCCAAATATGCCAAAGAAGATCACCTGCTTCTTTCGGTCCATGATGCGCGCCCTCGACGAACAGATACGAGGCGAAGCAACGGGGATTAAAACTTTCCCAATATAGGTGACAAAATAGGATTATAAGCCCCGGCGCATGAGGAAGGGTGATATGTGCCTCGCTATACCCGGCCTGGTTGAGTCGGTTCAGGGCAGGACAGCCGTAGTCGACTTCGGCGGAGTGAAGCGCGAGGCGGTCATCGACCTCATGGAGCAGGGAACAGTGACGCCTGGCACATACGTCCTCGTCCACACAGGCTTCGTCATCCAGGTCCTAGATAGGGAGGATGCCCTCGAGACGCTGAGGCTATGGGACGAGGTCCTGGAGCACTCGAGGGGCTGAACCGGTAAGTTCTAAACCCCGGCCGCTCAACTAGATCGGCGTAGCCAATGTTCAACTTCTGGAGCGACTTCCCATCAGGCCCGGATTCGCCGAATGAGGTCTACGTAGTCACCGAGATCACCCGTGGGAGCAGGAATAAGTACGAGTACGACGCCCGGAGGGGTATCTTCAAGCTCAACAGGGTGCTCTACACCTACTTCCCATGCGACTACGGGTTCATCCCCCACACCCTAGACGACGACGGCGACCCCCTCGACGCGGTGCTACTTATAAACGAGCCCACTTTCACCGGCTGCTTCACCGTCGCCAGGCCCGTAGCCAACATAAAGATGATGGACGAGGGCGCCATCGACGACAAGGTCATCACCGTCTCCACGACGGACCCATTCTACAAGCACATCAGGAGCTTAGCCGACATACCGCAGTCGGCGGTGGACGAGCTCACCTACTTCTTCAACACATACAAGCAGGCGGAGGGGAAGACGACGAAGGTGCTGAAGTGGGAGGACGTCGACGAGGCGAGGAAGCTCATAGTCTGGGCCGAGGGCTATTACAAGGAGCATGAGCTCGGTCAGTAGCCGTCGAGTGACTGTTAATTATTTATAAAGTCTCCCACCAACCCAATGATGATGGTGGATCACTCGCTCGTCGGAAGGTGCGGTCTATACTGCGGCGCCTGCGGCATCTACAGGGCCTACAGGGACGGGGGCGAGCCGAGGAGAGTTCTAGCAGAGCAGTTCAAGATCCCAGAGGACAAGGTCAGGTGCGAGGGCTGCTCGGCGCTTACGCCGGAGTGCTGGGGGACAGGCTGCAAGATAGTCGAGTGCCTCGACGGCAAGGGTTACGGCTTCTGCTACGATTGCCCTGAGCACGCGGCTGGGAGCTGCGAGAAGTACGAGAAGCTCTCCGCCAGATACGC
>CAZVMI010000008.1:0-16846 GCA_964628365.1 uncultured Candidatus Bathyarchaeia archaeon | reverse complement strand
CCGCGAGTCTTCTTCTCAGGCGCATAGTTTGAGCAACGAACGCGAGCTTTTGATGATCCCGGGGCCTACGATGGTCTCACCACGGGTCCTTAGGGCACTGTCTAAGCCGATACTCAGCCACGCCAGCGGAGAGTTCGTCGAGGGCTTTGCCGAGGCGCTTCGGCTCCAGAAGAAACTCTTCATGACGGAGGGGACACCGTTCATGCTGGCAGGCAGCGGCACCCTAGGCATGGAGGCCGCCGCCTCGAACCTCGTCGAGAAAGGAGACAGGGTCCTCTGCGTCGAGAACGGCTTCTTCGGGGAGAAGTGGGCCGAGATAGTCCCCGCCCACGGGGGGGAGGCAGATCGTCTCACATCCGACTGGGGGAATGGCGTCGACCTGAAGCTCATCAAAGAGAAGCTGAACTCCGGCAAGTACAAGGCTATCACGGTCGAACACGTCGACACCTCTACCGGCATAGCTAACCCCGTAGACAAGATAGGGCAGCTGACGAAGCAGACTGAGACGCTCTTGGTCGTGGACAGCGTATGTGGGGTGGGCGGCATGCCAATGAAGATGGACGAGTGGAACATCGACCTCTGCCTCACGGGCAGCCAGAAGGCTCTTGGCGCCCCGCCGGGCATGACCCTCTTCTGCCTCAACGAGAAGGCTTGGAAGGCCGTCGAGGGGAGGAAGACGCCGATCCACGACTACTACACGAATCTGAAGAAGTGGAAGCCCATAATGGATAACCCACGCGGATACTTCGCGACCCCCGCAACGGGCATGGTCCTCGGGATGCTGGAGGCGTTGAAGATCATCGACGAGGAAGGTCTCGAGGCTCGGTGGAGGAGGCACAAGCTCTTCTCGGACGCGTTCCAGGCCGGCATCAGGGGAATGGGAATGGACTCCTTCCCCGACAAAGCGAACCTCGCCCACACACTGAGCGTGCCGAAGGTGCCCGAGGGCGTCAACGACGCAGACATGAGGAACATAATGCTAAAGAAACATAGCATAATCATCGCCGGTGGCCTGGGCAAGATCGGTGGTAAAACGGTGAGGATAGGCCACATGGGTAGCGACACCACCAACGACGTCGTCGCGACGCTGGCAGCCATGGAAATGGCCCTGACCGAGCTAGACTACATCAAGGACCCAGGGGCGGGCGTAGCGGCCGCCATGAAGGTCATCGTGAAGGGCTTGAAGTAAGACCAAATCCCTTTTTTTATAGCCTACTACACTTTTTACTATTTTATTCGATTTCGTAGTACCACAGTATTCGATTTTTTATTTCCTTATTCGCAAAAGTGAGTCGGCCCCAATAATTCCCGGGTGAAATGCGTGAACAACGGCTTCGACAGTAGCGAAGATGAAGCTGTCACCAGGGGCCAACCCATCAAGGGGACATCAAATAGAAGTAGAAACTACCCCAAATTCCCACGGGAACGACCTATTTTGCCAGAAACTTCCACGAAAGAGCCAAAGCGGTCAAGCCTCAAAGCAAAGTCGGACTCAAGCCTCGGCGACGTAAGATCGATATGGCCCAAGATAGTCGAGTACACTGGCCTCTCGGAGTACGAATCCAAGGTCTATCTGAGCCTCCTCGTCCTCCTCGTCAGGCCCGGCGTGGAGAGCCTCGCGAGGCACGCCTCAAACATAAGCAACATACACCTCAGCCTCATCAACGAGCAGGGCGTCGTCCTGTTCAGGGGGATAAGGCCGAGGACCCAGCTCCACGCCCTAGAGATGAACGGCGACTCAGGCTACCCAAGGCTCAAGTTCACCCCAATCCAGTGAGACCCGGAGCAGACCCACGAAGCTCATCTGCTCAGACATCTGCGGCTCTGGACCGGACTATGTCATGAAGGAGATCTCTCGGCGCTTAATAGGCCATTTAAAACCTAAAAAGGTGCTCACGGAGCCTGTCTACTTCTTCACGGCGGCCGCGACGGCCTCGTCGGAGGCCCCCTTCCCTATTTCAACCCTCTCGTCGAGGGGCTTCAGGTGGTTGAGGTTCACCCTCCTCCTCCTGACGCCGGTCACCGACTGCGGCCCGGTGACGAGAACGAAGTTTCTGTCGATGACGTCGACAATGACGCAGCGCCCACCGGCGTCCCTGCCGGTCGTCTTGATGCAGATTCTTCCAACCTCGTAAGCAGACAAAACCTTCACCTGCCACTGCTGTATTCGTCCACGATCTTTTTAAGGATATTCGCGGTCGCCTTGAGGTCGAAGAGGGCGGTGTTGAGCACCACGTCGTAGGCACTGAGGTCGGCGACATCTACGCCGTAGTAGCGCCTATAACGCTCCCTCTCCAACTCCTCCCTCACCCTCGTCTCCCTCTCAACCTCCTCAAGTGGCCTCTTCTCCCTGTCGGCGATCCTCTTCACCCTCACCTCGAAAGGTGCGGTTAGGTAGATCCTAATATCCGGCTCAACGGCCATCCAGGCCGAGAGGTTGGCGTCGATCACGACGCCCCCCCTCCTCGATTCCTCCTTGGTCCTCGTGTCCAGGTAGTTGTCGAACTCGGGGTCGGTCCCGGCGAGGAGGTTCAGCTTCTCCAAGCTCATCCCCTTCTCCTTGGCGCGCTCCCTGAAGATCATGCCGGAGGATATGTATCTGAGCCCGAGGGACTCTGCGAGTCTCTGAGCCTGGCTTGACCTCCCTGAGCCGTGGAGGCCGGCGACGGTGATGACGAGCTCCCTCTTGCTAGGAGCCCCCATCGTCCTTCACCGCGCTCTCGTCAGGGTCGATCTCGAAGGTTAAGCCTAGGACCCTCGAGATGATGACGCTGGTGGCGATGGAGCAGAAGAAGTACCAGTTGGGCAACGACATCTCCGCCGGTATGAAGGGCGCCGGGAACGGGAAGTACGCCACGATCACGTTCCCGAAGAAGCCCCCGATGAACGAGTAGATGAGAAGGATGGGGATCATTGTGAAGAGGCTGCTCTTCATCCTGTCCATCGTCATCTTCGACTGGGTGGCGGTCAGCTCCTGCTGCCTCTTCTGCGCCTTGTCTATCTGCCTCTGGTTGCCGCTCTTCATCGCCGCCATCACCTGCTTCTGCACCCTCTGGCTCTCGATCATCATCTTCTTGTAATCGTCTAGGTTCACGGCGCGCCTGTTGACGTAGCTGCTGATCAGGCCAATGCCGGCCGAGAGGACGAGGACTACAATGGTCGCGGTGGGCGGCGTCTTCAGGAAGTCCAGGTTCTGAGCAACGGTCAAAAGCAGGCCTGAGAGTGGAAACATGGTCGATCCTTTCGCTTTAGTCAGTAATCTCGTGGATAAAAAGTATGCCTATCGCCGGCTACTCGCCCTGCTCGAGGAGTGAGCAGTACCTACGCCAGCTCAGGCAGATCGTCTTCGGATGCGCGGCACGCGGCTCGTCGAGCTTCCCGACCACCGTGTTCGTCGGAGCCTTCAGCACCTCCTCGGGCTTAGAGTAGGCCATCTCAGATATCTTCTTCACCGCGTCTATGAAGTCGTCGAGGGCCTCGACCGACTCCGTCTCCGTCGGCTCGACCATTAGGGCCTCATGGACGATGAGGGGGAAGTAGATGGTCGGTGCGTGGATGCCGTAGTCGAGTAGCCTCTTGGCCACGTTCAGCGCCCTGACGCCGGTCTCCTCGTTCATCTTCGCCGCGCTGAGGACAGCCTCGTGCATCCTCGGCTTCTCGGGCGCGTACGGTAGGCTCAGGCCACGGGTGTCCTTCAGCTTCTGGGCGATGTAGTTAGAGTTGAGCACCGACAGCTCAGAGGCCTCCCTGAGCCCCGCGCCGCCGAGGGTCAGCATGTAGGTGTAGGCCTTCAGCATGACGTTGACGTTCCCATAGTAGCCATGGACCTTCCCTATGCTCTTAGGCTTGTCGTAGTTGAGCGAGTATACGCCATTCCTCTCCTCGATGGTCGGCACAGGCAGGAACTCCGCCAGGTGAGACTTGACCCCCACTGGGCCAGAGCCGGGTCCTCCTCCGCCGTGGGGCGTCGAGAAGGTCTTGTGGAGGTTGACGTGGACGACGTCGAACCCCATGTCGCCTGGCCTGCACTTACCCATTATGGCGTTGAGGTTGGCGCCGTCGTAGTACATGAGGCCGCCCGCCTCGTGAACGATCTTGGATATCTCGGCGATCTTGTTGTCGAAGATGCCGAGTGTGTTCGGGTTGGTGAGCATCAGGCCCGCCGTCTTCTCCCCCGCCACGGCCTTGAGCGCCTCGACGTCGACGCAGCCGTCCTCGCCCGAAAGGACCTCTACGATCTGGAACCCCCCCATACCGGCGCTGGCTGGATTCGTGCCGTGGGCAGAGTCGGGGATGATGATCTCGGTCCTCTTGCCGAGCTCGCCCCTGTCCTTGTGATAGGCCCTGATGAGCATTATGCCGGTCCACTCGCCGTGGGCACCCGCCGCGGGCTGGAGTGTCGCGTCGTCCATTCCTGTGACCTGTAGGTAGCCCTGCTTCAGGTTGTACATGAACTCGAGTACTCCCTGGACCGTCGACGGGTCCTGGTCAGGATGGGCTCCGAGCATCCTCGGGTGTCCTGCTAGCACCTCGTTGATGATTGGGTTGTACTTCATGGTGCAGCTTCCGAGTGGGTAGATTATGCCTGAGTTAACACCGTAGTTCATCTGGCTTAGGTGGATGTAGTGGCGGAGGACGTCGACCTCGGAGACCTCTGGGAGGGCGGGGGGCTTCTCCCTGAGCATCCCGCTTGGGATCAGCTCCTCGACCTCGTCGACGGCGTCGACGACCTCCGGCTCGGCCTTCGGCGGCAGGAAGCCTATCCTACCCTTGTGGCTGAGCTCGAAGATGAGGGGCTCATCCCAGTCGGCCTGCCTGAACTTCCTCAAGGTCATACCTCCAGCACCTCCCTGAGACCGGAGACAAGCGCGTCTATGTCCTTCTTCGTATGCATCTCGGTAACGCAGTACAGCGCCGCCTCGCCGAGCTCCGGGAAGCTCTTGGCCAGAGGCAGCCCTCCCTGTATCCGGTTCGACAGGAGCGCCTTGTTGACAGTCTCGGCCGCCGTCCCCTTGAAGCCGACGGTGAACTCCTTGAAGTGGTAGCTGTTGAACATCGGCGCCCTGACTCCCGGGAGTTCGCCGATACGCCTCATGGCGTAGTGGGCGCGGCTCGTCACCACCTCGCATAGGTCCCTCAGGCCCTGCGGGCCGAGGAGGCTTAGGTAGACTGCGCTCGCGACCGAGCAGAGCGCCTCGTTGCTGCAGATGTTCGAGGTCGCCTTCTCCCTGCGGATGTGCTGCTCGCGGGTCTGGAGCGTCATCACGTATGCCCTTCTGCCGCCCTCCAGGGTCTCTGTGATGCCTATGATCCTGCCGGGCATCTGCCTGATCACCTTGTTGTCGTGCTTCGCGGCGAAGATGCCGAGGAGTGGGCCGCCGTAGTTCATGTGGTTGCCTAGGGGCTGACCCTCGCCGATGACGATGTCGGCGCCGTAGTCGCCGGGTGCCTTCAGTAGACCAAGGCTTATCGGGTCGACGCCGGCGATGAACAGGGCGTCCTTCCCGTGGGCGACCTCCGCAATCGCCTCGACGCCCTCCTCCACGAACCCGAGGTAAGAGGGGTTCTCGACGTAGACAGCCGCCGTGTGGTCGTTGACCTTCTCCTTCAGGTCCTCGATCTCCACCTGCCCGGTCGTCTTGTCGTAGTCGAGCTTCTCGACCTTCATCCCCACCGGCTCGATGTAGGTCTTCAGCACGGCGAGCCTGCTCGGGCTGATGAAGTATGGGACGAGTATCGTGTCCCTGTGGTTGATCCTGTTGGCGAGGAGCGCCGCCTCCCCCAGTGCGGAGGACCAGTCGTAGAGGGAAGCGTTCGCGACCTCCATGCCGAGGAGCTCGCAGAGGAGGCTCTGGTACTCGAAGACGCTCTGGAGGATGCCCTGGCTGATCTCGGGCTGGTAGGGCGTGTAGCTCGTCAGGAACTCCGCGCGCCTCACCACCTCGTCGACGACCGAGGGCACGTAGTGGGGCCAGACTCCTCCTCCGAGGAACGGCGGGCACCTCAGGCTCGTCCCCTTCTCAAGGGTGTTCGAGACGAGCTCCCTGACCTCGGCCTCGGTGTAGGGGCCTGGGATGTCTAGCTCGCCCTTGAACCTCAGGCTCTCAGGGATGTCAACGTAGAGGTCCTCGATGGACTTGATCCCTATCGCCTCCATCATGCCGTCCTTGACCTCAGGCACGCTGTTCGGGAGATACGGGTGCGGTCTACTCAAACCATAACGCCTCTAAGCACTTTTCTTAAGCATGGCAAGAACTTAATAACTTAATCCCAGCGCCGTGGTAGGGCTTAAATCGTCGCCTCCATATACGTTGAGTCCATCTAGGTGATTTCGAGATGCCTGAGGTGAAGATAGATTACGATAAATGCGCCTACTGCGGCACATGCGTCAGTGTCTGCCCCATGGGAGTCTACAGGGACACCGGTGACAGGGTCGAGGCCGCCAACGTAGAGGAGTGCGTCGCCTGCATGAGCTGCGAGCCCGCATGCCCCGCCGGCGCCATCACCGTCCGGGAGTGACGACACGACTCTCCCTCGAACCTCTTTTAACCCCCGGCCAAGTCCTCTAAACCCTAGAGGAGTATGATCCGGGCTATAGACGACTGGGTGAAGGGGCACAGGGACGAGTCCCTCTCTCTTCTCGGTGAGCTGATCAGGATACCGAGCCTGAGCCGGCAGGAGATGGCTTGCGGGGAGCGCGTCGCGGAGGCGATGCATGTGGTAGGCTTCGACTCGGTTAGGGTCGACTCCCTCGGCGACGCGATGGGGACGATCAAGGGCTCTGGAGGGGGCAGGAGCCTCCTGCTGAACGGGCACATAGACCACGTGCCGCCTGGGGACATGCCCGACCCATACTCTGGCAAGGTCATGGATGGCTCCGCCTTCGGCGTCGAAGGTGAGGTCGTCTACGGGCGGTCCGCCTCGGACATGAAGGCGGCCGTCGCGGCGATGGTCCTCGCCGGAGGGGCGCTCAGCGACCTGGACGTGAGGCTCAAGGGCGACTACAGGGTCGCAGCCGTCGCCCAGGAGGAGGTCGGGGGCGCTGGCACCGTCTCGACCATCGAGAGGGACCGTTTCCTTGGCGACGTCGTCCTCGTCGGCGAGGCGACGAACATGGGGGTCGCCCTCGGCCACAGGGGCTCGATGAAGATGAGCGTCGTCGTCAAAGGGAGGAGCTGCCACGCGAGCGCGCCCGAGAGGGGGATAAACGCCCTCTACAAGGCGACGGACCTGATAGCCAGGATCAGGGAAGAGATCATTCCTAATCTTCCCACCCACCCGATCTACGGGAGGACGAGCCTAACAGTCACCGTGATAGGCGTCAAGCCCGGCGCTTCCAACGTCGTCCCGGAGGAATGTGAGTTCACAATAGACTGCCGGAACGGCCCAGACTTCCCAGCGGAGGAGCTGAGGAGGAGGCTCGAAGCCCTCATAGAGGCTCAGAGGCTCGTGGACCCTGAGCTCCAGGCCGCGGTAATCCCGCCGCAGACGAGGGACGGCAGGGGCTTCACGGGCTTCTACACCGACCCCTCGGCTTTCCCTGTCGTTGCCGAGGCTTCGAGCGCCGTTGGGGAGGCCTTAGGCAGGGAGCCCAAACAGGGGATGTGGGCATTCGCCACCGACGGGAGGTTCTACTCCTGGCTCGGGCTACCCGTGATCGGCTTCGGCCCCGGGGAGGAGAGGTTCACCCACACAATCCAGGACCACGTTAGGGTCAGCGACTTCCTAGACGCCATAAAGGTCTACGCCTGGCTCGCCTGCAGGATTTGCGGCGTCGAGAAGCCCTAGCCCTCTAGCCCCCGATGAGATGGTTGATGGATGTAGATTTATCTTGATATCCTCCAATAGTTCATCCATGGTCCACGTCCTCGATACCCCGGCTTATCTCAAGAAGTATGACAGGGGCGGGATGCTGAGGGTCATCTCTGGCTTCCCTGAGAGCTGCGCCGAGTCAATAAAGTTCGCCGAGAGCACCGACCTACAGGGACTCCGGGAGGGCTCATTCGACAGCGTCGTCGTCTCAGGCATGGGCGGCTCTGCCATGGGAGGTGTGCTTCTCAGGGACTGGCTCAAGGGGACGCTGCCGCTGCCGATGGTGGTCACGGGGGGCTACAGGCTGCCCGGCTTCGTCGGGGGGAGGACGCTTCTCTTCGCCGTCAGCTACTCCGGCGGGACAGAGGAGGCGATCAGCGCCCTCAAGGACGGCATCGGCAGGGGTGCAAAGGCGGTCGTGTTCGCCTCCGGCGGTGAGATGGTCGAGGTCGCGGAAGAGAGAGGTCTCCCGCTCGTTAGGTTCCCGGCGGGCTTTCAGCCCAGGGCGGCGATATCCCACCAGTTCTTCAGCCTCGCCGTCACGGCCAGGAGGCTCGGACTCGCGGGCGACGCCTGGGGTGAGGTCGACGAGGCTCTTTGCCTCCTCAGGGAGATGAGGGCGGAGCTCGCGCCAGAGTCACCTCTTGAATCGAATCCATCGAAGCGGCTCGCTGACGTGGTGAAGGGGTACATCCCCGTCATATACGGTTCGAGCATCCACGAGGGCGTAGCTTACAGGTACTCGACCCAGTTCAACGAGAACGGGAAGTCGCCCGCTTGGGCTGGCATCTTCCCTGAGGCCTTCCATAACTCCGTGATGGCGGCAGAGGCGGAGCCTGGACTGCTTGAGCGCCTCTGCGTGGTCATCATCCACGACCCCGCGGAGTCCCCCGAGATGGCTGCGAAGATAGGGCGCTTCAGGGAGATTGTCGGGCGGAGGTTCGGCAGGGTCGTCGACGTCCACGCCAGGGGGAGGGGGAGGCTCGCCCGCATCCTCTCCGCCCTATACATAGGCGACTTCGCCAGCGCCTACCTCGGCATCCTCTACGGCAGGGACCCGAGCACGACAGGCTCGATAGACGCGCTCAAGAGGTGCTAACGCCCTCCCCCTACATTTTTCCGAGCCGTTCCCGGTCTTATTTATTAAAAAGACCCATTAAAACGGCTTAACAGGGATACTATTCCGTATCAGTCCATACATAATTCTATTTTTTTATGCGTTCGTTGCTTTGGTACTTGGGCCAAGGGCATCGTCGGGCTATCGATGTTGTTTGGGCACGTTTTATAGGCTGGGGGTGCGTCTCTTCCCTCTGTGCGGGTGGCGCTGTGATGGTCGTCGAGGTGGACGATACCCGCTTCGGCGGGCGTTAGGCAGGCTGGGGCGACCTACTCGGCGGCGCCGTCGTCGTGATGAGGCGCGTCGAATCCGGCGAGGCGTATGTAGGTGAGATTCCGCTTGACCTCTTCAGGGGGGACGCCTTCGGGGAGAAGCTGTACCTCCACGAGGCGATCAGGATAGTCGGCGAGGGCATAGAGAGGCTGGGGATAGCCAAGGACGAGCCGATGAGGGTCTGCACAGGCTACATCCTCTCAGGTGTAAGGGAGGCGCTCGGGCGGGAGGGCTACACGGTCGTCCCCTCTAAGATAACGGGCGCCACCCAGGAGTTCGCTGAGGAGGAGTTCGTGAAAAGTCTCGTCAGGCTGGGGGTCGGTGGAGAGGCTGAGGTCAGGCGGATGAGGCGCTTCAGCTCACTCCTTAAATGGGTCAGGCAGGACCTTGAGGGGAGGGAGCGCTTCGTCAAAACCGGCTGGAAGGCTTGGCACAGGCTCCGCGCAGGAGGAGAATGAGTTGAAAGTTCCCAAGAGGACGAGGAGGCTATCTGTCGCCCTCCCCTCCTCACTGGTCTCGGAGTTCAGCAACCTCAGGCAGAAGACGGAGATAGTCGGTCAGGTCGCCAGGTCGGCATCCATCTTCCGCGTCGATGAGGTCGTCATCTACCACGACGAGCCGGATGAGTCAAGCCTCATCAGGACGCTCCTGAGCTACATGGAGACCCCCCAGTACCTTAGGAAGTACATGTTCGGGATGAGGCCGGAGCTCCAGTACGCCGGCATCCTGCCGCCGCTCAGGACGCCCCATCACCCGCTCGGGAACAGGGTCGGCGACCTCGAGGTGGGCGAGCACAGGGAGGGCGTCGTCATCGAGGAGAGGGAGGGCGAATGCCATGTCGACATCGGCGTCGACACGCCCCTCAGGGCCACGGGGAGGGCGCCGTCGAAGGGGAGCCGAGTCACGGTCAGGGTCACCGAGAAGCACCCCGATCTCCGAGGCGTCTTCGCCAAGCAGGGCGATGTCGACGAGTACTGGGGGTACAGGGTTAGGTTCGCCAAGACCGGTCTCGTCGGCGTAGCAACCGACGGCGGCTACGGCCTGACGATAGCGACCTCGAGGAGCGGGACGCCATACAACGAGGCGAGGGAGCCGCTCTTAAAGGGCTGGCTCGATGCCAAGAGCATCCTCGTCGCCTTCGGCTCGCCCAGGAGGGGGATAGATGAGATCCTCAGGAGGGAGGGCAGGAGCACCGGAGATGCGTTCAGGTTCAACGTCAACACGATCCCCGGCCAGGGCTGCGAGACGGTGAGGACGGAGGAGGCGCTCCACGCGACCCTCGCCATCCTCAACCTCCTCGAGGCGTGAATCCGCAGAGATTATATCTCGTTCGCCTGCTTAATTGGTGAGGCCTAGGGTTGGTGGAAGACGACGCCGTCATAGAGTCGGAGCTCAAGGGGAAGACGCTCCTCGTCTACATGCACATCCTCAAATCCAGGCAGGAGTCGGTGGGCGTCAGGGAGGTCCAGAGGAGCCTAGGCTTCAGCAGCCCCAGCGTCGCTGCCTACCACCTCGGGAAGCTTCAGGACCTGGGCCTAATAGAGAACATCTACGGCGATTACAGGATCATCAAGGAGGTGAAGGTGGGCGTCCTCCGCAGCTTCGTCACCCTCGGAGGCGTCATGCTTCCCAAGTTCCTCTTCTACGCTGTCCTGATGACGACGATGCTTGTGACCTACCTCATCCAGTTCCCGTTGGAGGCCACCAGGGAGAACATCACGACCATCGTCATGGGGCTCGTCCCGACGGCCATCTTCTGGTACGAGACGGTGAAGATATGGAGGGAGAGGCCGAGGTGAAGGTTGTTCTAAAATCCGAACACCCTGTTTCAGCGGGGTTAGAGGTGTTCGAATCTCTAGCATTAAGAGCGCCGGAGGCGAGAGTTGACCAGTGACAACGATGAGGATGACCATCTACGCCGTCCTAGCAGTCGCCGTCGGCATAGCCCTGGTAGGGGTGCTGCCGACTCAGCTCGCGGCGGTCACCAACCAACAAGGCAGCAGGAGCTTCGCACTCCAGACCACCGGCCAAGGCAACAAGACCGGCGGGTCCGAGGTGACAGAACCTCAAGCGAAGACGGACTCGAACGCAACCATTTCTACTGATTCTGATCAAGCCAAAGCCGCGGCCAGCGCGGGTGAAGAGCCGGGCAATTACGATGTCACCGGCTTGACAGATGCCGAGCGGGCCCAGCAGGAGCTCAACGCCAACGTCAAGTACTACGGGCTCTGGGTGGTCAATCTCGTGCTGGCCCTCGGCGTCTACTTCCTGGCAAAGAGACGCCTAGGTTAGACGCCTGATCCCTTCGCGGATCTCCTCAGCTCTCTCCATCAGCTCGTCGCGTGTCATCCTTACAGAGGGGCCGATTGTCTCAACGACCGCGGAGGCGGCGGCTGACCCTACGGCGGCGGACCACTCGACGTCCCCGTCCACGATGAATTGGTGGAAGAAGCCGGCGAGGAAGGCGTCCCCCGCGCCAGTCAGGTCGACGACCACTCCCCCCTCATAGGCGGGGACGGCCACCCCTCCGCCGTCCCAGAGAACCTGCGAGCCCTCGCCGCCCAGGGTTGCGACGCAGACGTCGACGCCCATCCCGCGGAGCCTCCTTAGCCCCTCATGGGTGTTCCCTGCGCCCGTCATCAGCCCGAGCTCCCTCCTGGAAGCCTTAAGGATCGTCAGCCTGCCGATGAGCCCCTCGTCGAGCCAGGGGACGTGATCGACTGAGCCGTCGGGGAGGCGCCTCCTCAGGAAGCCTTGGGGATCCAGGGCAATTGTGCCAGCCTCCAAGACGTTCAGGGTCTCCACTGGTATCTCCTGGATGATCGGGGCGAGCAGGACGGCGTTGGGGAGCCCCCTGACATCCTTGGGCCCGATCTCCTCGCAGACGCTCTCCACGGACAGGCGCCGCTCCCCAGCCGTGTAGTCCAGGACGAACCGCGTCGTCTTGGCGCCTGGGACGACGCATCCGCCGACGTCGGCTCCCCTCGATGCGAGGCTCTCAGCATATTCCGCGGGGAAGTCACCGCCGACCTTTGTGCAGACCCTCAGCCCCCCGCCGAGGAGGTGGGTTATCAGCGAGACGTAGGTAGGCGGCCCGCCGAGCTGCCGCCGTTCGCCGTCCCCAGTCACCACCCTGTCCATAGCTACGTGGCCGACGACGGCGAATGGTTCCATAGGATAAGACTGGCTGAGAAAGGATATTAAAGAAAGGGGTTAGAGGAAGAGCTTTCTCCCGTTGCTCTCCAGCAGGGAGATCCTCTTCGAGTCGATCTCCTTCTGAAGGTACTCGACATGCTCGGGCTTCATCTGCCTGAACCTGCCCTGGGCGCTCAGGTACTCAGTTATCGGCTTCTGCTCGGGCTTCGCCGAGATCTTCAGCGTCCCCTGCTCTATCTCGAAGAGGGGCCAAGCCCAGGTGTCGACGCCCAGGCGGGTCACCTCGACGCTCTTCGCGGGGTCGAAGCGCCAGCCCGTCGGGCACGGGATCACGGTGTGGATGTACTTGAAGCCCTTGATCCCCTTCGCCTTCTCGATCTTCGCCTTGAGGTCGCGCGGGTACGAGATGGAGGCGGTCGCCACGTAGGGGACCCTGTGAGCGGCTATGATCATCGGTATCTCCTTCTTGTTGTTCTCCTTCCCGGTCGGCGTCGTCGTCGTCCAGGCGCCGAAGGGCGTCAGCCCACTCTTCTGGATCCCCGTGTTCATGTAAGCCTCGTTGTCGACGCATATCTGGATCATGTTCTCGTTCCTCTCCGCCGCAGCCGAGACCTTGCCAAGGCTGATGTCGCCCGTGGCGCCGTCCCCGCCGGAGGAGATCACTGTTATGTCCTGCCTCCCCTTCGCCCTCAGCGCCGCCAGTATGCCCGTGGCGCCGTCTGCGATGAAGCTAAAGTGGATGCTGAACGTGGGCAGCTTGATGTTCCTTATCGCGCACATGGCGCACGGGCCGTCGCCGTAGACTATGGTGTTCGGCCCCAGTGCCTCGAGGATCATCCTCCAGAGCAGCGGTCCTCCACATCCAGGGCAGCAGGTAGTGCCGCCCTGGTAGAAGTTCTTCTCGTAATACTCGTCGAACTTGTTGTCCAGCGTCATTTTACATCACCGGTCCTAGGTCCTTGAACTCGACCCAATCCACTGCTTCCTTCACCTTCCCGGCCTTGACCGCCTTCAAGGTCTCATCCGCCATGTAATCTATCTGGCGCATAGTCACGTCAGTGCCTCCCAGGCCAACATGGAAGTTCAGCAGGAGCGGCCTGTCGTCGAGAGCGTAAAGGGCCCTCGCCACCTCCATGGAGACGATGCCGCCCCCTGCTGAGCCATAGCTCGTGTTCCTGTCGACGACGGCTATCGCGTGGTACTTCTTCGCGAGCCTCTGGAGCTCCTCGGTGGGGAACGGCCTGAAGCAGCGGAGCTTCACCAGCCCGATCTTCTTCCCCTTGACCCTCAGCTCGTCGATAACATCCCTGACGGTCCCTGTCATGGAGCCCATCGTCACCAGGACGGCTTCAGCCCCGTCGCAGTTGTACTCCTCCAGCGCGCCATCGTATCCCCTCCCGAAGCGCTTCCTGTACTCCTTGTCCACGTCCTCTATCACCTTCTTGGCCTTCTCGTGGGCCTGCTGGACCTCGTACCTTGAGGCCGCGATGTTCTCCCTGTATGGTCGGGGTTTCCAGTCCTCGGGGAGCAGGCTGTACATCTCGTGCTTGTAAGGCGGGAGGAACTCGTCGACCTCCGCCTGGCTCGGGACGGTTGTGGGCGTAGCCGTCGCGGAGACGAAGTAGCCGTCGTAGCATGTGGCTACGGGGAGGTAGATCCTCTTGTCCTCGCCTATCCTGTAGCCCATGATTATGGTGTCGAGGACCTCCTGGCTGTTCTCGCAGTAGAGCTGTATCCAGCCCGTGTCTCTCTGGAGGAGGGAGTCGTTGTGGTCGGGCCTGAGGCCCCCTATCGGGGCGATGGCCCTGTTGACGATGCACATGCCTATCGGGAGCCTCATCCCCGGCGGCATCCAGAGCGCCTCCTCCATGAAGACGATGCCCTGACTGCTTGAGGCCGTGAAGACCCTGGCGCCCATCGCGGAGGCGCCGACGGCAGCCGCCATCGCGGTGTGCTCTCCCTCGACCTTGATGTACTCTGCCTTCATCTTCCCCTCAGCTATCAGCGACGCTATACTGCTGATCAGCTCGGTCTGGGGAGTGATCGGATAGGCGGGGACCACCTGTGCCCTGCTTAGCAGCGCGCCCCAGGCCGCCGCCTCGTTGCCCTCCATCATCCTCGTGAAGCTCATGCCTAGACCTCCCTCACCATCGTGATCGCCTTGACCCTGCACTCGTTGCCGCAGACCCCGCACCCCTTGCAGAACCTGTAGTCGAAGACCGCGCCCTCATCCGAGACCATGACGGTGCCCTCGGGGCAGAACTGCTGGCAGAGGCCGCACTTGACGCACTTCTTCTGGTCGACCTCGGGCCTGAACGATCGTACTACGCTGCTCATCCTCTACGCCTCCAGAACCTTCACGGCCTCGTAGCCACGTTGGCAGGCCTTTATGTTGAGCTCCCCCAGCTTTCCTGGAAGCTGGTGCTTGATCGGCTCCGAGAGGGACTCGAGCTTGACCCAGCCAGTCGCCTTGGAGACGGCGCCCAGCATCGGGGTGTTCACTATGGGTATCGCCCTCTGCCCGAAGACCTCTGTGCTTAGGCCCGTCGCGTCGATGGTCGCCACCACCCTCAGTTTGACGCCGAGGTCGACCTCACTAGGCTTGACCTCGTCGTTGAGGATCGCGGTCCCCCCCTCCTTGAGCCCGGCCCTGACGAACGGCTGCTTCTTCAGCGTCGGGTCCATGACTATGATTGCGTCTGGCTCATAGATGCCCGACGTCCGCCTTATCGGCTTATCGTCGAGCCTGAGGAAGACGGTGACGTCTCCACCTCGGCGCGCCCCGCCGTAGACGGGTATCTTCTGGGCGTACTTCCCCTCGGCGAACGCCGCCTCTGCGAGGATCAGGGCACCCATCACGGCGCCCTGGCCGCCCATGCCGTGGAACCTTATCTCAATCAACAGGGATTCCTTCTTTCAGAGAATGGAATATTACGAGTCTCTTGGGAAGATAAGATTTCGGAGGAGAACCGGCGAAGGGCGCTGATCCTCGGACTCGAACGGTGATGAATAAGGGGGTCTTCTGGCTAGCGGGTCCTCGGCTTCGCTATGATCTCTCTCACGTAGAGGTCGAACATGTCGCCTTGGTGGGCTGGCTTCAGGACGACCGCGGTGTCTGCGCCCCTCCCTGAGCCCGCAATGACTATGACATCCCTGTCCACGGGGATCATCCCCGCGTCCGCGGCCATGTAGGTGCACTCGACCACCACCTTCATTCCCTGGCCGAAGAGGCGGAGGACGTTCGCCACGATGTCCGCGGGGCCCACGGTGTTGAACTTTTTCCTGATCGCGGCGCTGACGCCCATGAAGGCGTGGCCTGTCGTGAGGACCTTCCCGCCCGCCGCCCTGATCTTGGCCACCGTCTCCTCGGGCACCTCCTGCTTCCCGGGCTCCCTTAACCCGGTGCTGTGCGTCACAACCACGACGTTGTAGCCCTTGAAGACCTCAGTAGCCTTCAGCCCCGTCCCGCCCCGCGTCGAGGCGACTACTATGTCCCTAACGCCGAGCTCCTCAGCCCTCTTCTTCGCCGCCATCAGCGTGGCCTCCGTATTCCCTTCTCCGACCTCGTCGAAGTACAGGATCGATTTCTCAACTGCCATGACGATCACATTACAATAGTCAAGTGTCTAGGGATAAAAAGTAGTTAATCAGGCGCTATTTCCAGTCTTTTACCAATGTGTTTTGGTAATTCAGAATATTTAATATCGATAGGGCTCTGGTTCTTATGGTTCGCATGCGCGTTCAGGGCCGGCTCCTCCTCGTGGTAGTTCTCCTCGTAGTTTCCGCGGCCACACCACTAGCATACTCTGCCGACTACACGCCCACGAGGCTCTTCTTCACCGTCTACGGGGACGGTGTCGTCTCCGTGGACTACTCCATCGATGTCGACCCCACGCTTGTGAAGGTGAAGGTAACGGTCTTCGGCACCATCCTCAGGGACGTCCTCGTCGTCGACCAGGACGGGCTCCCCCTCGACTACGCCGTATCAGACTCCGTCATGGAGGTGGACAGCCTCGGCTCGGTCTCCGTCACCATGGCCTACTCGACGTCCGACCTCACGAGCAAGACAGGCTCGCTTTGGATCTTCAACGCCTCAACGTCGACGACGTCGAGCATCTCGCTGCCGGCGGGCTCCACCATAACTAGCCTGAGCAGCGTACCTCTCGAGGTGGGGACGCTGAACGGGAACCCCTACGTCTCCATGCCGGCCGGAAGGACGGAGGTCTACTACGTCATCGGCGTCGTGGGGACGAAGGAGCACGCTCTGATCGCCTTGAGGGATGCGGAGGCAGCCATCATTGCCGCCAAGGCGAAGGGAGTCATCGTCTCAGAGGCGGAGGCGCTGCTCGCGCAGGCCCAAGCCTCATTCAGCTCCGAGAAGTACGCGGAGGCCGAGCAGCTGGCAAATGACGCCAAGGAGGAGGCGAGGGCCACGGAGGCTGCGGCCTCTTCGGCTGAAAGCGCGATCACGTCTGCGACGTCGGCCAT
>CAZVMI010000007.1:25914-27108 GCA_964628365.1 uncultured Candidatus Bathyarchaeia archaeon | reverse complement strand
GCTGGCCTGAGTGGGTCGACAGGCCTGGCTCCGAGTGGTGGATTCCCCCAACGGTTTAAGTGTGGGCTCTTCCTCAGTGGCTAGAAGTGGAAGGATTGGAAGTCGCCGAAGGCGTCCATCAGCTCGTCATACCCATGAGGTTCAACCCGCTGGGGCGCACCTATTCCTACCTGCTCACCGACTCGGCGACGCTGATAGATACCGGCGTCCCGGGGAAGGACGCCTATGCCGCCCTGGAGAAGCAGCTCGCAGAGAACGGCATCAAGCCCATAGACCTCAGGAAAATCATTCTAACACACCTCCATAACGACCACGTCGGCCTCGTCGAGCACATCAAGCATTACTCACCAGCGGAGGTCCTCGCGCACAGCTCCGCCTTGGAACGCCTGAAGGAGCAAGCCCTACTCTACAAAAACATGTACGAGATGACGACATCCGAGCTTGAGACACTTGGCGGTGGTAACCTTCAGCAGTTCCTTAGCCGTTTCGAGCACTCTTTCAGGGAGGCGCCTGAGCCAACGCCAATAGACGCGACGCTTGAGGACGGCGAGACTCTGAGACTCGGCGAGACGAGCGTCAAGGTCTTCTGGACGCCAGGCCACGCCCAAGAGCACATCTGCCTGTATGACGCCGACAGACGGATACTCTTCAGCGGCGACCACGTCCTCCCGAAGATCACGAGCCACATCAGCCTCCACACCTACCAGCAGGGTGACCCCCTGGCCGATTACTTGGTCTCCTTGAAGAAGGTGGAGAACCTTCCCGTGGATCTGGTCCTGCCCGGCCACGAGAGGACGTTCACGAACCTCCCTGAACGGGTACAGCAGCTGAAGACCCACCACAAGGCGCGGTGCGACGAGGTGAAGAGCGCGCTGAGGACCGGCGATAGGACCGTCTACCAGATCTCGTCGAAGATCTCCTGGGAGAGTCGGCCCTGGCCCTTCATGGACTTCTGGACTAAAAGGATGGCGGCGGCTGAGACCTATGCACACCTCGTCTACCTGAGAAACAGGGGCGAGGTCTCGGAGAAGAAGAGGGAAAAGGTTCTGTACTACAGCCTTGCCTAGGCGTTTAGCGCCAGACCTTGATCCCCTTCTCGTTGAGGTACTGGGCCGCAAGGTCGGCGATGTCAGGCGCCTTGAAGGGTATGTGGAGCGCCTTTATCTGGATGAGGAGGTCCTTGTAGCTGATCTC
>CAZVMI010000007.1:6868-25814 GCA_964628365.1 uncultured Candidatus Bathyarchaeia archaeon | reverse complement strand
TGAAGGGTATGTGGAGCGCCTTTATCTGGATGAGGAGGTCCTTGTAGCTGATCTCATCGACCTTCCCTTTCGCGGCGAACTGGTCGAGGATCGTCTGTGCCACCCTTTCAGCCACCCTGTACTTGGGGCTCAGCGTCCTGTAATGGTGCTTAAGTGCTCCCGCGATCTCGTCGGCGGAGGCGGTCTCAAGGGCCCAGACGGTCGGGCGAGGGCCGCCCTTGGACGACTTCACCTTCGATACCTTCAGGGCCGGCACGATCAGTCCCAGAGCGCGGAGCCTCTTCACCGTCCTATAGACGGTCGCCTCTGGCATGCTGAGCTCCGTCTGGAGCACCCAGGCGGTAGCCGCGCCGTGGAGGCAGAAGTAGAGGAAGCTCTCTGCGACGGCGGACGATGAGAAAACTTTCTCGCTGAAGCTGAGGAGCTCCTGGATGTTCTTCAGCGTCGTTGCGAGGTCGTTCTTCTCGTTCAGCAGCAGGAGCTGGCGGAAGACCTGCGTGTACTTGACGAAGTTGTTCTCAGCGTCGGCTCCGCCCCTCACCGAGCGGCTTTTATCGTCGCGCAGCGCATCTTTTAAGGGCATCACTCTAGTCAAGCGTCTCCAACTCCAGAACCGCCGTCGTTGGCGAAGAAACAACTTCGGCGATAAGCTTATAAGATTACTTGTTAACAAGTAAACAAGTAAACAAATAAACGGGTTGACAGGTAAACTTGACGCGCAAGACCGTAGCCATAAGGGGCCTCGACACGGGGCTGTACAACGAGGTCTTCTCCATGGCGAAGAAGGACGGCAAGAGGGTCAGCGACGTCGTCAACTCGGCGCTCAAGGCCTTCATAAACGGCGACTTCGAGGAACAGAACGGCGTCAAAAGCCAACCAGAGAACGTGGCCACGGGCAGCTTCATCCTCACCATCGAGGACGAGGGCGAGGCTTCCCTGTCGAAGAACGACATCCTGAACATAAGCAAGGACATGGGCCCCTTCAGGATCGAGAGCTCCGGTGATCTCATCTTCGAGAAGGACGTCGATGAGGAGGCGCTGAGGGGTATAGAGAAGATCGTCATAAACTCGGGCTCAGTCAGTGTGCCGAGGAAGTCGTACGCCCAGTTCCTTATTAAATGCCAGATCAAGGGTAAGCTAGAGAAGTATTGAGCGCCCCAGAGCTTGAAAGCCTCCGCATAGTCGGTGTGGAGGACGGAAGCTTCGAGGCCTTTCAACGGAAAAGGCTTCAGCATACACTTCTCTGCGCCGTCAAGATGTTGGGTGCCTCGATCCAGGAGGTCCTCCTGAGGAAAATCGAGGTCGACGGCAGGGACGCCACCGAGAAGCTCCTTGAGATGCTGGGCGTGACTGGTTGCGACGTTATTATCCTCGGCGGCGTGTCCTTCGCAGGCTTCAACGTGATAGATGCGGTGAGGGTTCATGAAGTGATCAGGGTCCCTGTGATCGTCTTCTCCGGGGAGAAGCCGGACAGCGAGTCCGTCAGGGAGGCTCTAAGGACCCACTTCGTAGACTGGGATGAGAGGTGGGCCCCCATCGCCGTCCTTGGGGAGGTATACTCGGCGGTAACGATGAAGTCGGAGCCGCCCGTCTACTTCGAGGTTGTCGGCGCATCGCCTGAGTGGGCCGAGACGGTGTTGAGGCACTCAGCCAAGCTGTGTAGGGTACCTGAGCCTGTCCGCGTTGCTGGGATGATCGCCAGAGGCCTCACGTGAGCCGGTTGAAGTCTAGGTTGAACGCCTGGTGGGTCTGGAGGTCGAAGATGGTCGCTACGCCCGTTGTCGGCGTCAGGTTCATCCTCCTCTGGTAAGGAGTCTGGTCCTGCCAGGCGCCCGACGAGATCAGGGTCATACCCTTGTACTTCTTGGTCTCGTTGATGTGTATGTGACCGGCTTGGAATATGTCCGGCGCCGACTGTATCACTAGCCTATCGGTCCTCTCCGGGGCTATGGGCGCGTTCTGCCCGTACCTGGGCGCTAGGTGTCTGCAGCGGAGGAGGAGTTCCATCGCCGTGATGGGCCTGTGGAAGTCGTGGCCTGGCGTCGAGCCGAGGATGTCGTTCAGCGCCGTGCCGTGGTCAAGTAGAACCTCGACGCCGTGGAGGCTGAGCCTGCACGGGTTCTCGAAGAGGTGGATCCGTTCGTCTGCGTAGAGCTCCTCTGCGTAATCCTTGGGGATGGGGGGCTGGGGGAGGCTCTTCCGTGAGGCGTCGTGGTTCCCGGGGATGACGACTATCTCCAGATAGTCGGGGAGCCTCGACAGCAGCTGCGAGGCGACGTGGTACTGCTCCCTGATGTCCCTGATGGTCAGCTCCTCGAGCTGCTCTGGATAGATGCCGATGCCGTCCACGAGATCCCCGGCTATCACGACGTACTTCACCCTCGAGGCTAGATCCCTTGAGGGAGGAGGGCCCAGCTCAAGGTTCATCCAGCTGATGAACCTGTCGAAGAGGTCCTCCCTGAAATAGACGCTGCCGACGTGAATGTCTGAGATGAAAGCTGCGCAGACGGGCTCATTCGCCCTCCTCGGGGCATTCGTGGGAATATCGGGCCAGATGAAGTCGTTGGCTATCAGTAGATCCTCAGAAAATTTCACGGCATCTACGCATATGACTTGGTCCTCGAGTACCTCGAGGCCCATCCTCATGACCTGGGGGTCCGTGGCCATCACGGATATGGTGTCGCTCCTGTCCTCGATCTCGATGAATAGGCGTGGGCCACTTGTCCTCTTCTCCGTGACCATCCCGATGACCTTCAGCTTAGTCTTCACGGGGAGCTGGAGGGCTCTGGCTATGGTCACGGCGTCCCTGACATCGACGCGCCTTCGAAGGATGGCCTCGAGCCTGTCGAACCTGCTCTTGAAGTATTCCAAGAAGCCCTCCGCGTCCCCTGCCGGTTGGGCCACCTCCTCTTGTAGGAGCTTGAGCTGGGGCTCGATGTCCGCAGCGGGGGGATGTTTTGCCCTCGCCGGTGCGGCCATCTGCTTGGAGGGCTCCTGCATCAGGGAGGTAAGGAACCCCTCGTCTAGTACGAACCTCGCCTCCGCGCCTATGTTGGCCTTGATGATGGCCTTCTCTATCAGCGCTTCCGCCTCATCGTAGGGGAGGCTCCCCAGGAGCTTGTACGCTTCTGGGCTGAGCTGGTAGCCCGCCTCTACTATGCGGCTCAGAAGGGGGTTGAGGTCCTGGGACAAGAGGCTGGGCCCCGGTTCAGGTCACTTCGCCTTGGACACGTAGTCCTTTCTTGGCGGGCTGAAGCCCTCCACCAGTATCGTCGGAACGTCGCTGGTCGACTTCCACTTGTGTACCTCACCGCCCGGGATGGTCCACGAGGTACCCGGTAGAGTATTGAAGACTTTGCCTCCTGAAACCAGCTCGCCTGCTCCCTTGATGCAGGTGCCTATCTGGTCGTTAGGGTGGGAATGGTCAGCTATCATAGCGCCGGGCTGGGCCGTTATATAGCAAATGGTGAGCTTATCCGTTGTCCCCAGAATCACGATCTCGACGCCCTCCACCGGTGATAGGCGGGGGGCCTTGCCTACGCTGGAGCTCTTCATTTCACCTAATTCGTCTTGGTCAGGGAGTATAAAGTCTGTCCTCAGGTGGTTGCTTTAGCCATCTCTCCCCTCTGAAGTATGAGCTCCTTGATCTCTTTCCTGACTGAGTACCTGTAGGGCATACCGCTCGTGTTCCTGTCGATGAAGCCGCTGTCGTATAGCCTTTTCAGCATCCTCGCCGTGTGTTCCCTCGTCTTCTTTATGTGGTCCCTTATCTCGGGAACGGTCCCCTCGCCCAGCTCGACTATCTTGACCAGAACCTCAAGCTCGGTGTCGGTGAGCCGGTCGAAGACACTAGCCTGCTGGACTGGTATTGGTGCCTCTAGGCTGGGCGCCTGTACTGGTATCCTCGGGGTAGATGCCAGCCTCTGCAGCTCCTTCTTGAAGGATTCGACGGTGCTCTCGGTGGAGTGGACCTTGTCCTGGAGCCTCTTAACCTCCTCGAGCCCCTGAAGCACAGCCTCCTTCGTCTCCCCACTCGACTTGAGGGCCTCTGTTGCGGCCACCTTAGCCGTGACGGCATCATTCTTGGTCTCCTGGATTGACTGTTCGAGCTTGTTTACCTGGCGGGTGAATCCCGCGGTTATGGTTCCGACGGCGTCCTTGGAGCCCTCGTATTCCCTCTGAGCCATCTTTATCCTCCTGTAGAAGATCAGGGAGGCTGCTAGGGTGATGGCGAAAAGCGCGGCTGTCGTGAATATTAACTCCAAACCCGGCCCCGTCTGAGTACCTGATCATAGAATGATTTCGAACTTTTTTACTCTTTCCTATCATACTGACCTTTTAGGATAAAAAATATGAATTATCCTTGATCTGGATTCAAGGTTTTGAACTCATTATTTAATAACCATCATGTATCTAAGCTGTGAAACAAGTTGGGCTCCCGGAGCTATGTGGAGGCGGAGATCTACATCAACGGCAGGGTCCAGGGAGTAGGCTTCCGCCCCTTCATCTACCGCGAGGCGGTGAAGCACGGGCTCAGGGGGTACGTCATTAACCTTGGCAACGCCGGCGTGGAGGTCGCCGCGGAAGGCCCAGAGGACGAGGTGGAGTCCTTCCTCCGGGACGTAAAGGCCGATGCGCCTCAGGTCTCGGAGATCGAGGGGATAAAAGTGGGCTACAAGCCTTACAGGGGAAGGTTCGGCGACTTCAGGATCGACAAGAGCAGGAACCACGGCGATACGGTCTCGGGGGTCCTCCCGCCTGACATCGGGATCTGCCCCCAGTGCCTCGAGGATATGGGGGCTCCCCGGAGTCGTTGGTTCGAGTACCCCTTCACCGCCTGCGCCTGGTGCGGCCCACGATTCACGGCGATCAGCTCCCTCCCATATGACAGGGAGCGCACCCACATGCACCGCTTCCCCGTGTGCAGCGAATGTTCCCGCGAGTATCACGACCCGGCGGATAGGCGATTCGACGCGCAGGGGATAACCTGCTCAGTCTGCGGCCCACAGATGAGTCTGTACGACGCTAAAGGCTCACTGGTAACTACTGTTGATGCCTTTGAGGAGGCGGCTGAAAGGCTTTTAGAGGGAAAGATTTTGGCTGTGAAGGGAATCGGGGGCATCCACCTCGCTTCCCTCGCCACAGACGAGAAGATCGTCGCCGAACTTCGGAGGCGTAAGAACCGGCCCTCGCAGCCCTTCGCCCTGATGGCTCCTGATCTGGAGGCGATAAGGGGCTTCGCAGACCTGACCTCAGAGGAGGTTCAGGCGCTCACGTCTTGGAGGAGGCCGATAGTCCTCGTCAGGAAGCATGGAACCCTACTGGCCGATGGCGTGGCTCCCGACCTTGCCCATGTCGGGGTTATGCTCCCCTATACCGGAATACATGTGGTGCTCTTCAAGCGGCTCGAAGCCCCCGCCCTCATCATGACGAGCGGTAACAGAGCGGGTATGCCGATGGCCATAACCAACGAATCGGCTATGGCGGACCTCAAAGGCATCGCCGACTACTTCCTTCTGCATGACAGGGACATAATCAATCGCTGCGATGACTCGGTCCTAAGGATAAACGATGGTCGTAGGGCCTTCCTTAGAAGATCAAGGGGTTTTGTACCGGACCCCGTGAGGATACCGATGAAGACCGGCGTCGGCTTCGCCGTCGGGACGGAGCAGGCTAACGCTGCCGCCGTCTCCGTGAACGGGAGGTGCTACCAGACCCAGTATCTGGGGGATATTACGAACCTGGAGACCCTCGAGTACGAGGAGAAGGCGATCTACTCGATGCGTGACCTCCTGAAAATCACACGTAACCCGGATGTGATTGGGTGTGACCAGCATCCGGGGTATATGACATCACAGTTAGCCGACATGATATCACAGGATACGGGTGCACTTGTAATCAAGTCTCAGCACCATCATGCCCATGTCGTTTCTGTCTGCGCAGAAAAGGGTGTTGCACCCGACGAGCCTGTGATCGGAGTAGCGTTAGATGGTGCCGGGTATGGCACGGATGGAGCTATTTGGGGTGGAGAGGTCTTAATTTCGACTTATTCAAACTTCGATAGGGTGGGGCATCTAGAGAGCATAGCTATGCCTGGAGGAGATCTTTGCGCCCTTTTTCCATATAGGTTCCTTATATCAGCACTAACAAAGGTGAATCTCGATGATGAGGAGATCCGTGATATCACAAAAAATCACGTTTTAAAGGGCTTACGGTACGGTGAAAATGAACTGGAAATCGTTCTAAAGCAGGCCCGAGAGAGTTCAACTATTAAAACAACGAGCTCAGGCCGTTTCCTAGATGCGGTGTCGGCTCTACTCGAATTAACCTATAGAAGAACCTATGAAGGTGAACCCGCGATGAGGCTCGAGTCGATAGCAATAAACGGCGATCCAAAAAAGATCGATTCCAAACCCGAAATCATCCAAAAAAACGGTAAATACGAATTATTAACAGCAAATACGTTAAATTATCTGTCTAAAAACGTGAATAAATACAAAAAAGAAGATATTGCAGCTTTCAGCCAATATTATTTAGCTAAAGGAATCGCTGAGATAGTTAATAGGATTGCGGAAGAGCAGGATATCAATAAGGTGGCTTTGTCCGGTGGTGTGTTTGCCAACGCAGCCATAACAAAAATAATTTTTGATGAACTAGAAACTACTCTAAATGTGTTGTATCCGAGTCTCACGCCTGTGGGGGATGGAGGTTCAGCGCTGGGACAACTCTGTATAGGATTGAATAGTGTGATGTGATGTGATATCACATGACTTTCAGGCTAGTTGGTTTAGAAAGAGTCTTTATTCCGGCCAATAATTCTACTTCGAGTCTCTTTAACATAGCTGGAGAACGTCCCTCTTTTTTATCCTCAATGGTGTCAATGTAATCCCTTAATTTCTCTGCCAGTTCCTGATATTCCTCAAAAGGCTTGTCAAGAACACCAATATAACTAAGCAAAACTATAGTGAAAATAGAAGATATAACACTACCCCTAGCCTGCGCTAACGTACGACTAAATGAGCCTCTACTGACTTTTTCTTTCCGAAAAAGACTTTTCTCATAAAATGAGAGTTTATTATCAGATAAAATGTCTGTTAGAAGGTCAATAATAAGTGTTTCAAATTGAATCCTCGTTAAATTGCTCTGTTTTAATAATAAATCAGCAATAGGGTCTTGAAACGTCTTATAGATAATTTTCTGGAGATTTTCATCTGAGGTCATACTATCTCACCAATTAAGTGATATCTTTTATGAAATAACTGGCTTGTATACAATTTTGTATACCCCAGCATAAATGCTTTCTAATAAGACACTCTCTTGAAATATTGTATAATAAATAAAAAATAACAAAATAAATTAAATATATAATAATTATGCATAATTTTAAAGAAACAAACCATTTAACCCACTGTCGCCACTAAAGAAATCCATGATAACCCTCCAAGACCTGACAATAGACCCGATCAAGGCAGAGAAATTGATCACGAAATTCATAAAAAAAACAGTCGAAGAAGCAGGATTAAACGGGGCTATCGTCGCCGTAAGCGGCGGGATCGATTCTGCAGTCATCTTATCCCTCACCGTGAAGGCGCTGGGGCCGAAAAGAGTGACAGCATTGACACTACCAGAGCGTGATGTCACACCGAAGCAGGATATAGACGATGTGATGCAACTTGTGACGGAGCTTGGGCTCACGTGTGATTGCGTAGATATCACGCCTATGCTACGTGTGATGAGGGAGAGCCTCCCCCTCTACAGCCCGTCGAACAGGGTCGCCTTCGGAAACGTGAAGGCCAGGACGCGGATGATAATAGTCTACCACTACGCGAACACACTGAACAGGATGGTCGTGGGCACCTCGAACAAATCCGAGCTGTACACCGGCTACTTCACCAAGTACGGTGACTCCGGCGTCGACATCATGCCAATAGGGGACCTCTACAAGAACCAAGTAAGGCAGCTGGCACTTCACCTTAATTTGCCTGAGCAGATAATCAAGAAGGTTCCCACGGCGGGTTTCTGGCCCGGCCAGACCGATGAGGGGGAGCTAGGGATAGACTACGATAGTCTGGACCTAATACTATACGCGTGGAGCAAGGGGTTCGAACCCTTGAGGATAGTAGAGGAGACAGGTGTACCTATCCAACAGGTCGAGATGGTCCTGAGGAGGGTGATGGGCACCGAGCACAAGAGGCGGCCTCCAACAATCTTAAGACTGAGCAAAGCACCCATCTAATCGCAATCAAGGAAGGCATGTGACCATGGGACGCAGAAGGAAACAGGAAGTAAAGATCATTAAGAAGAAACTCCCCGAGTTCTACCTCTGTCCGAAGTGCGGCAAGAACACGACGAAGGTCACAGTTGACCATGACAAGGGGAGGGCGGCGTTCAGGTGCAGCAGCTGCGGCCTCAGGTCACAGATGATCGTGGATCCGCAGACCGCCGATGTGGATGCCTATTGCATATTCGTCGACAAGTACTACGGCGCTGGGTCAGGGGAAGTCACTAAAGTTGGTTAGGAAGGTGGAGGAGTACATCCTCAACAAGATCAAGGCCGACGGCGCTATTCACATGACTCTACTAGACCCGGAGAAGATCGGGGATGTCGACTGCGCCGTCATCGCGGAGGAGGCCGAGAAGGGGGGGACCGCCGCCATCATGGTCGGCGGCTCAACCCTCGCGTCGAGCCTCGAGCTCGACGAGGCGGTGAAGCGGATCAAGTCGAGGATCAAGGTGCCTGTCATCCTCTTCCCGAACAATATGTCCGGGGTGAGCATGCACGCTGACGCCATCTGGTTCATGTCGCTCCTCAACTCCTCGAACACCTACTATATCGTCGACTGCCAGGCTCTGTCCGCCCCAATGGTGAAGAAGTACGGTCTAGAGTCCATGCCGATGGGCTACATAATAGTCGGAGATGGGGGAGCCGCGGGCTTCGTGGGTCAGGTAAGGGGGATACCCTACGACCACCCTGAGCTCGCCGTCGGCTACAGCCTCGCAGCTGAGAACCTTGGCATGAGGTACGTCTACCTCGAGGCGGGGTCAGGAGCAAAGGCTCCCGTACCCCCTCTCATGATCAAACTCGTGAGGAAATATATCTCGGCACACCTCGTCGTCGGTGGAGGAATCAGGGACGCCGAGTCCGCGAAGGCGGCGAAGGATGCGGGGGCGGAGATCATAGTCACGGGTACCCTCGTCGAGGAGTCAGCCGGGACAAGGGAAAAGATTTACGATATAGTATCAGCTATAAAATCCTGAGAGGGTCAACACAGAGGCCCAGGCGATGGGTACTTCCATTACACCCGCCTATCATTAGGAGAGTGAGTCTTGAGCCAGCTCCGGATGACGCAGGAATACAGAGAGTACTTCCAAGAGATTGAGGACAAGCTCACCAAGCTCTACGATGTAGCCGGAAAGGCTAGGGAGAAAGGTCTCGACCCAACCCTTGAGGTCGAGGCCAAAGTAACACGCGACATTGCGGAGCGGATCGAGAAGCTCATCGGGCCGCCGGGCATCACTCGCCGTATGCGGGAGCTCGAGGGCATGGACCGCCGTGACATGGCGTTCAAGGTCGCAGAGGAGATAGCGTACGGCGGCTTCGGGAACATGCCCAAGGAGAGGGCCGCGGACCAGGCGATAAGGACCGCCCTCGCGATAATGACAGAGGGCGTCACCATCGCCCCGATCCAGGGGATACCGGAGATCAGGATCAAGCAGAACCCTGACAGGAGCCAGTACCTCTCAGTCTACTTCGCCGGCCCCATAAGGCCGGCCGGAGGCACGGCTCAGGCCCTTACCTTGGTCGTCGCGGACCAGGTGAGGAAGCGCCTCGGCCTTGAGAGGTTCCAGCCATCCGAGGAGGCCGTCCACAGATTCGTCGAAGAGGTCCGCATCTACGAGCGATCCGTCAGACGGTTCCAGTACCATGTGACCGATGAAGACCTCGAAGCCGCGATTAGGCAGATACCCGTCGAGGCGACCGGCGTTTCAACCGACCCATACGAGGTCTCTAACTACAGGGATGTCCAGGGAATAGAGACAAATCGGCTGAGGGGCGGCGCCCTCATCGTCGTCGTCGACGGCGTAGTCGGGAGGGCGAGGAAGCTCTACGGCGTCTGCCAAGCCCTCGGCATCGACGGCTGGGAGTGGCTCGACAGGCTCGGTCAGAAGAAGACGAAGAACTCGGAGGAGCAGCCCTCCGTAGGCTTCATGGAGGAGATCATCGTCGGGCGTCCGGTCTTCTCCTTCCCTGGCGCCGTCGGAGGATTCAGGCTGAGGTACGGTCGGGCTAGAAACACGGGTCTGGCGGCCGTCGGGATACATCCGGCCACGATGATCGTCCTCAACAGGTTCCTCACCACAGGCGTACAGCTCAGGATAGAGCTTCCCGGCAAATCAGCCGCCATCACGCCCGTGGACTCCATCGAGCCGCCGGTGGTTAAGCTTCGGGATGGCACCGTCATGAGGGTCGAGACCGAGGAGCAGGCAGAGAGGCTCCTCCGCGACATCGAGGTGATCCTCTCCGTCGGCGACGTGCTCGTGAACGCCGGCGACTTCATCCAGAACAACAAGAACCTCCTGGAGGCGGGGTACGACGAGAACCAATGGTTACTCGACCTGAGGGCCATGTGCGATAGAGTAGGATGCGAGGCCGCCTCGAAGCTCGCCAACCTCCTCCCAGAGAGGATTCAGTTCTTTTTTGCCTCGCCGCTGAACGTGCCGACGCCAGAGGAGGCCGTATTCCTAGCCTCTGTAGACGTCCCGCTCCACCCACGGTACACGTATCACTGGTCGAAGGTAACAAGGGACGAGCTTTTGTTTCTCCGAGATAAATTGCTCGCCGAATGGACTGACTCGCTGTCCCCGAGGATAGTGAACGACGAAGGTGTCAAGGTGATCCTCGAGAGACTCCTTATCCCCCATTCGGTGAAGGAAGGCTTCATCCAGCTCACGGAGGAGGCTACCGTGCTCTGGAGGTGCCTCGCCTTGGACAGGAGGTACGTCGAGATCAAGGGGGATGAACCCCTTGATATCGTTGGCTCCCTTGCCGGCTTCACGGTCAGGGAAAAGGCACCCGTCTTCGTCGGAGCCAGGATGGGTCGACCCGAGAAGGCGAAGGAGAGGAAGATGGAGCCATACGTACACTCCCTCTTCCCCGTCGCAGAGGCGGGCGGCCCCCAGCGTGACATACTGAAGGCCGAGAAGGGGAGGATGGTCAGGGTGGAGCTCTTACAGAGGAGGTGCGTACAGTGCGGCGCCGTATCACAGACTGCGTTGTGCCCGGAGTGCGACGGCCCAACAATCGATGTCAGACGGTGCGTCCGTTGCGGCCTACAGTACGAGGGCGATAAGTGCCCCGCCTGCAAGGGCAACATTGTCTCCTACAACAACGTGGATATCGACCTCAGGGCGGAACTAGACAGGGCGTGGAAGCTCGTCGACGGCACGCTCCCGTCGAGGATAAAGTGCGTCAAGAGGCTGATGAACGAGGGGAGGGTCCCTGAGCACCTCGGGAAGGGCATCATCAGGGCACGTTACGACCTCTCCATCTTCAAGGACGGGACACTGAGGTTCGACCTCACCGACATACCCCTCACCCACTTCACACCCGCTGAGATCGGGATACCCTTGGGGAGGCTCAGGGAGCTGGGCTACACCCACGATATCGAAGGGGCTCCCCTGGAGAGCCCTGGTCAGATGCTTGAGCTCAAGGTTCAGGACGTCGTCCTCCCCGAGGAATGCGGAGACTACCTCGTGAAGGCCTCCAGGTTCATCGACGACCTCCTCACAACCTTCTACAAGCTTGAACCATATTACAAGGCGAGGAGCAGAAACGACCTCGTGGGCTGCCTTCTTCTCGGCCTGGCTCCTCATACCTCCGCGGCGATAACCGGGAGGCTCCTCGGCTTCACAAAGGTGAGGAACTGCTACGGCCACCCCCTGTGGCACGCGGCGAAGAGGAGGAACTGTGACGGCGACGAGGACGCCATCATGCTCGCCCTTGACCCGCTCCTCAACTTCTCACGGCTATACCTCCCCGAGCAGAGCGGGGGCCTGATGGACGCGCCCCTCTTCGTGATCCCGATCCTCAACCCGAGCGAGGTGGACAAGGAGGCCCACAACGTCGATGTCATCTGGAGGTACCCGCCAGAGTTCTACAGCCTCTGCGCCAAGGGGGCAGGCTCAGGCGACTACGCCGCCCTCGTCGACACGATAGGCGGCCGCCTCGGAACCGAGGCCCAGTTTCAGGGCTTCGGATACACTGAACTGTGCTCAAACATAAACCTCGGCTCGCATCAGGGCGCCTACACGAGCCTAACAACCATGATCGATAAGCTCGACAGCCAGCTGGAGCTCGCCGGGAAGCTGAAAGCCGTCGACGTAAATGTCGTCGCCCTGAAGATTCTGAACAGCCACTTCATGAAGGACATCGTCGGCAACCTCCGAGCATTCACGAGCCAGGGCTTCAGGTGCTCCAAGTGCAACAGGAAGTACAGGAGGCCGCCGCTCAGCGGGAGCTGTAAGAGGTGCGGCGGAGCCATCCAGATGACCGTCCACAAGGGCGGCATAGAGAAGTACCTCAACCCGGCAATCGGTATGGTGAAGAAGTACCACCTCGACGACTACTACGCCGACAGGCTCATCCTCGTAAAGGAGGAGATCGACCAGATCTTCAAGGAGGAGAAGAAACCCGAGGAGCCGAGCAAAGAGTTCAAACTCACCGACTTCCTCAGGTAGCTAATGAGAGCCTTTTCCTCGCCACTAGAAACCTTTTTCTTTAAAAGCTGAGGGATAGAGGGTGATAATCTATGAGCAAGAAAAAGCGCGAAAGCAGCGTAGGGATGCCGTCCTCGAGCGCGGGCCTCATGCGCTTCTTCCAGGACGAGTCGAACGGCATCAAGATAAAGCCCGAGTTCGTGATCGGCGGCGCGATCGCCCTTATCCTGTCGGTCATAGCCGCGAGGGCGATGTTCTAAGGGGCAATATTCTTCTTAGCATTCTCCTCTATGGTGATTAGCCCCACTAGGGACGCCGCGGGAACCAAGACTGCTGGTGGATCCAAGCTGAATCAAGGAAAGGAAGACATCGAGAACATCGTCGACTACTACTCATTGCTGTTCACCTTCCCCTCAAGGAGCCTCTTGGTCGGGGCGACGATCGCTCTCACGATGGTTGTCACCGGCCTCGCGTACACGGTCGCCTACGGCTTGGGTGGTGTTCTGGAGGGTCTGAAGTACGGCTTGCTGGGTCTCGCCCTTCCCATTATCCTCTCCGACCTGCTTGTCGGTGCTTTCATGAGGGGGGACCACATCCTCACCGCGCGCAGGATAAACATAGCCTCATTCTGTTGGGGAATAGCGTACTCGTTCGTCGTGATCATCTCATCAATAGCTGCCTGGCTGACTGGGGACGCCGAGCTGCTCGCCAAGGGTGTCCTGATGTCGTTCGCTCTCAACGTCGCCGTGAGGCTGCTGGTGTTCCCCATGTTCTCGGACAGGGGTTGGCTGAACAAGTTGCTGTCTGTCCTCGTCCAGCCGGCCATGTGCTTCGCCGGCGGCTTCTTCTTGGTGCCAGGCCTGTCTGGTCTTTTATCATTTAACGGTCTCGTAGCCGTCACCATCGTCGTCATCGGTCTCTCGTTATTCAACGTCGTGATGAGGCTGTGGAAGGACGATAGCAATGGGTTGAGACTGGTTCCGCTTTTCAGGGCCTTCCTCATGGCCTGGGCGGAGGAGTATAGCCAGCCTCTTGAGGAGGAGATCATGAGGGTCGCCATGTACAGGGAGCTTGATGCTGATATGGTCACGTTCACTAGGGGTGACGGCGGATGCCTCGTGAATTTTGTCGTACCGTACATCCACCCTGGACCCTTCCTAAACGTCGGCAGCAGCGCCATGGCGAAGGTTATGACAGACAGACTCAGCGCATCGGGGTGCACGACGATAGTTTGCCACGGCGTATCGACACACGACCTCGACATGACGAGAAGCTCCGACATGGAGAAGATAGTTGAATCCATCCTTGCCTCAAGAGGCGTAGGCTTAGGGTCGAAGTGCAGCCCGATGACGAGGGCCGAGGTCGAGGGCGCCAAGGCGTCCTGCCAGCTATTCGGCAGCGTCGCCCTTTTCACCCTGACAATGGCGCCAAAGAGCCACGACGACATCCCCGTAAGCGTGTTGTCACACATAAGGAACGACCTCAGCGAGGAGGGCGTGAAGGCCGTCGTCGTGGACGCCCATAACAGCCTCCTCGAGGAGGACTTACTGACGGACGCTGACGCTGAAAACCTCCATAAAGCGTCGATGGAGGCGTTCAGGAAAGCACGAAGAGAAGAGCAAAGAAGCTTCTCCGTCGCCGCAGCCACCGTGGTACCCGAGGAGTGGGGGCTGGACGAAGGCGTAGGGCCATGCGGCATCTCTGCCCTACTTGTAAGGCTTGAGACCGGAGAAATCTACGCCTACGTCGTCTTCGACAGCAACAACATGACGACAGGGCTCAGAGAGGTTCTCCTCGACGTTATCCGCGAGGAGGGATGCGTTGATGGTGAGGCGCTGACCTCGGACACGCACCTCGTGAACGGCATAGGGGTCACGGACAGGGGATACTACTCCATCGGCGAGAGGACCGACTGGAATAGGCTCTTCGACTACGTGAGGGAGGTCATCCGCTCAGCCTCGTCGAAGCTAGCCCCGGCTCAGGCCTCCTTCTCGTCAGTCTCGGTTCCGAACCTTCCTGTCATCGGCGAAAACGGCCTCAACACCTTCAGGCACATCCTCGACTCAGGGTTCTCCCTGTTCAAGAGGGCGTCATTGATTATCTTACCCGTTACAATCGCTCTGGCGGCCGTAGTCATCTACATGCTTTAGGTTAACGATTTTATACCGGGAAACTCACTTGCATTTGGAGTTACTCGTGTCCGAGGACGCGCCGCAGGCGAAGAGGGACCTCGTCGTGGTGGGCGACAAGCCGACGATGAACTACGTCGTGGCCTGCATGACCATCTTCAACAGCGGCATTAAGCCGGTGAGGATAAGGGCGAGGGGAAGGCACATCGAGAAGGCGGTCGACGCCGTCGAGCTCCTGAGACGCACCTTCATCAAGGACGCCAAGGTAGAGTCCATCGAGATTGGGACAGACGAGCTCGTCCGCCAGGACGGAGGCAAGGCTAACATCTCCGTCATAGAGATCAGGATAGCTCCAAGCTAAGCACCACCACTTTTAAGCAACAACAACAAATCCTCAGGTGTAAGGTGGAAGGTTTTGAGTTACCCCAAGATAATGATTACGCCCCCCGGACCTAAGGCGAAGAAAATCGTCGAGAGGGACGAGAGGTACATCTCCCCCTCCTTCGGGCGAGCTTACCCCTTAGTAGTAAAGAAGGGCGAGGGCTGCATCATAACCGACGTGGACGGCAACGAGTTCATAGACATGAACTCCGGCTTAGCCGTCTGTAACGTCGGCCACTCCCATCCAAAGGTCACTAAGGCGATCCATGAGCAGGTGGACAAGTTCCTTCATTACAGCTACACGGACTTCTTCTACGAGCAGTACATTGACTTAGGCGAGCAGCTCCACGATATAGTTCCCGGGACCCATAAGAAGAAGTTCTTCTATGGGAACAGCGGCGCCGAGGCGAATGAGGCTGCGATTAAGCTAGCTCGCTGGCACAGCAGACGCCAGTATATCCTAGCCTACATCGGCAGCTTCCACGGCAGGACCATGGGGGCGGTGAGCCTGACGGCGAGCAAACCGGCCCAGCGTCGCCGCTTCGCTCCGTTGGTGCCTGGGGTGGAGCACATCTTCTACCCCTACTGTTACAGGTGCCCGTTCCACCTCGAGTGCCCGAGCTGTGACTACTACTGCGTAGACTACATCGAGGAGTACCTCTTCAACAAGTACGTTCCCCCCGAGGAGGTCGCAATGCTCATAGGTGAGGCCGTCCAGGGCGAGGGAGGCTACGTCGTCCCCCCGAAGGGCTACTTCAAGGAGCTGAAGAAGCTCCTCGACAAGCACGGAATTCTTCTGGCCCTCGATGAGGTCCAGTCAGGCATG
This sequence comes from uncultured Candidatus Bathyarchaeia archaeon, assembly GCA_964628365.1. GTDB lineage: Archaea > Thermoproteota > Bathyarchaeia > TCS64 > TCS64 > UBA8941. The sequence goes on along the minus strand of CAZVMI010000007.1, from coordinate 9,761 downwards.
GGTAGGACCGGTAAATGGTTTGCCATAGAGAATTTCGGCGTCGTCCCTGACATCGTCACCATTGCCAAAGGCATCGCCGCGGGCCTGCCCCTAGGCGTCATGGCCTCGAGGGCCGACCTCCAGGACTGGACGCCTGGGAGTCACGCCTCCACCTTCGGCGGTAACCCAGTCGCCTGCGCGGCGGCCCAGGCCGTGATCAAGGCGATAAAGGAGGAGGGGATGCTGGAGAACGCCCTGAGGCAGGGGAAGCACATCATGAAGAGGCTCGAGGAGATGAAGGAGGAGCACCCGATGGTCGGCGACGTCCGTGGCCTAGGCCTCATGTGTGGCATGGAGCTGGTCAAGGATAAGGAGAGCAAGGTCCCAGCCAGGCAGGAGACCGAGGACGTGATGATGAGTTGCTTCAGGAAGGGGATCGCCCTCGTCAACTGCGGCGCCAGCGTCATACGCCTCATGCCGCCCCTGATCATAACCCGGGACCTCGTAGACAAGAGCCTCGACATCCTCGACGAAAGCCTCTCCGAGGTCGAGAAGGGAAAGCCCTAACCCTTTTTACCCAATAACCTTACCGACGAGGTAGACGATATTCACGAAGATGATCGCCTGCGTCACGATCGTGATCCATCTAGGGTTCTGCGACGAGAACTCTACTACTTCCTCGCCGATGGCTCCCATGGCCTCGCCCTCGACAGCTTCATGATCCTTTGAGAGGCGATATAGGCGGTGGAATGCCCTCAGGACATACAGGTCAGCGGCCACCATCGCCAAGAAGGAAAGGGCGATAATTGGTTGGCGACTTAGTGTCGGGGTCATCATGAAAGCCGACATGGATATGGCCGCTCCTGACACCAGTATTGCGACGGCGAGGAGCGAAGCCCTAGATAGGCCAAGCCAGACCGTCATCGTCTTAACCCCCATCGCCTTGTCGCTGAAGTAGTCACGCGTCTCAGTAGGGATGATTACGCTGTAGACCGTTAATGTCTGCCCGACCAGAAAAAGGAGGAAAGAGGGGCTCAGCTCCTGGGCGAAGGTGAAGTAGATGAAGGTCACAGGCAACGCGCTCAGGACGAGGGATAGTGAGACCATAGCTAGGATAGACCGTGCCTTAAGTCGGAGCGGCGGAGCCGAGTATGCGTGGGTCAGGAAGAGGGCGAATACGAATATCACTAGCTGAATTGGCTGTCGCCTCATCAACATGAGCGGCGCCGCGACCACAACGCTGAGAGCCAACTCGGCGAGGAGAGCTCTCTTCACCTTTTCCCGTCCGAGTATCTTGAGATTCCTGACCAGCCACTCCTTGCGGGGCTCGGTCAAATCGAGCTCGTAATCACTCAAGGTATTCAGCTGGGCACCTATGGCGGAGACGACGGTTATCACGGCGAATGATAGGGCTGCCATGACCCCTGTCTCGAGGCTGAAGCCTCCCGAGGGCTCGGAACCCCAGGCGAGCCCCAGGACCAGTGACCCCATGTTAGCCGGCAGGAACTCGGGCCTTGAGACCCCGTAGAGCTGTCTCAGTGTTTTTAGTATGCTCAAGCTCCACTCATCAGCTGATGCTACTTCTTAAGGATTACGACCTTCGTGAAGGCGCCTGATGTCACCTGCATCAGGCCGTCGAAGGGCTCCCTGACATTACAGTTCTCTATCATCACCTGAGCTCCGGCTGTCAAACCCTGGACGGCGTCACCTAGGTCACGCCAGAGAGATACTCGAGCCTCGCCCGTGCCGTCATCTATCCTGAACGAGACGACCCTTGCAGGACCCCTAACCGTCTCGACATCCCTTGAGATGGGGTCGTCCAGGAGCTGGCCCTTGATGCTTATGTTCTTCTGCCCCTCGGCGAGGTTCTTTATCTCGGTCACCTTCTCCTCGGCGCTCGGCTTCCTGACCTTGACATCCTCGGGGTTTATCCTGATCCTGCCGTTGCGGCCGAGGTTTAGGTCGACGCTGCCGAAACCGGCTCGAGTGTAGCCGTTCTCGATCGCCACGACCGTGCCCGGCTTTATCTCTTTCAGGAGGTTTACGTCGTCTTCCCAGAGGCTGAGGCGTAGGATGCCTGTCTCGTCCTCCAGTAGGAGGGAGGCGACTTTGCCCTTGCCTCCGTCCTTTCTGGTGAACTCCCTCTCCTCGCCGACCTGGGTGACCGTCGCGGCAACGTTGACGCTGTACATACCCTCCTTGGCGTCGGCGATCTTCGTCCAGAAGGCGACGGGCTCCTTAGGCTCCACGCCCTTCTCGAGCACCTCGACCTCTGACGCCCAGTTGAGGTGGATCTCGTAGCCGCCGTCGGGTCGACCGCGTGAGGCGCCGTTGATTATCCTGACCTTTGTCCCCTTCTCGATGCCTCCGAGCTCTGTGACCTTGTCGTCCCAGAGGACCATGTTCATCTTGGCTCCGCCCTCCTCGAGGACCAGCCTCGACACCTTCCCCTCTGTACCGTCCTTGCGCGTAAACGTCGACGCTGGGAGGCGGTCGACGACGACGCCGACGACGTTCACCTTACCCGACGCGTGGACCTCGGCGGGCGTCTTGAAGAACTTGTCCATGTCAGGCAGATCGGCGCCTGCTGCGTCCATCGGCTCCATGTAGGCCTGCCCCCTGGTACCAACGTTGATCTCCACCTCACCGTTCCTGTCGCGGCTGTAGCCGTGGAGTATCCTGACGACCTTCCCCCTCGAGACCTTGCTGGCCTGGACCAGGTCTGCTTTGTCATCCCAGAAGACTATGGGCACGGTGCCTGTGCCGTCCCCGATGATCATCCTGAGGACCTTGCCCTGCCTCCCGTCGGCCCTCTGGAAGGTGCGCGGAGGGAAGACGTGGATGACCCTGCCGGTGAGCGAGACGTCGCTGAGGCCCGTCGTGAGGGCGCCGATTGTGAGCTTCGCCTCTATCT
>CAZVMI010000007.1:4035-6768 GCA_964628365.1 uncultured Candidatus Bathyarchaeia archaeon | reverse complement strand
GAGACGTCGCTGAGGCCCGTCGTGAGGGCGCCGATTGTGAGCTTCGCCTCTATCTTCTCGCCTGAGCCGTCTACGCCTAGGTTCGAGGCGACGAGGTGGGCCGCCGCCTCGTCTGTGAGGAGGCCCGCCGCCTTCGCCCTCTCCTCCTCGATGAGCCTCTCCACAACCTCACGGGTCAGGCTAGGCTTGAGTACAAGAATCTTTTTGATGACATCTTCAACGGTGGACATGGCAGCCGCTACCCCAAAGATGGTGTCACTTCTATAAAATGGATATCGCTACTTATTCGGCTCGGGGCTGGATATGAAGAGGTGGACGAAGCCGAGGATTAAGGTAAAGATCGTGAGCACCACCGTCATGTCGGAGAGCAGGGAGAAGAATCCTTCGAAGGTCATTTCGTTTAATACGCCTCGCGCTGGGTATATAGGCGTAATCCCCCGGGCTAGTCCTCCTCCCTGACCTGCTCCTTCCACTCCTCCATGAGGAGGTCGTATGCCTCGTCGTCCTCCATGACCTCCTCGTATGAGGAGAGGGCCTCCGCGAGCTTCTGGCCTAGGAGGTGATAGCAGACACCAGCCTCGCCATTCACGACGCGGAAGTAGAAGTCGCTGCAGCTGCAGTAGCCCGCCGCCGGGAGGATACGGTACTCTCCACCCTGGCCGATGACTATCCAGACGACCCTGCCGGAGGGCCGGAAGAGGTACCTCTTGACCCGCCTCTCTTGGACGAGCCTCCACGCCTTGTCGAACCTGTCGCCGAAGGTGCTCTTCAGCCTCTCCCAGTTGAGCCTGGTGAGCTCCCTCTGGGTTCTCAGCTCGTCGGCTACCCTCTCGAGGACCCTCCGCTCCTCAAAGGCCATGGGGCTACCCAGTCTGAGAATCGTCGAACGAGGCTTTACCAGTATCGGAGGGAAACTGGTTTAAATCCCGCCGGAGGAGGGTCTGATCGAGCCTCCTTGATCCGTCTGCTCACGCCGTGGCCCGCGCTCCTCGCCGAGGTGGGTGAACGTGTGCTCTTCGTCGCAGACCTCCACCTAGGGCTTGAGTACGAGCTGGCGAAGATGGGCGTGAACATCCCCTTCCAGACGGAGAGGGTCCTCGGCGAGCTCCTTGACCTGGTTAAGAAGCATAAGCCGGATAGGCTCGTACTGCTCGGCGATGTGAAGCATGGCGTCCCAATAACATCGTTTCAAGAGAAGAGGGAGATCCCCCGATTCTTCGACGCCCTCCTGAAGGAGGTCGGTAAGATCGAGGTCACCAGGGGGAACCACGACGGGAACATCCAGGATCTGGTTCCAGAGGGGGTAGAGATCCATTCGTCGAAGGGTATCCTGATCGGCGACGACTACAAGATAGCCGCCTTTCACGGCCACGCCTGGCCCAAGCCAAAGCTCTTGGAGGCCGACCTGATAGTGGCTGGCCACAACCACCCGACGGTCCTGCTGAACACGCCTCTTGGCATCAGGATCTCACAGAGGGCTTGGATGAAGGGGACCTGTGAGGCGTCCAGGCTGACGAAGGCTTACCTCGAGCAGGAGGGGATCCGCTTCGAGGGCGACCCCGTCGAGGCCTTCAGTGAGCAGTACGGCGTCGATGTCGACAGTCCCGAGATGATACTCATGCCGACCTTCAACGATATTTTGGGGGGCCTGCCTGTGAACTCTGAGACACCCCAGAGCCTTCTCGGCCCCCTCTTGAGGAAGGAGGCGATAGACGTCGACGACTTCGAGGTCTATCTCCTCGACGGCACGTACTTGGGCCATGTTGGCTTCCTCAGATCTCTGATCGAGCCGCGCTAGTGTCCTCTTAGCCACGCTTCAGCAGCTCGTGGCAGAGGTGACACCTATTAACATATGAGCCATCTCTGGCGCCTCTGCCCTCTCTGAGGCCGACTGGCCCCTCCGTGGCGAGGACGTTGAAGACAGATTGCTCCCACGCGACCTCGAGGAGCCCTGAGAGGCCCCCGTCGGAGATGTTACCCACCCTAAGGGCCTCTAACCATGACGACGCCGAGCAGCATGGCATCACGTCGCCTCCAGGCCTCACACCGATGTCCCTGAGCACAGCCTCGCATGGGCCCTCGATATGTGATTCGCCGGTTATCCTCTCGTCGACGGGGAGGCTGGCCGCTCTCCCGACTGGGGTGAAGGCCGACTCTACGCCTATCGCTGAGAAGCGCTCGGGCCGATCACCGCCGAGGATGTAGACGTCACCCCCGAGGAGCCTCGCCACTTCCGTGAGCCGAAGCCTGCTCGAACGGGATGTGGCGCACATGATGACGGTCTTGAGACCCAGCTCCTTGGCGGCGTCGTAGCAGCTTCTCACCCTCTCGAAGGGTATCTGGGCCTGGTGGAAGTCGTCGGCGCTGACGTTCAAGACCTCGAGGCCGAGCCCCGCCAGCTCCTCGAGCTCTTCAGCCGCCTTCTCCCTGCTCGTCGCCCACGCGCAGTTGGTGACGCACTCTGTCCTGAGCCCCCTGTCAGCGGCGTAGGGTACAAGCGCCCTGAGGAGCTCGGGCAACAGGAACGGCTCGCCGCCGGTGAAGCTGACCCACTCCATTGATGGGATGGACGTGGCCTCGTCGATGTATCCCTCGGCCTCTCGCAGTGTCATGTCTGCCCCGGATACGGGGTCGCAGCTGAACCAGCAGTGGGCGCAGCTGACGTCGCATCGCTCGGTTATCATCAGGCCGAGCCTGAAGGGCGGGTTTCTGGGGATTGTCAGCCCTCCGATG
>CAZVMI010000007.1:0-3935 GCA_964628365.1 uncultured Candidatus Bathyarchaeia archaeon | reverse complement strand
GAGAGGTCCTTGAACTCCTTCGCCCTGTCGATGACCGGGTAGAGGTTGAAGTAGCCCTTCACCTTCTCGGACTTCGCCTGCATATCCTCGAGGAGCTTGACCATGTGCCCGGCGTACGGGGCGAAGTTGAAGGGGAGGACGGGGCAGTTCGCCAGCCTCATAATGTAGTTGAGCTCGATCTTGACGTCTGTGGCTAGGATGTTGGCGTCCATCTTGTCGTAGGTCTCGTACGGTGTGTGCCACCACCATCCGCCGCCTGAGTAGTTGACGTGGGGGTCGTATGTCTCCTTCGGGCGGCTCGTGGTGACGCCGACGTGGGGGAGGCCTGTGCCCCAGAAGCTTCCGTCCCCGGCTCTAGTGGGCCAGCGGAAGTGCTCTACGGTGATGCCGGTCGCGTCCTTCACGCTGTCGAGGACGGCGTCCAGCACCTCGCTGACGGGCGCCTCTCTGACCGTCGTGGCGCCGTCGACGCCCGGTGAGTCGATGTTGTAGCTGGCCACGCAGTTGTACCTGAGGTCGTGCCAGAAGGCGTCGTTGTACCAGGTCGAGCCGGCGTACTTGCCTATCTCGTGGCCGGTCCAGAAGGCGATCCTGACGCTCCGCCTGAGCTTGTCCCTGTGCTTGTTCAGGATGCGTGCGACCTCGACGATGGCTGTGTTGCCTGAGATGTTGTCGGTGGCGCCCTGGCTGAAGGGCGGGGTGTCGACGTGTCCATTGACTAGGACGAACTTCTCGGGCTCGATCTTGCCCTTGATCTCGGCGACGAGGATGGGTAGCGTCTTCCAACTCGTCTCGGCGACCGAGACCACGTGGACCTTCATGCCTCCCTGCTGTGCGAGCTTCCTCAGCTTGGCGCCGTCCCTGTTGGAGACGTGTAAGATGGCGGGGATCGTGGGTATCATGTGGACGTTGTCTGAGGTCGGGTTGCCCGAGACGCTGAAGTCCGCGCGCTGGTGGCAGACCGTCGGCATGTAATCGTCCTGCTCTATCACTATGAGCCCCTTCACCCCCATCTCCTGGAGCTTTATGAGGAGCTTCCCCTGTATCCCCATCCAGTCGCCGCCGGTCTTCTGCTCGCAGAGAACTACCTTGTCCCTGCACTCGGCGTAGCCGAGCATGTCCGGCGGCACGTAGACGACTTCGGCGTCGAAGCCGTCGGGCGTCGTCGAGCCCGCCTGCCTGTACGGGGTGGTCTGGACCTCCATGCGCTGGGGCGCCGTCACGGTGAGCCTGGCGTATTTTGGGTCCGTGATGTAGGCCTCGTATCGGAGGACCTTGGGCTCCAGGCCGTACTCCTCGAGCTTCCCCCTGAGGCACTGGATCGCCTGCTCCTCCTGAGGGCTGCCGGAGTGGAGGGGCGGGTAACGCATCAGGTCGTCGAAGTTCTCCTGCAGGATCTGCTTTGAGACCTCGCCCTCCATCTGCTTGATGAGCTTCCTATCCTCTTCAGGTAGCCAGATCATGACAATCGTATTGATGTAGGTGTGAAGGCTGTATAACGGTTTTGAGGTGGTGGGACCGCCCGGATTTGAACCGGGGACCACGCGGGCCCGAGCCGCGTATCTTAGACCAAGCTAGACCACGATCCCTGAGCGACTAATCTCGGTCGACTCTGGGCTTAAAAATGATTTGGGTTCTACGCCTCTGTGACCGCGTCCTTCACGGTCATGTTCAGGACCATCTCGGCGATGTCCGAGCCGTACTCCGCCGTGCGCATGATGCTCTCGACTATCAGCCTCAGGGCGGGGACCTCCGCTGGGCTGGCGAGCTTTATGATCCTGTGGATCACCTCGGCCTCCATTCCCCGGGTCTCCTCCGCGGACTCCATCACCTTGTCCGCCTCGGCGTAGTTGAAGTCGAAGAGCGCCTCGAGGGCGTCCTCGAAGACCTTGAGGGCCGAGCCGCTGATCCTGTTGAGCTCCGCGACGATGTTCTCGTTTATCGGCTGCATCGTGAGGGTGAGCCTGTTCTCGGCTATGTTGACCGCGTGGTCGGCCATCCTCTCGATGGACTTGGTTATCAGGCGGTAGCCGAGGCACTCCCTGGGGGAGTTGAGGCCGCTCTCCTTTAGGATGTGGCCGTCCATCACGGCGCTCTTCAGCAGCCTTATGATGTAGAAGCTGAAGCGGTCTACCTCGTCGTCCATGCTTATGATCTCTCTGGCCAGGCGCGGGCTGTCCGTCGTGAGGGCGGCCATGGCGTCCCTGTGCATCGAGGCGGCGATGATGCTCATCCGTCTGAGGGCGTCCTTCACCGAGAGCTCTGAGTAGCTGAGGAGGACCTGGAGGGTGAGCTCGTTGGGCACGTCCGAGAGTATCTCGGTGCCCACGAGCTTCTTCCTAGTGAAGTCCTTGACCGCGAAGCGGATGGCGGAGTCTATCCTCTGGTGGGTTGACTTGAGCTGTATGATGTTGTATCCTATGAGGTAGGCGGAGACGACCCTCCGGACTATGCTCTCCGGCGTGTCCTCGTCTTTCGGGGTTATGATGACCCTCTTGATCTTGTCGCCGGCCTCGGTCGACTTCGGCGAGAGGGTCAGGGTCATGTCGTCTTTCTGGGAGATGCTGACGACGCTGCCCCTCTTCAGCCCCATCTGGTCGACCCAGTCCTTGGGCAGGGAGATTATGTACGTGGAGCCGCCGGTCACCTGGATCTTGCGGAGCTCCTCCGCACGGTCGTCCTTCGACAAGCCTCATATAGCCTCCTGAGAATTGTCCTAGGGGTACTATATTTACCCGCTTTTTATATATTGCCTATAGAATCGGGACGAACTATTTATTATGTTTGCCGTGCCTTGGCTGAAGTTTTTTATCCGGCTCACCGGATCTCCCTCTGATGCATTCATGGGGCACGATCTATCCCGGCTGAGGGACCATTCTGAGCCGGTCGACGTGTACGTTGCGACGGCAGGCAGGACTCAGGAGGCCTTCGCGAGGCGGAGGGCCGAGTACAGGCTCGACGATGGCGTCGTCGGGGAACTTAAGAGGCTGTCGAGGGGCTATGTTGTGGTCGTCTTCTCGGCGGAGTGGTGCCCCGACTGCATGAGGAACGTCCCCGTCCTGGGCCTCATCTCGGAGGCCACGGGGCTCGAGGTGAGGGTGCTAGGCCACATCGTGAGGGACGCCAAGAGCTCGACGGAGAGGTGGAGGATCCCGCCCTCGCCTGTGGAGGTTAAGGAGTTCGACGTGGTGAAGATACCCCTCATCGTGGTGCTTGACAGGGACGGCGAGAGGGTCGGGGAGATAGTCGAGAACCCGCCGCCTGGGAAGACAGTCGAGGGCGCCCTCCTCGACATCCTGAGGCGGGCGTGAGCCGGTCGGCGTCGCCCTAAACCATTTCTACCCGTTCTGCGTCTTTCTCGCCGAGAGGCTTTGAGGGCGGGGGCTTTCCTGAGGCGCTTCACGGCGAGTGACGGCAGAGAGGTCGTCATTCGAACCCCTGAATGGGACGACCTGGATGACATGTTGGAGTTCATCAACAGCCTGGTCGAGGAGGAGGCCATGATCGCCGCCAACCAGAAGAGGACGCGCGACTCCGAGATCGAATGGCTCGCCCGGAACCTCGCCAACTTGGAGAAGGGTGTGCACATAGCGGTGGTCGCCGAGGTGGACGGTAGGATGGTGGCCAACTGCGAGGTCAACCCGAGGCCTGGGCGCATGAGCCACGTCGGGTCCCTGGGCATCTCCGTGAAGGACGGGTACAGGGGGATCGGCATCGGCCAGGAGCTCATGAGGGAGGCGGAGAGGCACGCGGTCGCCATGGGGATCGAGTCGATAATCCTCGAGGTCTTCAGCATCAACGAGCGGGCCATCCACGTCTACGAGAAGATGGGGTACAGGAAGATCGGGGTCATCCCCGGCGGCGTCAAGTACCGCGGCGAGTACGTGGACGCCGTCTCGATGTACAAGCGGATAGCGGGGTGACGAATACCTTTT
>CAZVMI010000006.1:0-28555 GCA_964628365.1 uncultured Candidatus Bathyarchaeia archaeon | reverse complement strand
GCCAGGTTCATCAAAAAGGCACCGAAACCGACCCTCAACCCTATGAGTATATGATTTCTCGGTAGCTTACGGGCTAGGACGAAGGCTCCGAGGAAACCAGCTTCCAGATATACTAAGAACGAGATAATTGTTAGGCTAAGTGCTATCTGTCCTGCGAAGTATATCGAAGAGACAAAATCCCAGATCCATGTTACTCCGCAGGCCATGAGCACCGCCCCGAAATAACTTTCGTATTTTAGTTCCACCGACTTCATCACAACCTTGTTATCACCTAAGTTTGCGTTGAACAAACATATAATTAGATAATAAATAGTCGTACAAATTATTCGACATTGGCATGACGCTTCCTGAGATCGATCTCGCTCTTTCCCATCAGCTTCATCAGCTCCGTTATCACGCTGTCGAGGAAGATTGCTGAGGAGAGCTCGAACATGGTGCCGAGTGGGGCCATCTCGAACTCGCCCGTGATCTGGCGCCGGGTGTAGTCTATGTCAGGGTCCTCTTTGGTCCTGCCCTTTATCTCGACGACCTGGTCTGAGAGGATAGCCAGTGGCGAGTCAGCATGGGAGGTAATGGCTATTACCTTAGCACCGATGTCCTTAGAGACCTCCGCCTGAGTCACGACTATCCTGGTCCGACCCGAGCCTGATATGCCTATGACGAGGTCGTTCGGCACAATGGCGGGGGCAATGGTCTCACCGCTGACGTAGACCCTGAAGCCGAGGTGCATTAGCCTTAGTGCGAAGGCCCTCCCGACGAATCCACTTCGACCCGCGCCTAGGAGGAGGATCTTATTGTTCTGAGCCTCGAGGATCATCTCAACCATCTTATCTATCTGGGAGTCGTTCATTCCCTCAATAACGTATTTTATACCTGACAGAATCCAGATCGATGTATCCTTTATAGAACTCATAATGGTCATAATAGAAATCTTCAGACTTATAATAAATTCCTCGTGAGAGCCAACGCCAGTGTGCTTATTAACCAGATTTAGGTTCTAAAATATTTACTAGTATATACTATGTGATCAAAAGAATTATATCGGAAGTTAAACTACTTTTAATATTGAATTTCGGTTCTCGAAAATTGTGGTGAGAGGTTCTCACTTCTTGTTGTTTTCCTGCACCCAGCAGATGTCGTTCTTGTTCTTGAGGACGTTGTCTATGCTTATCTCGGCGATGGCAGTGCTGTGCTCGGCGATGATCTTGAACTCCCAGGCGATCATGTTGAAAAGAGGCGCCAGCTCAGAGTGGACCGCCTGGAACTCCTCGAGCAGCTTCTCCTCCTCTATTTCGACGGCCTCGTAGAGGTCGACGGCGTCGCTCGCCACCTTGACATCTTTTTCAAGCATGCTCTTCACCGCCTTGTCGAACATAGTGAAGCTGATGAGAGCCATCTGGGAGAGCCTCTCTATGAGCTCCGAGTCGGTGCCCTTCCGGGAACTGTTCAGCTTTATAATGTTGCTCGCTATCGCCTGAAGCCTGTCGCCGACCATCTCGAGGTACCATGCGATTATGTTCTGCTGTATGATGTCCATGGGGGTGGTGATGCCTATGTTCTCGGAGACGAGGCGGGACTGCTGGGCCGAAGCCAGGAGCCGCGCGATGAGCCAGAAGATGGTGTCGGCTTCGTACTCTCTGGCTATCGCGTCCTTTGCCAGCTCAAGGTCGCCATCTATGAGGCTGTCGATGGTCTCCTTGAACATGATGGACGTAATAGTGTAAAGCCTCTTGATGACTGTATCTATGGGGAAGTTTTTGGGATCGATGCTGCACTGGAGCAGGAGGTGTCGGTCGCTCTCCTCGATTATGCCTATACCGAGGAGCCTCTGGGTCACCTCTCTGATACTCTCTATCTGTTCTCTCATCAGCCTCCGCGATGACTCAACCCTGATCAGGTTTCTGCCGAGGACATAGTTGGCGACCATCACCCTGCCGAGGACCTTGGTGTTGTCGCATTTGTCGACGTTAACCACGTAGACGCTCGTGTCCTCAACTTTGCTCGGCTCTGGGGCTATCCTGAGGGCGCCGTCGTTATCCTCAGAGAGGAAGACGATGTCACCCTTCTTGATGCTCATCTTCTTAGCCCAGTTCATGGGTATCGAGACGGACAGCGTCGAGTAGCCGACCTTCTGAATCCTTCTAGGCTCCAACGAGAACACCTTGACAGTATATATTTATACGCACTGGTATCTACCATACTTACAGAGGTACTTATTTAAACATTCCGAAAAAAAGCATAAAAAAGATGACGCGAGAAAAAGACTAAAATGTGATGAGCTTCGGAAATGGCGGTAGATATAACCGAATATAAATCATAGCCATTATTATCGATAGAGATAGTATTAGAATAATATAATCAATGAGTTTCATCTTGAGTTCGTATAGGTTCGTCCTATACTTGGTGGCGCCGAAGGCCCTGGACTCCATCGCCTCGGCGAGCTCTAGGCTCCTGCGTATGGAGTTGATGATGAGAGGGAGGAGGATAGGGATGTACTTGCGGATCCTGCTGAGGAAGCTCCCCTTGTCCAGCTCGAGCCCCCTGGATCTCTGTGCGTCCATGATGGTCTGCGCCTCCTCCGCGAGCACGGGGACGAACCTTATCGCGGTTATGAAGGCGAAGTTGAACTCGTAGGGTACCTTGGCCTTCTCGAGGGCGAGGCTAAGCTTGTCGGGTGAGGTGGTGAGGAAGAAGATGGAGAAGCTGGTGACCAGAGCGAGGAACCTCAGGGTGAGGGCGAGGGAGAACTCGACGATGTCCGCCGTGAGCTGCTGCCCTCTGAAGAAGTAGAGGGAGCCCAGGTTGGTCGCGAATATTATCACGGCTAGGAAGGCGCCCCCCTTCAGGGTCTTCAGCCACTCCTTCCCTATCTTCCCGACGACGACTATTGGCAGCTGAGCCAGAAAGATCACGATGAGGGGGGCTAGGTCGAAGAAGATTATCGCGGCGGAGAATAGGGCAATTGTTAGGGTGAACTTTACTCGGGGGTCGAGCCTGTGGAGGGGAGAGTCGCCCCTGCTGAACCTGAGGCCCTCGAGGAGACTCATTCCTCTGCCTCCCTAAGTCTTCCGGCTAGGATGTCGGAGGCCTCGTCGACGTCGAGGACGTCGCCAGGGAAGCCGTAGCCTAAGAGCCCAGTGAATAGCCTCGTTATCTCCGGCGGCGCGACGGAGCACCTCTCGAGGGTCGCGAAGTCGGTCATTATCGTCTTCGCCGGACCGTCTGCCTCTATCCTGCCACCGGCCATGAGAACTATCCTAGGTTGACCCTCCGCGACGAACTCGACGTCGTGAGTAACTATAATGACGGTCTTCCCCTGGGCCCTGAGCTGCTGGAGGAAATGCCTGAGGCGCTCCTTCTGGCCGTAGTCTTGGCCGATGGTCGGCTCATCGAGGACGAGGATGTCTGGGTCCCAGGCTAAGACGGAGGCGAGGGCGACACGCTTCCTCTCTCCACCACTCAGGATGAATGGGCTCGACTTCCTGTACCGTTCCAGGTCTAGGAGGTTGAGGGCCCACTCGACCCGCTTCGACACGACCTCTACAGGGAAGCCGAAGTTTCGGAGTGCGAAACCTATCTCCTCCTCGACATCCTCCGCAAAGAGCTGGTCGTCAGGGTTCTGGAAGACCAGGCCGACCCTGCGGGCGATGGATGCGACGCTGGTCTTGGAGACGTCGACGTCTCCGACGTAGACCTTTCCTTCCTGGGGCCTGAGCAGCCCGTTCATCTGCTTGACTAGAGTCGTCTTTCCGGCGCCGTTCTCTCCCATTATGGCGACATATTCGCCGCTGTTGATTGTGAGGGAGACGTCGCTGAGGGCCTTGACCCCAGTCGGGTATGTGAAAGAGATGCCCTCGATCCTAACCAGGGGGCTATGGCTGTACTCCCCTGCCAGCTCGTTCAGGCCTTGTATGGCTCCCCTTTCAGCGCCTCTTTCAGTCGGACTGAGCCTCGGCTTCAGCCGGGCTAGAAGTTCTTCGGAGGTGAGGGGTACGCCTTCGATGTTTAGTCCCCTGTTCTTCAGTCTCCGCGAAAGTTCAACTACTCTGGGTATGCCGACGCCGATGAGCCTCGTCTCGTCCGAGTAGAAGATCTCGCCGGGTGAGCCGTCTTTCACTACCTTTCCTTCGTCGAAGATGATGATCCTGTTGACGTACTTGACGGCGAGGTCCATGCGGTGCTCTATGAGGATGATAGTCATCCCATGCTCCCTATTCAGGGCGGCGAGGACGTCGAAGATCTTCTTCGCCCCGAGGGGGTCGAGGAAGCTCGTCGGCTCGTCCATCACTATTACCTTCGGGTGCATAGCCAAGATACCAGCGATGGTGAGCCTCTGCTTCTGGCCACCAGAAAGCTCGTGGGTGCCCCTCTCCTTCAGCTGCTGTATGCCTACAAGGCTGAGGACCCTATCGATCTCCTCGACCATCCTCTGCTTCGGTACACCGAGGTTCTCTAGGCCGAAGGCAACGTCCTTCTCGACAGTGAGGGCGAAGATCTGGTTGTCCGGGTTCTGGAAGATTAGGCCGGCCTTCTGCGCGAGCTCCACGATCTCATGATCCAGGGTGGAGAGACCGTCGACCACTACCTCGCCTTTCATATCGCCGTTGTAGAAGTGGGGCACAAGGCCGTTGATGCACCTGCAGAAGGTCGTTTTGCCGCAGCCGCTTGGCCCGGTGAGGAGGACGAACTCACCCTCGCCTATGCTGAAGTTCACGTCCTTGAGGGCCGGGGCTGAGGCGTTGGGATAGGAGTAGGTTAGGCCCCTGACTTCGACGATGCCCAAAGCTCGGCCCCCTCGGAGATTTCGATAAAAGGAACGCCTCCCGATATATTAGTTATATCTAAGGTATATGGCAGGTCTTGAGACCTATACGGATTACTTGAGGCACCTATTAGATTCTGATATCTTTGACTTAATGATCTCTACGGCCCGCTCAAGGAACGCTTCGTGGTTTCCCTCGCCGTTCACCCCAGCCGCGGTGGGGTGGCCGCTTCCGGCGCCCTTGAACTCCTCGCCCAGGGGCCGTGCGATGTCTCTGCCGAGGTGGATACCCGTTGCGACGTGGAACTGGTTCGTCGACCTCATACTCGCCTTAAGCCTCTCCTTGTCGTTTCCCGCTATTATGACTAGATCGGCGCCGAGGCCGAGTATGCCGCGGGCTGCCGAGGGCTGGAAAGAGCCAAGGTTCGTGGCGGCCACCAGCCACCCGCCGAGCCTGTATGTGTTCATCCTCTGAGATGCCTTGAGACGGGCTATCCTCTCCGACGTCCCCATCGACGACGTCAGGAGCGCCCAAGCCTTTGACAGGTCTGCACCGTGCCGTAGAAGCTCAGAAGACACCCTGAACGTCTCTGCCCCCCCTATAGAGAAGTGCTTGGAGTCGAATGCGAGGCCTATGATTAGGATCTTCGCTACCTTCTCCGTTACCTCGACTCCCAGCGCCTCGTAGATCCTGTAGACGATTTCGCAGGTGGAGGCTGCCGACTCGTCGACGATGTATGAGGTGGCTATGGCCTCTATCTCGGGTGAACGGATGTGGTGGTCTATGAATATCTTCGTCGCCTCGTAGTTGATGAGCCACTGCCCCAACTCCTCAAGTTGGCTAATGCTGCCGGTGTCGACGACGATCACTGTATCAACGTCATCCGGTAAGCCCTCCTCCCCCACCTCGATGCCGAACTCCTCTGCCACCCTTCTTGAGAGGGTGCTCAAGCCACCTGGGACGATCACCTTGGCTTCTATCACATTGAGCTTCATGGCAAGCTCCTTCAATGCATAGGCCGAGCATAGGGCATCAGGATCGGCATTGTGGTGGCAGAGGACGGTGACCCTGCCTTTGATGCTGCTCTTCAAGGCACTGTAATCGAGTTCCAAACGGTGACTCCCTCGGGACAGCTTCGGCGTCTCACCTTAATATTCCGCTGGAATATATTAAATCAGGATGATGCGTCTCTAGGGTTGATGTTATGTCTGAGGTAAGCATAGTCGAGTCAGCTAAGCTCAAGGATAAGGGCTACACGGCGGTCCTCGGATTCGCTGGGGCAGGCTTCGTCGCCAACACGGCGTTGATGTTCATCGCCAGGAACAAGGGGCTCAAGGAGGTCGCCAATGTGAAGTCAATTCATATTCCTCCCTTAGTCCTCCTGGTCGACGGGAAGCAGACGAGTTGCTTTAGGATCTACTGTGACGAGGAAAGAAAACTCCTTTTCGTCGTCACCGAGAGTATGATCCCCGCTGAGGGCTCCTATCTCATCGGGAAGAACCTCACTGATTGGCTGAAGAGGAAGGGGGTGTCGGAGGTCATCGCCCTGGAAGGACTCCCCTTCAGCGTGGTATCATCTGACGGGAAGCTCTTCGAGTTCTCCTCGGTCCCGAGGGACACGCCCAGGGCCGGAGGGACGCCGGTTAGGGAGGGCGCGATCTCTGGCCTGAACGCCTGCATGTTGGAGGAATGCGTCGGGCATGGCATCCCTTGGACTACCATCTTCGTTCCTACCACTAGGCTGGCGAGCATGGACTACGGGGCCTCAGCAGACGCCGTCGACGCCATGAACAGGCTCTTCAAGCTCGGCGTCGACCCAACGCCGCTGAGGAGGAGCGACGATGCCGTTAAGAAGGCGACGGCCGATCAGCAGAAAAGGCCGGGTGGCTTCTCTAAGCTGCTGAAGAAGTGAGTTTAGGGGAGCTTTTCTACAATTTTTACTGGGCGCCGCTCAGCTCCTTCTGGAGGGTCTCCTGCAGACCCTGGAGCCTCTCCTTCGTCTTGTCCTCCTGCCTCTCGAGGACCTTCTTCCTCATCTCCAGGAACTCCTTCCTCTCCTTAAGCTCCTTCATCAGCGTCTCCCTGTCGCGCTCAACGAGGATGGCTCCCACTGACCTGTAGGTCTTCGCCTCCGCGGGGGTCTCCTCCAAGGTCTTAAGCGCCCTCTCGGACTCGCTCATCTCGGCCTCGAGCCTCTGCTTCTGGGCCAGAAGCTGCTGCATTGTGTTCTGTAGCTGTTGGAGCCTGGCTATCCGCTCCTGGACGTTGGGTGGCAACTGCGATATGTCAGACATCCCGATCTCTGGTTAAGAGCAGCCTCGTGGTCTTTATAGTTAACGCCTCGTCAGCCGGGGCCCTCGAAGGGGGCGAGAACGCTCTCGGCTGCCTCCCTGACGAGGTCGACGTACTTCCCCAGGTCGACCCTGCCGCCTGCGTAGGCGGCTGGCTTCACCCTTCTGAAGGGGTTATGGCTCCCGGCGTCGACGTAGAGGTAGTCGACGACGGCGTCCTCCTCGACCATTGTGCCGTTCATGGCTAGGGCCTCAGCGGCGGCCACGTGGCCGGGGCGGGTGGAGTACGCCGCTGGGCTCCTGCGGAGGATGGTTGAGACCCTGAGCTTCTCCTGCGGCACGGAGCCCTCCGCGAGCCCGGCGCAGACCTCCTCGACGGCGTCGTGGGCGCGCTGGACGCCGACGGTCGCCGCCTCCTCGGCGGAGGCGCATCCCAGGATTGCCTCTATCACCCTCATCTGGGCTTCGGCTACGTACGGCGGGGTGTTGTGGCGCCTGAGCTCTATGCCCCTGCAGACGACGTCTCCGGCGAGGGTGACGCCGTAGTACCTGTTGAGGGCGCCTATCTCCGCCTCGGCCTTCTTCGGGAGGAGGACGAGGAGGCGGAAGACGTTGTCCACCGCCATCGGCAGGCCGACGGCGCCCGCGATCTCGGCGGCCAGCGCCTCATAGTCAGTCGGCGAGGCGTCCGGGCGGGTGACGAAGAGGCTGTCGTTGTTCCCGTACAGGGAACTGTAGCCGTGGGAGCGAGCGACGTTCATCGCCGCGACTAGGCCGTCCCTGGCCTGGCGGTTGATCTCCATGTATGCGTCCATGCTTCCGAAGCGGTTGGCGAAGCAGCCGGAGTAGCCGTAGATGACGACGAGCATCTCCTTGAGGGCGGTCTGCCGTTCCTCGCACCAGAGCCACCGCTCGGACCCCCTCTGCAGCCCCCTGCGTAGTCTCTTGAAGTGGAGGCGGCGACCGAGGGCGTCCCTGGTGAAGTCGGCGATGAAGCCCTCGGGGGCGTCCGGCCTCCCCATGGTCTCGTAGCTTATGTTCCTCCTTATGATGAGGTTGGGGAACATGCTCTCGAAGTCTAGGAGGGCGACGTTCTCGTGGACGCCCACGGTCGGCGCCAGTATCAGGGCGCCCTTGTCCGTGTCGCTGAGCTCTGCGAGGGTGGTGACGGGCTGGTAGTCGTCAGCCCTCGGCACTAGGATGCCCCGGCGCCGCGCGTCGTAGCACTGCCTGTTGTCTATGCACTTGCCGGCGGCCCAGTCCGCTGAGAGCCTCGGCGGCGCCTTGGTGAACTGGACCCGCTCGACCAGGCCCGCGATCCCGAGGCGCCGGTAGGTGTGGGGAGTGAGGCGTGCGCGCCCCTCCCAGAGGATCGGACCGCCACCAGACTCTTGGCCCGAGCTCCTGACGCCGTGGAGCCTGCAGAGGCTAACGAGCCGTTCAAGATCGCCCTGGCTTGAACAGACGACGTCTGGGTCAACATCCGCGAAGTAATCGACGAAGTCGTGGAGGACGGGGATGAGGTCGCCTTCGAAGGTGTATTCAGCTCTCATGAGGTGGTTCATGGTGGTGATGCTTCCGTGCTCCTCGTCCAGCTCAGCCTCGAAGATCAGGGTCCTTATCGAGGGTGGCTCGGGCTCGAGGTCAGCTTCTAGGGGCCTTATGGATGTGATGTTTCCTTCCTCGTCGGCGTCGGCCTCGACCCTGCCCATAGGGGTTAGACCTCTCTCGCTCAGGTACCTGAGCTCGTGGGGTAGGTCGACGTCGTAGACCCTGGCGACGAGGGGGAGCGCCTCGACCTGATCCGAGACCTGGCGGAAGTCCTCGACCCTGCCGACCCTGACCCTGGCGACGGTCTTCTCCCCGTCGCGGCTTATGGAGGAGACTCGGGTCTCGATGGTGATGCCCCTGATCTTGGGGTGCTCCTCGAGGAGGCTCTTAAGCTCCCACGGCTCCACGCCTCTGGGCTCGGCGTAGAAGTCCGGGTGGTACCTATCGGTAAGCCTGATGCGGCCGCCGGAGGAGTCTCTGACCCAGAGGATGGCCTCGTCGCCGCGGAGGGCGACGTCCGTCAGCCAGCCCTCAGCCCTCAAGCCTGTTCCCCTCCGTGAGCCTCTGGAGGAGCCGCTTGGCCTCTGCGCCAGCCGCCTTCAGGGCCTCTATCTCGCGGCGGCTGTCGACAGAGGCGGCCAAGGCAAGGAGGTCGAGGGCGGAGAGGGCGTCGCCGTAGCTCATGGCGTCCTGCTCTGCGGACCACGCCGCCCAGAGGCTGTCGAAGGCGGCCCGCGTCGAGTCGTCACAGAGGGCGCACCTGTAGCGGTCCCTGAGGCAGAGCATCCGCTCCCGGAGCCTCTGGCGATTCGTCTTAGTCGTCCTGCCAAGGCCGAGCCCCTCCTCGTTGACGTCGATCCTCCTGCCGACGCGGGCTCTGTCAGGGTGGTTGAGGAGGTAGGCGGTGGCCCCGCCGCCCTTGAGTATCCTGAGGTAGCATGAGACCTTGGCGAGGTGGCTTAGGTGGCTGCCGCCGTCGGGGACGGGTACGGGTCTCCCATATGGGGAGACGCCGCACGTGGCGATGAGAGGTATACCGGCCTCGCCGCAGAGCCTCTTGAGGCGCGAGGCCATGCCTCCGAGGTCCTCCGGGATCACCTTTCCGACCAGCGGGGGGCCGGAGAAGAGCTTAGCGACCTGCTGGACGGCGACGAGCCTGACGCCCTCCTCCTCTCCGAGTATCTCCTCGACGTGGTCGGCGGCCTCTACCTGCTGCCGCTCGGAGAAGGCGCAGACGATGTGGATCCTGCCGAAGGCTTCACGGATGTCTAGGCGAGCACGCTCGGCGAGGCTGAGGAGAAGCTCCATGTCGAGGGTGGTCCTGGAGCGGCGATAGTTTCCGCAGAGTACGTGGATCGCCCTCCCCTCGCCGTCCCTGACAGCTTCTATGAGGAGGTGATGAAGGAGCCTGTCAGGGAGGCCGCCCCTCTCCGTGCCGTAGAAGAGGTACATGAGGCCTGGCTCTAGTCCCCCGACGAGGTGGTCGATCCCCTGGACGCCCGTGGCTAGGAGCCTGGCCGCGGCTCGTCTCTCAAGCATCTCCAGGGCGGGCTCGAAGCCGCCGCTGGCCTCGTACGGGACACGGGTGACCATTCGCAGTGCCCATCCACCCATTCAGGCCTCTTAAATGAGACGCAGCATCCTAGAGATGGGAGAGATGGGTGAAAGTGTCTATTGATGTTGAAACTTTGTATTCTAGGAACGTGGGTGTAAGTGAAGAAATCCTAACGAAAAGAGTAAAATGAATCAAGAAAATAACGAGGATTAAGATTTATATATTTCATTGAAAATGGATGAAGCCTCTTGCATCGCCTTCTTAATTTTTTCCCGTGTGCCATCACTAATATGCTTCATAGATGATGTTTCCATGCATTTGGCGGCTATCTTTTTTAGCTCGTTAACTTCCTCGATGGGGATTAAATTGCCAAGTGATCTTAGGTACTCAGCCTTTTGTCGGCCCTCTGAGATTTTTTGCCCATAGTGGTCAATGTCCCAATTCAACGCTGCTGCTTTGATGACGTACTCTTCTTCAGTAACATCGTCTAGTGACTTCCGGAGATCAAGCAGCTTCATTCCCTGTTGAGCTGACAAGACGGTAGATTCGTACCCCTTCATTAAGCCATCCAGCTCATTTACAACCTCTTCTCTGCGGGTCATCAGGCCGCTAATTTCGTCGGCCATACTGTTGAACAAGCGTGTGAATATTTCCTCTGGCACCTGGCCGTCTTTAAAAAGCTGAACGATGTTAACCTCGTATTTTACTTGCTTCGCCATCTTCTCAATAATCTCTTTAGCGTACGGGTCAGGCGTGTACAACTTCATATCATCATTTTGCGCCAAGGGTCTCTCCTCTTTAACATTGATTTTTTCTAAGGCTGCAGGATCATCTTCTGTTTCAACCTTTGGAGGTGTCATTTTCACAACCTCTGGGGTATCATTTTTCATAACGTTCTTTGGAAATTCCTTCCCATTCTGGAGTTGATTTTGATCGAGGGCATTCCGTCTAGCACTCTCCATCAATTTATCTTCTCGACGGAATTGTCGATATTGCTCGTAGGCACTAGCCTTAGGGGAATTTGAACGGCTACTAGAAGTCGAGGTCTTGGTCGAGCTTTTTCTTGGCTCAGGGACTGGCGATATTATTTGATTATCATCTTTATTTCCAGTTTCCGATAAAGTTACAGGCGTAGCGTTGAGGAGTACTTGTCCGCACTTGCGGCAATAGACCT
The DNA here is from genome assembly GCA_964628365.1 of uncultured Candidatus Bathyarchaeia archaeon. Classification (GTDB taxonomy): domain Archaea; phylum Thermoproteota; class Bathyarchaeia; order TCS64; family TCS64; genus UBA8941. The sequence goes on along the minus strand of CAZVMI010000006.1, from coordinate 17,221 downwards.
GTTTTGGCACAACACTATGACATTTAGAGCACCTAACGATTTCCAATGTGCTTTGAGTCGCCATGTGACCTCGGTAGCTCCCAAACTAATCCTTAAAAGCAAATTTATATTATAAGTTTATGAATTTTAAATAAATATCATCTATACATATTATCCATCCTCATGCGACGTTATCCTTGAAAGATTAGGTTGCGCACGCGACGGTTACAGATACAGACTAGGAGCGGAGGGGGGCGTAAGCACCGGTAAGATCTACGCCAAAGGACCCGCAGGCCTCGAGGGGTTCACAATCTATAAATACTACCTAGTTGGTTTTGGTCAGACCGTCGCGAGCTACGTTGGCGAAAACGGAAAAAAGTTTACACACAAGAAACTGGATGAGGGTTGGCTTAAAGGAATCAAGCGAAGAAAAGGTGAAAACGCTCGAAAACTTTAGACTGGAAACCTCTTTAACCATCCAGTATTTAGAACGTACCGATGGTTGAAGGAATATTAGCAGTCGTCGCACACCCCGATGATGAGACATTCGGATGCGGAGGAACACTGGCGCTACACGCTACGAGGGGACAAAGCGTCGATATCCTCTGCCTGACTTGTAATCCACCTGAGAGACGGGGCGAGTTTCTGAAGGCATCCAAGGCTCTCGGAGTATCCGAGCCCATTATCTTCGAGGAGAGGGAGGTCGTACATAGCACCAGTCCGATACGGAGGATATCTGACGCTATCGTGGACAGAAGGCCGAGGGCAGTTATAACCCACCTCCCATTCGACTACCACATGGAGCACAAGCTAGTATACGAAGCCGTTAAGGAGGCGATAGAGTGGGCGGCACATACCACAGCTTATTCGGAGCCATGGCTCGTTGATAGGTTCCTCCTCATGGAGGTGAACACACTCATCCCAAATCCCCACATCCTCGTCGACGTGACAGAGTCCTTCGACAGGAAGAAGGAGGCGCTCGGCTACTACAAGAGTCAGCTCGCTAAGTTCCCGTGGGGCTACTATGAGAGGTTCAGCCTGAAGAAAGCGGAGCTAAGAGGTGCGCAGGCGGACTGCAGGTACGCCGAGGCTTTCCTGGAAGAGTCCCTTGCCAGTAGCAGCCCCTTCTACGAGGCTAAGAAGACCGAGAACCTACTATAAACCCTTAAAACCCACCGTTGAGCCCCATTCAGTATCGGGGCAATTCAAATGAACCTATACGGGCTCAAAGTGTTAGACTTCCACGCCCACTTCCCCATCCAGAGGTCAACGGGCGGCGGCTCCAGCTATAGCAAGGCGATTGTCGACAGATACGGCGAGGAGAAGGCGAGGATAATCATAGGGCAGACCGCCAGGTACCGTGAGGAGTGGAGGCACAGATGGGGCTTCGACCCGCCCGAGTCCGGTAGCCATACGGACGAGGAGCAGGCTGTGCGCTGGATCGCCGACATGGACAGGAAGGGCGTCGAGCGAGTCAACTTCGTCATGGGCGGCGGAAACGACAACCTTGCACGTATCGTGAAGATGCATCCTGACAGGTTCACGGGCTTCGCCCACCACGACCTCTTCTCGGAGGACGCCGCCGTGGAACTGGAGAGGGCGGTGAAGGAGCTAGGTCTCCGAGGATACAAGATGATAGCCTCGGCGCTGACACGTCCAGTGGATGACAAGGCGGCCTACCCCGTATGGGAGGTCGCTGAGAGGCTGGATATTCCCATCCTCATTCACTTTGGTGTTCTGGGAGGGGGTGGAGGCCCCGCGAGGAACCTCCACAACCTCGACCCCCTCAGCCTCTGGGAGGTCGCAGCATCCTTCCCGACGCTGAAGTTTGTCATCCCCCACTTCGGCGCATGCTACCTCAGGGAGCTCCTTCAGCTATGCTGGAGCTGCCCCAACGTCCTAATCGACACCTCTGGCTCCAACCAGTGGATGGCCTGGATGCCATACCCCCTCACACTCCGAGACCTCTTCAGGAAGGCCGTCGAAACCGTCGGGGCCGAGAGGATAGTCTTCGGCACGGACTCAAGCTACTTCCCACGGGGCTTCTCGGAGGACTACCTTAAGGAGCAGGTTAGGGAGTGCAGGGCGATAGGCCTCGACGAGGGAAGCGTCGAGAAGATATTCTACGGAAACGCGGCGAGGCTCCTTAAGCTGGGGTAGCCGCGACTCTGCAAGGGTTTTTATTAGCTCCCGAGAATCAGCAGTTATAACCCTGAGGGTTCTGCCTTGGCCTTGGATGAAAATGCTACGCCCCTACACAACCTATACACGAGATACCTTTACGGAGGCGAGAGCCCCGAGGCCGCCAAGAAATTATGGGGGCTCATCCCACATACCATGGGAGAGGCATATAAAGCTCTAGTCGAGGCCCGAAAGAGCTACAAGCCAGACGAGGCGAGCACAGAGGAACTGGCGAAGACCATCAGGAGGAAGATGAGGAGCCTCGGCGTCCTCACCGGCCCCGTCTCCGAGGCACTGGACCGCCTCTTCAACGGCGTAATCGAGGCCGGGCAGCAGCCGATGTGTCTCGGCGGCTCGAGCCTCATACTGAACAAGATAGTCTACATCCATGCCATCAGTCACCTGGGCAGGGATGGTTTCGTTCCAATCTTTTTCGTCGCCGACTATGATGGGGTCCAGCCGGAGCTCTTGAACATGAGGACTCCCAGTCCCTCATCCCGCGGGCTCCTCGTGACCTACCCTGCGCCACCAGAGTTCGTGGGCTCCCCCATCCACAACCTCCCCAATCCGGATGAAGTATGGCTCTGGAAGACCATCGAGAAGATTGAGGGTAACTACAGAGGTCTCCTCAGGGGGGCTGAGCGGGGAACCCAGCAGAGGGCGCTGCAGAATCTCTCACACATATCCATGATCCTTAAGAACGGCTACTACTCCACGGAGAACGTCTCAGATTGGTCGACTAAGACTCTAGCGTCGCTTGTTAACGTCGAGGGGGGTCTTGGCATCCCCTTCCTCGTGGCTTCAGACCCAGAGGCGAGGAGGCTCTTCCAGGCGGGCTACGAGCTCCTCCTGAGCGAGCCGAAGAGGAGCTTCTTCATAGAGGCTTCTAATGGGGCCGTCGACATCATCGAGGGGCTCGGCTTCAGGTCCCAGATAGGGAGGAGGGATGACGACTACGTTCCCTTCTTCATCGAATGCTCAACCCCTAGCTGCCACGGGAATAGGATCGAGCTGAAGTATAGGAGGGTCGATTGTTCTTCTGCAGCTTCAGTCCAAGGGAGGTGCGGAAGGTGCAGCGAGGTGCACGAATATTCCTTCAACGCCGCCAAGCCCGACCTCTCTGAGATCGCGGGCAGTATAACGCCTAGAGTCGACTCTAGGCAGATCATAATCGACTCCGTCCTCCCTGTTCTCGCCCATGTCGGGGGGCCTGGGGAGACGAGCTACTACGCGGAGGTGATACCTGGCGCCAGGGCGCTGGGAATCCCGTTCCCCGTCTACCTCAGGTACACTAGGACGTTCTACAACACTCCCTGGAACGAGGCCATGGCCAAGAAACTGGCTCTGAGGGGGCTCCCCACCTTGGACAGGGAGGAGCTCTTCGACGCCTTGAGCGCCTGGGTCCAAGCGAAGAGGGAGGGAAACGAGGAGAAGCTCCTCGAGGCTCACATCCATATAAGCAAAACCATAGACGCCGCATACTCAGAGCTCCTAGAACGGCGGCAGGACCTAATGGCGGAAATAGACGCTGTCAAGGCGAAGCTCGGGAAGGTCGTTGAGAGAGACAAGTTTTTACATGAGATGAGGGCGAAGCAGGTCCTCCTGGGCGAGGTCGAGGGCTACCTCTCCTCAGCCTTCGGCAGGTTTAGCCCGGAGAAGTACGGGCAGGAAGTCAGTTGGCTCTGGATCGACTTGGCTGCGGCCTCCGGGGTCAGAGACCTTACGGGGCTCTTCGCACGTCAGTACTCCGCAGGGACCCCCAACTCGTCGGTCTTCTACGTGAACCTCTAGACCTTGATGACCCCCTCGAACGTCTCAAGGTAGGCCTTGACGACCTTCTCGGCCGTGAACCGCTCTAAGATGGTCCCACGGGCCGCTGCGCCGAGTTTGCCTCTCAGCTTCCCATCCTTGACAAGCTTAAGTATTGCCTCGGCCAGCTCCTCGGGCTGCTTCGGCGGGACTAGGAGGCCGTTCACCCCGTCTTGGACTATCTCGGGTATGCCTCCGACGCTTGTGGCTACTATCGGTATGCCGCAGCTCATCCCCTCCAGGAGGGTGAGGGGCGCGCTCTCCGTCTCGGAGCAGAGGACGCCTACGTCACTGCACCTGAAGATGTTGGCGACGTCGTTCCTGAAGCCCGTCAGGGTGACGCTCCTCCTGAGGTGTAGCTGCTCAATCAGCGTCTCTATGCTGTGTCTGTCCGGTCCGTCGCCTACGAGCATCAGCTGGGCGCCGGGAGCATCCTTGACTACCATCCTCATCGCGTAGACGAGGTCTTGAATACGCTTAACCGGCCTGAAGTTGCTGACGTGGGTTATCACGACCCCTTCAGGCCCCCTCTCCACCTCCTCGCATGGGGCAGGGTTGTAGAGGTCCGGGTCGACGAAGTTGGGGATGACCCTGATCTCGTGCTTTATTGCGAGCCTCTCGTATGCCTCGCGCTGCATGAAGCTGGAGACGGCTGTGACGGCGTCGGCCCTGTTAATTGAGTATGTGTTCACGGCCATGTACGAGGGGTCACTGCCGAGTATAGTGACGTCGCTGCCGTGGAGGGTGACGACGTACGGGACGCCGGTTATCTCCCTCGCGAGGAACGCCGCTGTGGCGTGGGGGATAGCGTAGTGGACGTTCATAACATCGAGCTTCTGCTGCTCGGAGACCCTGACCATCGCGGAGCCTAGGGCGACGGTGTAGGGCGGGTACTTGAACAGAGGGTACTCGACGACGTTGACCATGTGGACGTGGACGCCCTCCTGATCGACGCCCTGTATTGCGACCGGACGCTCGTACGTGATGAAGTGTACGTCGTGCCCCCGTTTCGCGAGTTCCACCCCGAGCCTCGTGGCGAGGATGCCGCTGCCTCCGACGCTAGGGTAACAGGTTATGCCGATCCTCATGGCTGGCCTCCCCCGTAACATGTAGCGTTCCTGATCCGTTGAATAAAAAGGTGGGTGGGGCTACTTCTGCCCCTTGATTCGCTTCTCGACGCCTAGTATCGCGGCTATCTGCCCCTCGTGGTGGAAGATCTCACCGACCATCAGCATTATGTATGACTGCCTCGGCTTCTTCCCGGCCCAGCCACTGATCTCCTCTTCCAGCCTCTCGTTCGTCAGCTTGTTGAGCCCGGCCTTGAGGCCTCTCTTCCCTCTCTCTATGTCCTTCTTTATCTTCTCCAGCTTGTAGCTCGTATTCCCGACGTAGTCCTTTGGCCACTTATTCGGCGGTGCTGCGCCGAGGAACTTTGGCATATAGACGTTCAGTACCTCCGAAACGTGGGTGAGAACCCACCTCACCGTGTTCGCCTGGGGGCAGCTCTTCCAGTCTAGCTGCTCCGGCTTCAGGTCCTTCGTGACGTTGTCGAGTCTGTCGAGACCCATCAGGGCGAATTCCTTAATCAGGTTGGTCTTTACTGTCATTCTTTTCACCTAGAATTTCCGTGTAAATCATTCGTCTAATGTGCGTATATAATTAGTGGTCATTCAGCCGATTGGAGGCCCCTGAGTCAGACAATAGACCCGAAAAAAGGCTTCGACCCAATAATCTCGTGAAGATTTTACACTCACTAAAAAAATCCGTTAAAAAAATAGATAATCTCTGTCAGGGCAAGCGGGTCCGTCTGTTAAGCTGTTCCAGATCTCCTTGACTGAAAATAAGCTGAGAAAAGGGTTTCCGAGTCAGTCGTTGAACTGGGTTCCTAGGCCAGGAACTTGGGGTCCTTCTCCTTGAGCCGCTTGACGGTGCCCCTTATGTATGCTATCTGACCCTTGTGATGGATCAGCTCGCCTAGGTAGGCGAAGAGCCCGGTCTTCCGTTTCTGCTTCCCGCCCCAGAGGGGTATCTCCTCCTCCAGCTGGGCGTTCGTCAGCTTCCCTATGCCCTCGAGGACCACCTTCTTCCCGGCCTGGATGTCCTTGACCATCTTTTCCATCTTATAGTGCTGGTCCTTATAGTCCTGTGGCCAGCCTTTGGGCATGTAGTTCGAGTCGCCGCTGATTATCCTCGGCAGGGAGACGTTGCTGAGCCTGGCTAGGTGGTTGAGGATCCACTCGATGTTGTTCGACTGCTCCGTTGGCCTCCACATCATCTCCTTCTCGGTGAGCCCCTCCACGGCCTTATCGATGGTGCCGAATATGTACTCGGCGTATTCCTTCAGGATCGAAGACTTTTCAGACACAACATTCACCAAGAGAGTGTGGGTGAAGGCATCATTTAAAACATTTCAAGTGAAGCCAACCCCTGCATCAAACCGGAACGGGTTGGGACAAACTGAAGCATACATTCACGGACTATAAGATCCTGGGGTTCCTAGACGCCCTATCCTAGTTCGAGGTCGCCGAACAGAGGCTTCAAGAATCGGAAATGGTCGGCTTGCTCCTCTCGAAACGAAACGATGACAAGATGTTCACGCCGGAGTCGATCTCTAAGGTTTTGTCCGATTTCGATTTCGGCTAGAAGGAGAGACCTTCTAGATAGAATAACTTCCTGAATCTACGAATACCGAAGAGAATTTACAGTAGAATAATATCAATTGGACCCATTTATCTGAAGTCCACTTCAACGGATTTACCTGAAATGGTGCGGGGGGTGGGGTTTGAACCCACGGAGGACTAGTCCATCAGGTCCTGAACCTGACCCCTTTGGCCACTCGGGAACCCCCGCCCGAGGAATGAAAAAAGGTTAATGCTTCAGCGTCGCCAGGTACTGCTTGTACTTCTCGGCGTCCATAAGCTTCGCGATGTTCGCTTCGAGGTTGCTCGGCTCGATCTTTGCTATCCAACCCTCGCCGTATGGGTCGGAGTTGATCTTCTCGGGGCTATCAACGAGGCCTTCATTGACCTCCACGACCTTCCCTGAAACGGGGCTGTACGTGTCTGAGACCGCCTTCACGGACTCGACGGCCCCGATCGCCTCTCCCTGGTTGACCTCCGCTCCTACCTGGGGGAGCTCGACGTAGACTATCTCGTGGAGCTGGGACTGGGCGTAGTCGTCAATTCCAACGAGCACAGCGCCGTCGCCTGGCTTAGCCCACTCGTGCTCATTCGTGTAGTATAGACCGGCTTCAATCTTGTATTCGTCGGCCATCACTTATCCCTCTTCCAACCGTACTTGGTCTCATCATAGAATGGGCGGTGCTTAACAACCTTTCCCCTGACCAGGCTCTTCCTGATCCTGATGTTGACCTCCCTGCCCAGCTCCTTGTACTCAGGCGGGACGTAGCCCATGGCTATGCCTACGTCCAGCGTCGGGCTCATCCCCCCGCTGGTGACGAGGCCGATGGGATTTTCGCCGTCGAGTATCTCGTAGCCGTGGCGGGGGATGCCCCGCTCCTCCATCATTACGCCGACGAGGGTCTTCTTCACCCCCTCCTCTATGATCTTCTGGAGGGCGCGTTTGCCGATGAAGTATCCGGGCTTCTTCATCTTCACCACCCACCTGAGGCCGGCCTCGACGGGGTTGATTGACTCGTCGATGTCGTTGCCGTAGAGCCAGAGCCCCGCCTCGAGCCTAGTGCTGTCCCTGGCGCCGAGGCCGCACGGCTTGGCACCGGCGGCGACGAGGTCGTTCCAGACCTTCAGCGCCTTCTCCGGCTGCTCGAGGGTGCAGTCGAGGACGAAGACCTCGAAGCCGTCCTCGCCGGTGTAGCCCGTGCGTGCCGCGAGGCAGTCGATGCCGCTCACCTTGAGGGAGGCGATGTTGAACCTCGGAACCTCGGAGACGTTTATGTCGGAGAGCTTCCCTAGGACCTCTACCGCTTTAGGTCCCTGGACCGCTATCATGGCGACCTTGTTGCTCACGTCGGTCAGCTTGACCTTGAAGCCCTTCGTGTTCTTGTTGAGCCAGGCGAAGTCCTTCTCCCTGTTCCCGGCGTTGTAGACGACGAAGAACCTCTCGGGCCCCATCTTGTAGAGGATGAGGTCGTCGACTATGCCGCCCGTCGGGAGGCACATAACCGAGTATACTCCGTTCCCCTCGTTCAGGCCGCTCAGGTCGTTGGTGACGACGTAGTCGAGGAACTTCGCCACGTCCGGGCCCTCAGCCCATACCCTGCCCATGTGGCTCGTGTCGAACATGCCGCACGAGTTTCTCACGGCGTTGTGCTCCGGGATGATACCCTCGTACCAGACCGGCATGGCGTATCCGCCGAAGTCGACCATGTTGCCATGCTCGGCGTGGTATGCGTAAATGTGAGTCTTCTTGAGCTCCAAACCAAATTACCGGTATTCAGTTAGCGGCATCCCTTTTAAAACTATTATCTAGGTAGCGGGAGAGTTGCTTAGACCGGCTACACCTCGTATGGGGTCACGACGACGCCGTCTGTTGAGAACTTCAGCTCCTTCTTGCACTTTGGGCAGTGGCCCTCGTACTTCTTGATGACGTCCTGAGGCGACTTGAGGAGTTCACCCTCGTAGAGGACCTCGTTGCAGCCTGAGCAGACGATCTTCTGAGGCAATTAAACCCCTCGATCCCAAGGAGTAGGCGCCCGAGCCGCTTATAAACTTCATCTTAGGCTGCCACTGAAACTAAGACTGCGGCTCTAATTAGGCTACAGCAGATTTTATCCTTCATAGGCTCTTAAAGATAAACGGTGTTATGATTGGTTGACCTAGCTGAGATTCAGGCCGCCTACTACATGGTGGCGGCAACAGGAGTCCTAGTGGCAGCCGTCTACTACGTGATGACCCTAAGAACCACCCAAAGGAAATGAAGTAAACCCTCGAGACCCGACAGGCCCAACTCTTCATGCAGCTCTATAGCCAGTACTACAACAAGGACTGGGTCGCAGCCCTACACAAGACCGCCTTCGACATGAAGTTCCAAGGATTCGACGACTGGAGGGAGAAATACGAGCCCAGCAATCCAGAGGCGTATCAGAGCATGGACCTGCTTTCCCACTACTTTGAGGGCGCCGGTGTTCTGGTGAAGAGGGGTCTGATTGATCCCTTACTTGTATCAGACCTTGTCTCCGAGGAGTTCGTGAGTTACTGGGAGAAGTTCGGGCCCGTATTCAAGGAGTACCGAAGGAGGTCTAATAATCTGAGGTCTGTGAGAATCAGGAGTACCTGTATGATTTGTTGAAGAATGTGCATCCGGAGAGGTAAGTCTTCGTGAGCTCACGGCATAACCTTATCCTCAGCTCCACTAAGACTGTTTCAAATTGTTTCACCAATTCCTGAAATACGTCGAGTACTACTGGCGTTAAACCCATGGCAAGACCTAGCGAGAAAAAGGATATATTGCGAGGCTGCATACCTAACACAATTCAGGGGCGAATTCGATACCATCGATAGGCGAAAGGCTTGGAAGGCTTCTCGGCGGCAAGAGGGGTAAGAGGGGGCTCCAGGTCCCGGCCAACCTCGTGCTCATCATAATAATAGCATTCACAATCTTTGTCTCAGCCGGCGGCGTCTACGACATCCTAAACAGCGCCCCAGCCCTAGTCGTCAATCAGAATACGGGCGAGATGAGCTCTGTCGCCGACATAAACGGGCAGACCCTCACCGAGAGCATATTCAGCATGATCATGATCACGTTCATGTTCGTCGGCCTCTTTGCCGCCTATAGGAGCATGGGCGTGGCCTACGACAGGAGGAAGGCGAACACGATGCTAATCCTCGGGATCGCCATGATCCTCCTCGGCATCTCAGGCAGCTTCTACCTCCTGGTACTTAAGAGCGGCTGAGAGTCTCGAAAAGGTTTAGAGTCTCAGCCTCAGTAGTTTCTCGGTGTAACATATGAAGAGGATAGGATTCATAGGTCTGGGCATCATGGGCGGGGCGATGTCCACGAACCTCCTGAAGACGGGCTTCCCCCTCACGGTCTGGAACCGGACGCCTGAGAAGATGAGGCCCCTCCTGGAAGCCGGGGCTAAGCCCGTGAAGTCTCCAAAGGAGGTCGCCGAGAGGTCCGACATCGTCATAGACATGGTCACCGACTCCAAGGACGTCGAGGAGGTCCTCCTCGGCAAGGAAGGCGTGATACACGGTGCGAGGCCTGGGACCATAGTCGTCGACATGAGCACCATCTCCCCTATAGTGACCAGGGAGATCGCTAAGAAGCTGGGGGAGAAGGGGATCAGGATGCTCGACGCCCCCGTCAGCGGAGGCGATATAGGGGCGAGGAACGCGACCCTGAGCATAATGGTCGGAGGCGACGCCGAAGCCTATGAGGAGTGCCTACCAGTCTTCCAGGCGATGGGGAAGACCATCACCTACATAGGCGGCCATGGCGACGGCCAGGTCTGCAAGGCAGTCAACCAGATCCTTGTCGGCGTCAACGTCCTCGGCGTAGCGGAGGCTCTGATGTTCGCGTCGAAGGCGGGCGTCGACGTGGATAAAGTCCTCGCAGCGGTCTCTGGGGGCGCCGCCGGTAGCTGGCAGCTCGCCAACAATGGGCCAAAGATGCTGAAGGGTGACTACACGCCGGGCTTCAAGGTGAAGGACTACATCAAGGACCTGCGCATCATCATGGAGACGGCAGCTGAGACGAAGACACCTTTGGTCGAGACGGCTGTGGTCCAGCAGATGTTCAGGAACCTCGACGCCGAGGGGCTCCGTGACAAGGGGACTCAGGCGGTCATAGTCGCCGTCGAGAAGCTCGCGGGCAAGAAGCTGGCGAAGTAAACCCTTTTTTGAAAAGTGGTCCCGCCCCCAGGAGTTGAACCTGGAACCCTTCGGTGTCTGCTCAAGGCCTGATTGCCCTCGCCCCGCGGGGCGGAGACTACAGCCGAGTGCTCTGCCATTGAGCTAGGGCGGGCAGGGACCCGTGAAAGGTTAGCTAGACGGAAATTTAAGCAATATGGTCAGCCCAGGCTGCCCCTCTTCGGCTCGGAGAGGATTTTCCTGATGCTCTCATCGTAAGGCGGCCTCAGCACTCCGGCTTCCGTGATGATGCCCGTGATGTACTTCGCCGGGGTTACGTCGAAGGATGGGTTCCTCGCAGGAGTCTCCTTTGCCGATATCCTGACCCTCGTCAGGAAACCGCCCTCGTCCTCGCCCCAGACCCAGTTGACCTCCTCAGGGCTCCTCTCCTCAATGACGATATCGTCGCCTGTAGGGCATCCTGGGTCGAAGGTCATCCGTGGTGCGGCGACGTAGAAGGGGACGCCGTTCTCGTGAGCGAGGACAGCCTTCTCGTAGGTGCCTATCTTGTTTGCGACGTCCCCGTTCGCCGCGATCCTGTCTGCGCCGACGATGACCACGTCGACCTCGCCCCGCCTCATGAAGTAGCCTGCGGCGTTGTCCACGATGAGGGCGTAGGGGATGCCCTCCTGCTGGAGCTCCCACGCCGTCAGCTTCGCCCCCTGGCTCCTCGGCCGGGTCTCGTCGACGTAGACGAAGACCCTTTTCCCCTGCCTTGCGGCGAACCTCACGGGGCTGAGGGCTGTGCCGTAGTCGATGAAGGCTAGGGCCCCCGCGTTGCAGTGGGTGAGGATGCGACAGCCGTCCTTGATCAGCTCGGAGCCGTGCTCACCTATCGCCTGGGAGGCGGCGAGGTCCTCCAACGCGATCCTGTCGGCCTCCTCGACGATCCTCTCGACCCTTTTCTCCACGGACCCCCTCGAGGAGACGGCTAGGCACCTGTCGACGGCGTGGGGGAGGTTGACGGCCGTTGGCCTGGTCGACTTTAGGAGCTTTGCCGCATGTCTCATGTAGGCGGTGAACTTCCTCGGAGGCAGGTCCTTTGCTTCTACCGCTGCCTGGGCCATCCCGTAGCCGCCCGCGACGCCTATCGCCCCCGCGCCTCTGAGGACCATCTCCCTTATCGCATGAGCAGTCTCGTTGTAGGTCTTGAAAGATACTATCTGGAACCTGTGTGGGAGGAGCCTCTGGTCGATCATCTTCACTACCCCACCCTCCATCCAGAGGGTCCAGAGCTGCAGAGTCCTGCCTTCGACCTTAACCCTCATCGGCCTTCGGGTAAATTATCGGCTCGGCCGTTAAAAGATTGGGGCTACTTCAAGACAGCGCCAGTCTTCTTGTACCAGAGGTACAGGTCCATCTTGCCGGGGGGCATTCCTAGTTTGGCCGCGACCTTCTCCAGCGTCCTTTCGTACTCTAGGTACTTTCTCATGGTGATCCCTTTTCGCGCATCAGTGTCTGCGAGGCCGTGTTCCCTCATGTGGGCGAGGATGTGGCGGTCGATTATGGCGAGGTCGAGGTAGCCGACGTTCCTCAGGTAGTGGCTCGCCTCCTTCATCCCGAGGCCTTTTACGTTCTCGACTAGCCACTCCCTCGCTGCCTTCGAGTCGGGCTGGCTCTCTATTATCTGCTTCAGGTGGGGGGCGTGCCCGCGGGCGAGGAGGATGTACTCCGCCCTCCTGTCGGCGAACCTGTGCCCCTGCGCCCTTAGGCATACACTGACCTCCTCCAGGCTGCCTTTGGTCAGTGTGTCTCCTGTGCAGAGGGCGTCTACGCACCTCTGCCCCATGGAGGCGCTGGAGTAGGCGGTGAGGAGACAGTAGGTCAGCTCCTCGAACCACCTAGCCGAGTCAGCCAAGTTGGCCTCCTGGAACTCCCTCATCCGCCCCTCGACGGCATCCCTCACTCGGGGATCAGCCTCGAGCTCCGTGACGACCCTGGCCAACGCCTCGACGCCGTCCGCGGCGTCCCCAGTTTCAGGCATCTCTCTATCCCGTTTGTAACGGCTAGATTTAAAAGATGGTTTCGACGGAAAGCCCTCATCGAATGAGAGAATAGTCCTAAATGATTGTCAAAGGGGATATGGTAATCGACAGCTTTGAAGAGGGCGGGGTCCGGGTCGGAGGAATACGAAAACAGGATCGTTAGGGTAGTGACGATCAGGAAGATACCGAAGACCGAGACCCCGGGTATAGTCATCGAGGAGTCCGAGACAGGAAAGGAGCTGACCCTCCCCCTCTGGGCCGCGAGGGAGCTCGCCAACGTCGGCCTGGTCAAGCTCGTCGACGAGGGGCTGACCGTTGACGAGTGGACCCAGATCCACTTCAGGGAGAGGCTCAACCCCACAGGGCCTCTTGCGCCGCTGCCGGAGGGCTTCTTCCAGAGGGCTTACACATCCCTCTCCTCCTCGGCGAGGGAGGCGGCGAAGGACCCGGCGAGGAGGGAGCAGCTCAACAGGGTGCTCGCCCGCTACAGGGACATCCTTGAGAGCAGGGTGGGCAAGATAATCCGGTTGGCCTCCGCAGAGGCACCCCAGCCGCCTAAGGGGCTTCAGCCAGAGGAGGCCAAGCTCTACGAGGATGTCCAGAGGACCATATCGGGTTGGCGCGCCGAGATGCGCAGGGTAGGGGAAGGCTAGTTGACTAGGCAGACGACCCCCGACGAGCAGTTCGCCCGATTCATAGAGGACTACAGGGACGCAAAAGGGAGCCTGAAGTACGATCAGGCGGTCTCCGAGATGGTCGTGAAGGGGTCGAAGTCACTCTACGTCGACTTCAACGACCTTTATACCTTCGACTTGGAGTTCGCGAACGCTATACTCGGCGACCCGGAGGGGTTTATCCCCGCCTTCTCGGGTGTCGTAAGGTCGAAGCTGAAGCTCAAGGACTCCGTGTATGCGGAGGGCGTGAAGAATATCTACGTCAGGTTCAGAAACCTCCCGGCTGATACTCCGCTCCGCAAGATAGGGTCTGAACACATCGGCAGGCTCGTCATGGTCCACGGCATCATCGTCAGGGCTTCGGCCGCCACACCCATGGTCGTCAGGGCGGCGTTCAGGTGCCCCGCCTGCGACTCCCCAATATACATCGAGCAGGACGGACAGACGTTCGTAACTCCCCAGAAGTGCTCGAACGTTGACTGCAAGAACAAGGCGGGCTTCAAGCTGATACCAAAGGAGTCCGTCTTCATCGACTCCCAGAGGCTCACGATCCAGGAGAGGCCGGAGGAGCTGCCGCCTGGCCAGCTGCCCAGGAGCCTGAACATCGACCTCAAGGACGACCTCGTCGACCTCGCCAGGCCCGGGGACAGGGTGGCGTTGACCGGCTACATAGAGCTCGTCCAGAGGTTCGGCCGCGGCGGGCTGCTCAGGATTTTCGACCTCATCCTCGAGGCGAACAACATCGAGATCAGCGGCAGGGACCTCGAGCTCGCGGAGCTGACGCCGGAGGACGAGGAGGCGATCAGTAAGATAGCTGAGGACCCATGGGTGCACAGGAGGCTCCTCCAGTCTGTAGCGCCGAGCATCTACGGCAACGAGACCATCAAGGAGGCGGTCCTCTACCTTATGTTCGGGGGCGTGACAAAGGAGCTTCCAGACGTCAGAATCAGAGGAGACATAAACGTCCTCCTCGTCGGAGACCCTGGCACCGGGAAGAGCCAGATGCTCCAGTTCGCGTCGAGGGCGGCGCCGAGGGGGATTATGACGACGGGGAGGGGGTCCACGGCCGCCGGACTCACCGCCGCCGTAGTGAAGGAGGGGGGAACCGGGAACTTCATCCTCGAGGCCGGTGCCCTCGTCCTAGCCGACCAGGGGATCTGCTGCATCGACGAGATCGACAAGATGAAGGAGGAGGACAGGGGCGCGATACACCCCGCGATGGAGCAGCAGATCGTGCCGATAGCGAAGGGCGGCATCGTGGCGACGCTGAACGCGAGGACGAGCATCCTCGCAGCCGCGAACCCGACCCTCGGCAGGTACAACCCGTACCAGACCATAGGCCAGAACATCTCGCTGCCGGTCACCATACTCAGCCGATTCGACCTCATCTTCGTGCTCAAGGACATCCCTGAGGTTGAGAGGGACATCAGGATGGCTGAGCACATCCTCGGGCTCCACAGGGCGGCCGGGACTGCGGTCACATCCCCCATCGATCCTCAGCTGCTCAGGAAGTACATCAGCTACGCGAAGAGGCTGAAGCCTGTGCTCACCGATGAGGCGATCAACCGGTTCAGGGACTTCTACGTCAAGATGAGGACGGCGTCCCAGACGGAGGGAGAGCAGTCCGCGGTCAGCATCACGGCCAGGCAGCTTGAGAGCCTCGTCAGGCTCGCGGAGGCCCGGGCACGCGCCCACCTGAGGTCCGAGGTGTCGGTTGAGGACACGGAGGCCGTGATCACCCTGATGCGGAGCAGCCTAGAGCAGGTGGGCATCGACGTGACGACGGGCGAGATCGACATAGACATCCTCTACACGGGCAAGCCGAGGAGCCTACAGATGCAGCTCCAGAAGGTGCTCAGCGTGGTCGCCGAGCTGGAGAAGCACGGCCCCATCAGGGACGATGACCTCTACGAGACGCTGCTGAACGACCACAACATCAACAGGACTGAGGCGGCGAAGCTGATAGCGGTACTGATGAGGGACGGCACAATCTACTCGCCGAGGCCAGGCACCTACAAGCGGGCGACGTAGCCCCCGTTCATCCCCTCCTCTTTTCCTCGCCCTACATCTGCGGTGGAAACGCTTAAAGGAGCAGCGCCCAAAGCATCTTCGTAACCTAGATAGTAGGGAGGCGGAGGAGACGGGCATCAAGGTCGCTATCGCAGGAGTCGGTAACTGCGCCTCGGCCCTCGTCCAGGGCGTCGAGTTCTATAAAAACGTCGAGAAGGACGAGGACATCCCCGGAGTCATGCACGCCTACTTCGGGAAGTACCACATAAGGGACGTCGAGTTCGTGGCCGCCTTCGAGGTGAACAGGCAAAAGATCGGAAAGGACCTCTCCGAGGCGATCTGGGCGCACCCCAACTGCTGCGCCAAGTTCAGCGATGTCCCCCACATAGGCGTCGAGGTAAAGACGGGACCGATCTCAGACGGCGTAGCGCCCCACATGTACGAGGCCTTCCACGCTGACAGGAGCATGAAGCCCGTGGACATCGCTGAGGAGCTGAAGGCCTCAGGCGCAGAAATGCTTGTGAACTACCTGCCTGTCGGGAGCGAGAAGGGGACTCAGCTCTACGCCCAGGCGTGCCTCGACGCCGGCTGCGCCTTCGTCAACTGCATCCCTGAGTTCATCGCCTCGGTGCCTGCGTGGGCGAAGAAGTTCGAGAAGGCGGGGCTCCCCGTAGCCGGGGACGACATCAAGAGCCAGGTCGGAGCCACAATAGTGCACCGCGTTCTGGCGAAGCTCTTCTACGACCGCGGAGTCAAGATTGACTCGACCTACCAGCTGAACATCGGTGGGAACACCGACTTTCTTAACATGACTGTGGAGAACAGGCTGAAGACGAAGAGAGTGAGCAAGACGGAGGCCGTGAAGAGCCTGATACCCTACGACGTGCCGACCCGCATCGGCCCGAGCGACTACGTCCCGTTCCTGAAGGACCACAAGGTCTGCTATCTCAGGATCAACGGGAGAGCCTTCGGCGACCTTCCCCTGGTCCTCGACGCGAAGCTCCTCGTCAACGACAGCCCGAACAGCGGAGGCGTCGTCATAGACGTCATCAGGGCGACGAAGATCGCCCTCGACCGCGGCGTCTCAGGACCCCTACTCGGCATCAGCAGCTACAGCTTCAAGCATCCGCCGGTCCAGGTGCCAGACAACGAGGCGAAGCAGTGGGTCGAGGACTTCATCGCGGGCAAGAAAGAGAGGTAGACCTTTTCAGGGGAACCAGAGGGCGAGTTCAGCCTTCGCCTCCTCTGGGTTGCCTGAGGCGTGGATGAGGTTCTCTAGGGCTCTCCCCTCGGCGGTGCTCCTCGCTATGCTGTCCACGCCGTAGTCGCTACGGATGGTGCCCTTCTCGGCCGTGGCCGGGTCTGTGTAACCTGTGACTCTTCTGACGACCTGGATCGCGTTCTCCCCGCCGAATTTGATGGCTATGACGGGGCTCCTGGTGAAATATCTCCTGAGCCTCTCTAGGACCTTCATCCCGTGGGCGACCGGGTCCACGATGCCGGTTGTCGCCTGCTGAGCCTTCCTCCCCAGGCTCTCAGCCATGGCATCGGGGTAATGCTTCCTGAGCAGCGCCTCGTCGACCTTGGCGTAATACCTGATGTCGAGCACCTTGAGTTCCGCCCTCTCGAACCGGTCTATTAGAGCCCCATTCAGGTTCCGTTCGAGGGCGTCGGGCTTCAGTATCACCAGGGTCTCCTGATACATCTCCGATCCGACTAACAGATCAGCCTCAGCCTATAATGGTTTAGCCAC
>CAZVMI010000005.1:0-28622 GCA_964628365.1 uncultured Candidatus Bathyarchaeia archaeon | reverse complement strand
TCACCCCTTATGTTCACGAGGATCGAGGTCGGGAAGCAGCCCATCTCCCGCGCGCGCACGGCATTGCCTCGCCCCTCCTTGAGCTGGCTAGCGATGAGGAACCTCTGGTAGCCCCCCTAGTTCTGAGGCGTCCACCTATCTATCGCGCACCTGTCTATGACTTCTTGAGCCATCAACACCGAGACATAGATCTCGGAGCTCTCCCAGCCCCTCCGCTGGGATACACGGAAGGCGTTGAACTCCAAGCCGAGCACCAACTGTAGATTAGGTAGACCGAGATTAAAATTTTCAATAATTCTTGACAATAAAGGTGTTGATGAAACATGTTTAATATCCGAGACATTAATCAGCCTATTCGGTATGGGTCAGCTGGGCGGTTTTGTCCGCATAATTAGGCCCGTGAACGCTCTGATGCTCGGGCTCGGCGTCCTCGTCGGCGTAGTCATCACGGGTGGCTTGACCTCCATGATACCTCTATTTTATCTGGCTCTCGCCTTCGTCACAGGCTTCACCATGACGGGTAGTGCCATGGCGGTGAACGATTACTACGACCGCGAGATAGACGCAGTCAACGAACCAGGTAGGCCAATCCCGAGCGGCTCAGTCAAACCCGGGGAGGCTCTCGCCCTCTCGGCTTTCCTCAGCATCATAGGTTTAGCGGCGGCGTGGGTGACGAGCTTAGAATGCTTCGGGGTAGCCCTTTTCGCCTGGCTCGTGATGATGGTCTACTCGAGCTGGGGGAAGAGGACCGGTTTCCCCGGGAACCTCATGGTGAGCACCTGCATAGCACTTTCCTTCATATACGGTGGACTACTGACCTCAAACACTCGCTCCGCTCTCCTCTTCAGCCTCCTCGCCTTCCTCTCCAACACCGGCAGGGAGGTGACGAAGGGCATCGTCGACGTCGAGGGGGACCGGAAGGAGGGCGTCAGGACCCTAGCGGTCTCTCTAGGGCCCCGGATAGCTTCATACGCCGCCGTCTTCTTCTACCTCTCGGCAGTGGCCGCCTCGGTTCTCCCCCTCTACCTCGGCTTGGTCTCGATCTGGTACGTCCCATTCGTGCTCGTCACCGACCTGGGCCTCATCCACGGGTCTATTGTGCTATTAAGGGAGCCGAGCAGGGAGAACAGCCGGCGTGTGAAGAACAGGGTCCTATACTGGATGCTGACCGGGCTCCTGGCCTTCGCCACCGGGGGCCTCATTTAAAACGAGCCTGTTTACCTTGAGGAGAAGGCTACCCTCTCAACTTCTCTCTTGCGCCGGACTGCGAAGTTGTTGCTATCGTTATTCGCGGCGCCTATGAGCTGATCCGCTATGGTCTCCTCGAGGGTTTTCCTGTTCCCGAAGGTCTGCTCCTTGATTCCTCTGACGAGGTAGCGGAGGGCGAGGTCGATCCTACGCTGGGGGCTTATGTCGGTGGCGAGTCTATAGACGACGCCGCCGAAGCCGATGCGCGTCGTGTCCTCGTTGGGTGCTGAGTTCTCCACCGCCCTGACGAGGACCTCTATGGGGCTCCTGCCACTTTTCAGGCTGATGATCTTAAATGCCGTCCTGACGGCGTTTGTGATCCTGCTCTTGTCGCCGCCACTGCTCCCGGGCTTCATCAGGTCGTTGATGAGCCTCTCGACGATGTTCATCTCCGACTTCCGGAACTTTCTGGCCTCGTGGCGCCCACCCGAGTGGGGGAGGTATATCGGCTTCAGTTTCAAGTACCGCCTCAGGCCTATGTCCCTTACTTCAACGCCGTCGTAGCTCCACTCACCGAACAGCCTGATCTCGGTTGAAGTCTTCGATACAGCTTCCTCTTCGCTCACTTGGCCACTTCCTCGAATAGTGAGAGACGAAAGGAGGGTACATGAATAAAAGGCTTTTTGAAGACGATCAGTCTTTTAACCCGGTCTCCCGACCACGTATTACAAGATGTCGCTGAAGGGGTACTCCCTCTCCTACTACATTCTCTGCGTCATCGCGCTCCTTGCAATGTTCGCGACAAGCCTCACAAACCCTCTCTTAGCGATATTCGCGAAGGAGATCGGCGCGACAGGCGTCTGGATTGGTCTCGCGGTCGCCGGCTACTGGGTGAGCAGGGTCCTCCTCGAGGTCCCTAGTGGCATACTGTCGTCGAAGTACGGCTACTACGCCCCCATGGTGCTTGGGCTCGTGCTGACTGCCCTGGGAACCGCGGTCTGCATGTATGTCTCCAACCCCTTCCAGCTCATCTTGGGCAGGGCCCTTCAGGGGCTAGGGGCGCCCCTCTTCTTCGCCGTCTCGATGACCTTCATAGTGAACCTCTTTCCCGTCGATCGGAGAGGAAGTGCCATGGGGGTCTTCCAGGGCATAGAGTTCTTCGGCACGATCCTCGGCTCGACCTTCAGCGGCTACCTTATAACCGCCTTCGGCTTCAAGGGGGGCTTCCTCCTCTCGACGATCCTCGTCGTGATAAGCATAATCATCATTATGGCTCCGAGGAATATTAGGGCGGAGTCGAGGGCCCAGCCGAGGACGGCGTCTATTTCCCTATCGTCCCTACTGAAGGTGTTCGGTAACAAGACCCTCCTTATAGTCTCAAGTGCGACGCTAGCCGAGTTCATCATGAGCACGGGCATACTCTACACGGTCTTCCCGCTGTACGCTAACGAGGGTCTAGGCTTCTCCTTGGCGGACATCGGCCTCTTCATGGGGGCGAGGTCGGTCGGGTACGTAGTAGCGATGCTTACGATGGGCGCCGTAGCCGATAGGGTCGGGAGGCGCCCCGTGCTGATCTTCGGCCTGGCGAGCACCGCGGTCATGATCGTCGCCCTTAGCCTCGTCTCATCCTTCCTCGGGATCGTTGCCGTGATAAGCGTACTCGGTGTCACGACGGGGGCGATATGGATAGTCTGTCCCGTGCTGGCGGCCGAGGCCGTCGATCCGTCCCTGAGGGGAGCCGCGATAGGTACATACCGCACCTTCTTCGACTTGGGGTCGATATTCGGACCCATCATAATGACTTGGATATTCAGTGCCTATGGGATCACGCCCTGCTTCTACCTGTCGGGGGCACTGCTCGTCCTGAACCTCATACCAAGCCTGAGGATCAAGGAGACTAAGTAATAATCTCCAAGAGATGGTATGTTCTGCAGCTATAACCGCAACAACCCCGGATGGGGCGTCGAGACGCCCTCCGTAAAATAGCTAACAAAATGCTTAGCTTTTACCGGGCCGGTTTCTGAACCTTGCCTATGACGAGGAGCCTTAGGGGGACGCCGTTCACGGCGTTGACCTTATACCTCACGCCAGGGATGTCGCCCATCGACCTCGAGCGCGGACCGTGGATCCCCTCGATGGTGACCTCGTCGTGCTCGTCAATGAAGTTTAGGGCTCCGTCTCCTGGGAGGAAGGCTGTGCAGAGGCGGCCGTTCTTGATGATCTGGATCCTGACACACTTCCTGATGGCGGAGTTGGGCTGCTTCGACTCTACGCCTACCTTCTGGAGGACTATCCCCCTGCCCATGGGCGCGCCCTCGAGCAGGTCTTTCTTCTCCTCCCTCCTCTTCAGGCGTAGGACGTAGTCCTTGCTCTTGTACCGCAGCCTCCTACGTGTGTTCTTGAGCCTGCGGCCTGCGAACATCCCGTTTGTCAAATGATTCTCCACACTCCCGTGTAGGCAAACATCTTTAAACTTTACGCATGAACGGTGGAGGGCTTAAGATACTTTTTCTTCACCGATTTCTGACAGAAAAAAACGATCTTTATTTATAAGAACCGAACCTTTTTATGCACCATACCAATTCCAATCTGTAGGAGATTAAAGAAATGAGCGGAAAACAGAAGCCACACATTAACCTGATCATCATAGGTCATGTAGATCACGGCAAGAGCACGAGCATCGGCCACTTGTTCTACGACACCGGCGCCATCGACGCGAAGTACGTTAAGGATATGGAGGCCGAGGCGAAGGCCTCCGGCAAGGAGTCCTTCAAGTACGCTTGGCTCCTCGACAGGCTCAAGGAGGAGCGCGAGCGTGGGATCACCATCGACCTCGCCTTCTACAAGCTTGAGACCAACAAGAACTTCTTCACGGTCATCGACTCACCCGGCCACAGGGACTTCGTCAAGAACATGGTCACTGGCGCGAGCCAGGCCGACGGAGCCATCCTGCTGATCTCAGCGAAGCGCGGCGAGTACGAGGCAGGCACTAACCCCGGCGGTCAGACCCGCGAGCATGCCTTCCTCGCCTTTACCCTCGGAGTAAACCAGATGCTGGTTGCAGTCAACAAGATGGATGACCCCACGGTCAACTGGAGCCAGCAGAGGTACGATGAGGTCAAAGACGGCATATCTAGGCTCATCCAGGTAGTCGGTTACGACGTCAGCAAGATCAAGTTCGTCCCAGTCAGCGGCTGGACGGGCGACAACCTCGTCAAGAAGAGCACCAACATGCCCTGGTACAAGGGCCCGACACTGATTGAGGCACTTGATGAGTTCACCATGCCGGCGAAGCCGACGGAGAAGCCCCTGAGGATCCCCGTGCAGGAGGTCTACTCGATCAGGGGCGTAGGCACAACACCGGTCGGCAAGGTTGAGACGGGCATACTGAAGGTCAACGACACAATAATCTTCGAGCCAAGCGAACTAAAGGGCGAGGTCAAGAGCATAGAGACCCACTACACCAGGCTGGAGCAGGCTGTCGCCGGAGACAACATCGGCTTCAACGTAAAGGGACCCACGAGGGAGCAGCTCAAGCGCGGAGAGGTCGCAAGCCACCCCAACACGCCATGCAAGGTTGCCAAGGCGTTCAAGGGTAGGATCGTGGTCATACACCACCCGACGACGATAGCCGTCGGCTACACGCCGGTGCTGCACATACACACGGCGCAGGTCGCGGTCAAGTTCGACCAGATTCTGGCGAAGCTCGACTCCAGAAGTGGACAGGTCGTGGAGGAGAACCCATCCTTCCTAAGGACAGGCGACGGAGCAATCGTGCGCTTCGTACCTCTGCAGCCTGTCGCGATGGAGACCTTCAAGGACTTCCCGCAGCTAGGCAGGTTCGCCCTGAGGGACATGGGCACCACCATCGGCGCGGGCATTGTGATGGAGATCGAGTCGTAAGACTCACCCCCTTTTTTACGGAAGACTTAAGTTCGTGGCGATCTGACAAGACGGGGAACAACCATGGCGCGGCGGGCGAGGATCAAGCTGACGAGCACCGACACAGCGAAGCTCGAGGACGTCTGCAACGAGATCAGGGAGATCGCCCAGAAGATAGGCGTCAAGTTCGTAGGACCCATACCTCTGCCGACGAAGAAGCTCATCGTGCCGACGAGGAGGACGCCGTGCGGCGACGGCAGCAAGACCTGGGATAAGTTCGAGATGCGGGTCCACAAGAGGCTTATAGAGATCGACGCCCGCGACAGGGTTATGCGCAGCATAATGCGCATCAGGGTCCCCAACGACGTCTACATAGAGATGGAGATCAAGTAGCTTCCTTTCAAGAGCTTATTCTGAAACCCCCGACTCTGTTTGTTTTTCACTAATCCGTTAAGCAGGGGTAACTGTTTTAAGACCCCCAGCTTACCCTGTCTTATCCCTTAACCGGTGGAGACATATGGCAAAACGTGTGCTGGTCGCCTTGGGCGGTAACGCCATCAAGCAGGCTGAGGAGAAGGGGACATTCGAGGAGCAGATGAAGAATGTCGAAACTGCCTCTAAGCAGATAGCTACGCTGGTGAGGCGGGGCTACGAGCTGGTCATAACTCACGGCAACGGCCCCCAGGTCGGCAACCTCGCCATCCAGCAGGAGGCAGCGGTCGACCAGGTCCCAGCGCAGCCGCTGGTGGTGCTGGGCGCGATGACCCAGGGTCAGATAGGCTACATGATGCAGCAGAACCTCCACAACATCCTCGAGGGCGACAGCAAGGACGTCGTCACCGTCGTCACCCAGGTCATAGTTGGTAAGGACGACCCCGACTTCAAGGACCCAACGAAGCCGGTTGGCCCCTTCTACACGGAGGAAGTCGCGAAGAGGCTGGCGGTGGAGCGGGGCTACATGGTGAAGAAGGTCCGCCCCACCGGCGACAGGACATGGAGGCGCGTCGTCCCCTCGCCAGCCCCCTTGGGCATCGCCGAGGCTAAGGCGATCAAGCGGATGGTCGAGGACGGCATGATAGTCATCGCCTCGGGCGGGGGCGGCATACCCGTCATAATCAACGGAAGGGGGAAGCTCGAGGGCATCGACGCGGTCATCGACAAGGACCGGGCGGGTGCCAAGCTCGCCGAGGAGGTCGAGGCCGACATCTTACTCGTACTCACCGACGTGGAGTACGCCATGGAGAACTACGGCAAGCCTACCCAGAAGCCGATCAGGAGGATGACACTCTCTGAGGCAAGGAAGAGGATGGGGGATGGTCAATTCAGCGCCGGGAGCATGGGGCCGAAGGTCGAGGCCTGCCTCGGTTTCGTGGAGAGAGGCGGCGACGTGGCGATAATCACCAGCCTCGAGAAGGCCGCCGACGCCCTGGAGGGGAAGACGGGGACCCACATCGTGCGGGGCTAGAGCCCCGCACTTTTAAGTGCCCGGGCAGCTTCTTATCTTGAGCTTCAATATGGACGGGTTGTTGACGCCTCTGCTCACCCAGCTCGGCGTTGGGGGAATAGGAGGACTCTGCGTGGGCTTCGCCCTGAAGAAGGTCGCCAAGTTGACCGCTGTTTTACTAGGCCTAGCCTTCGTCGCCCTTGAGCTCCTAGCCTATAAGGGGATAATTAACATCAACTACGGCGCCCTCGAGGAGTGGGCCCACGGCGTTATTGGGGGCGTAGGCGTCCTCGAGGGTGTCCTCTCCACAATAGTCGGGAACCTCCCCTTCGCCTCTAGCTTCATCGTCGGCTTCGCAATAGGCGTCAAGATGGGCTGACGGGTCTAAGACAGGCGCAGTACAGCTTCTCGAAGAAGAGGGGCATCTCCTCAAGGATCTCCCAGTCATACTCGGCGTACTCGCTTGGGTCAAGACCTGTTAGGCTTGAGTAGACGAGAAGGATTGAGCCGTCTTTCTTTAAGTATGAGGCAGCCTCTTTGAGGAACCTCTCAGTGATCTCGGTGCCCTTAGGACCGCCCTCCCATGACGGATCTTCGGCACCCTCCTCTGGTAGGTAGGGAGGGTTGAATACTATCCAGTCAAAGCGCTCCGTAATCCCCTCGAATAAATCGCCAACCTTGAAGCTGATCTTGTTTGTGACCCCCTGCTCTGCGGCCCTCCTCCTCGTCTCCTCTATCGCCGCCGGGTTTATGTCGACGGCTAGGACTTTGGTCACGCCGGGCTTCAGGGCTGCCTCGACTGCAAGAACTCCGCTTCCAGTGCCCATGTCCAGTACGGAACCCTCAACGAGCCTAATGACGAACCTTAGCAGCAGCATCGAGTCCTCGGCAGGTCTGTAGAACTCATCCACGGTGAGTAAGATAGGTCAGGCACTCTAAAAGGGGTGTCCCCTGATCAGATGGTCGATGATAATATGAAAAATGTATCCTGATTACTAACGTTGTATTTCTAATACGCTCTGGAGAAATAGGCAACTGACTTCGCTTGGTCGCCGCACAGGATGCAAGGACCATCTGGCTCCTCGTTGGTCTCCCAGAGGGTCCCCCTTATCTCGCCTGAGACCTTCTCCTTGAGGTTGTCTGCGCACTGCCTGTCCCCGCACCAGTTTATCCTGGCGATCTTCTTCTCCTCCATGTAGTCGCGGAGCTCATCGACGTTCCTTACGTTAGTCAGCTTACTCTCCATGTATTTCCTGCTCCTGTCGTTGAGGTTCTCGAAGATGCTTGCGAGGAGGTTCTGAACTGTAGGTACTAGCTGGGCGAGGTCCGCCTTCACCTTCT
Source organism: uncultured Candidatus Bathyarchaeia archaeon (assembly GCA_964628365.1). Classification (GTDB taxonomy): domain Archaea; phylum Thermoproteota; class Bathyarchaeia; order TCS64; family TCS64; genus UBA8941. The sequence continues at coordinate 20,767 of CAZVMI010000005.1, read as the reverse complement.
CGAAGGTGTCCCGCCGGACGATGGTGACCGTCTTGGACTGAGCTTCCCTTGGCCCGATCTCGATCCTTAGGGGGACGCCGTACATCTCCCACTTGTAGAACTTCTCCCCAGGCCTGAGGCGGTCATCGTCGTCGAGTGCGACCCTGACGCCAGCGCCTTCAAGCGTCTTCGCCACGTCGTCGGCGTACTTCTTCGCCTCTGCCTCCTTCCCTTTTATCGGGATAGGCACTATCACAACCTGCCTCGGGGCGATGACCGGAGGCAGGATAATGCCGTGGTCGTCTCCGTGCTGGCTGATGACCGCCGCGAGGACCCTGCCGAAGCCCATCCCGTAGCACGTGTTGGCGGCGTGGACCTGCTTGCCCGTCTCGTCCTCGTATGTGAGGTCGAAGGCCTTGGCGAAGTTGTGCCCAAGCTGGTGAACTGTGCCTATCTGGTTGACCTTGCCATCCGGATTCCAGGCGTCGAAGGCGATGCTGTAATCCGCGCCGGCGAACTTGTCGAAGTCCGGCCGTTTCAGCGCTATATAGCTGAGTCCTAGGCGGTCGTAGACGCTTCTGTATGCCTCTACGCCTGCCCTGACCTGACGCTCGGAGTCCTCGTAGGTATCATGGGCCGTGTGCGCCTCGTTCCAGAGGAACTCGCGTCCTCGGTAGAGGGGCCTCGTCGCCTTTGTCTCGTAGCGGTAGACGTTGCAGGTCTGGTGCATTCTTAGCGGCAGGTCCGCGTGGCTTCTGATCCAGAGCTTGAACATCGGGTAGATGGCGGTCTCGCTCGTCGGTCTGAGCAGCAGCCGCCTGTCGAGCTCGTTCTCGCCCGCGTGGGTGATCCAGAAGACCTCCGCGCTGAATCCCTCTATGTGGTCCGACTCCTTCTGGAAGCTGTCCTCGGGTATCACGACGGGGAACTGCATCGGCTCATGGTTCGTCGCCTCAAGCCGCTCCTCGAGCATCGCTATGATCCGTTTGGCGATGCTGAAGCCCCACCCTGTGTAGACGGTGAAGCCCTTGACGGGGTAGCGGTCGTCGGCGATCTTCGCTTCCAGTAGCACGTTGTCGTACCACTCGCTGAAGTTCTCCTTGCTAATGAGCTCCTTCTCCGAGCCCTTCTTCCCCGACATGATGTCTCCCCTTACCCTCCCTGAGAGGGGTAGTGTCTATTAAAATATTCATTTTGAGGAGCGGGTTTGACTGGTTCCAATCCGTTCTTGGGTTTGTGGCTCAGGCATTTTGGGCTTAAATTGATGCATTTCTGCACAGATAGGGAGCAGAAAGGAGCCATTTTAAAGCGCCTTCAGCGGGAAGGGGTCATTTCATGAGAAATCAGAGGGGACCCCCCTACCTTTTTTCTGCGCTCTGATGATGGGGCCCGGCTCTGGGTTTAGGTATTGTTTTTATCGGGAGCCTCTGATAGGTTTAGCCGAGTTGACCGAGGAGAACGCCTTCCAGCTGCTCTGCAGGCCCGTCCGCAGGCTCCTAGATGAGCGTGGGTTCGACAAGCCGACGGAGCCACAGCAGAGGATCATCCCCCTGATACTCGAGGGGAAGAACGTTCTCCTGATCTCGGCGACGGCGACGGGGAAGACGGAGGCGGCTATGCTCCCGGTGATGGACAGGTTCCTGATGGCGGGGGGCAGGAGACCCGGGATAAGCATCCTCTACATAACGCCCCTGAGGGCGCTGAACAGGGACATCCTCGACAGGATGACGTACTGGTGCAACAGGCTCGACATCAAGCTGGGGATCAGGCACGGCGACACCGGCACCCAAGAGAGGAACAGCCAGCGCATAAGCCCACCGGATATGCTCATCACTACCCCGGAGACGCTCCAGGCGATCCTCCTCGGCAGGACCCTGAAGCAGTACATGAAGTCGGTGAGGTGGATCATCGTCGACGAGATACACGAGCTCGCCGACAACAAGCGTGGGAGCCAGCTGAGCCTCGCGCTGGAGAGGTTGAGGGAGATGACCGCGAAGGAGCCGCAGCTCATCGGCCTCAGCGCAACCATCGGTAGTCCGGACAGGGTGGCAAAGTTCCTCGTCGGCGTGGATCGCCCCGTGGAGATAGTCCAGATCTCCGCATTGAGGGAGACCCAGTTCGAGATCATCTACCCCCAGCCGGAGGAGCAGGACTACGAGGTGGCGACCAAGCTCTTCACCCACCCCGAGGTCTCCGCGCGGCTCAGGGCGATGAGGGCGCTCATCGAGAAGCATCAGACCACCCTCATCTTCACAAACACCCGCAGCACGAGCGAGGTCCTGGCGAGTAGGTTCAACCTCTGGAACCTGGACCTCCCCATAAGCATCCACCACGGGAGCCTCGCCAAGACGAGCAGGATAGCGGCCGAGAAGGGGCTGAAGAACGGCGACCTCCGCACCGTAATCTGCACGAGCAGCCTGGAGCTGGGCATCGATATAGGCAGCATAGACCTCGTCATCCAATACAACAGTCCCAGGCAGGTCACGAGGCTCCTGCAGCGCGTTGGCCGGAGCGGCCACAGGCTCGACAGGGTCTCCAAGGGCGTGATAGTCAGCCTGAACAGCGACGACACGATGGAGTCGATGGTGATCTGCAGGCGCGCCCTCCTCGAGAGCATGGAGCCCCTCCAGGTGCCTGATAAGCCGTACGACGTGATGGTGAACCAGATCACAGCGGAGCTCATGCAGAGGGGCAGGCTCTACTTCCTTCAGGTTCAGAACCTCTTCAAGAGGGCATACCCCTACGCCGACCTGACAATCGAAGACGTGAAGTTCGTCGCCGACTACATGCACAACAGGTTCCCCAGGCTGGCCTGGGTCTCGCCCCAAGACGAGGTCATCATCCGCCCGAAGGGGAGCAGGAAGACGATCTACACCTACTTCTTCAACAACCTGAGCATGATACCGGACGAGAAGGACTACCTCGTGCTGGAGGCGAAGGACGAGTCCCCCGTCGGCATCCTCCAGGAGGCGTTCGTCGCCGAGTATGCCAAGCCGGGTGTCAAGTTCACCCTCCGCGGCAGCCCCTGGAAGATACTGAACATCCACAACGACAAGATCTACGTCAAGGCGGAGGACGACCCGACGGGCGCCATACCGAGCTGGATAGGCGAGGAGATACCGGTCCCCCTCGACGTGGCACTCGAGGTCGGCAGGATCAAGGCGCAGGTCGAGGATGGGCTGAACGGGGGGCGGAAGCCGAAGGAGATAGCCGCCGAACTGGCTAAGGTCTACCCCGCGAACCCGGAGACCATAAACAGGGCGATAATTGAGCTCGTCGACCAGCACAGGGCAGGCTTCCCCATACCCACCGACAGGCGGGTCATCGTCGAGGACTGGCAGGACAATGTCATAGTCCACGCCAACCTCGGCAGCCTCGTCAATAGGACGCTGGCGAGGCTGATAGGCCACATAATCTCGGAGGACACAGGCTACCCGGTCGGCGTCCAGCAGGAGACCTACATGGTGGTCACCCAGACCGTCGGCGAGGTAGACGCAAGGTATGTCGCTAGGCTCCTGAAGACCATCGCTAACAAGGACCTCGACCACACGATCAGGGAAGCTGTCACAAAGACCGGGCTCTTCAAGCGGAGACTCATCAACGTCGCCAGGAAGGCCGGGGCCCTGAGCAAGTTCGCCAACTTCAGCAACATCACCCTGGGCAGGCTGATGAAGAGCTTCGAGGGGACGGCAGTCTTCGAGGAGGCGCTCAAGGACACTATAAGGCTCGACCTAGACATCAACACAACCATCGAGATACTAAGGAAGATGGCCTCAGGCGAGATCGACGTCGTCCTGGTCGACAACAAGGGCGAGGTGAGCCCCCTCGGTAAGGTCGGCGTCGAGAGCATCAGCATGAAGACCGACATCGTGCCCCCGGAGAAGATGGACCGCATCATCCTCGAGTCGGCGAAGGCGCGGCTCCTCAACGAGACCCGCGTCCTCGCCTGCCACGGTAAGCACGACTGGGCCGAGGCGAGTAGGGTGAAGGAGCTTGATGAGAGGCTGGCTTGCCCTCTCTGCGGCTCCACCGAGATAGGCGTCTACGACCGGAGCGTCGAGGAGGTCCAGGAGTTCCTCGCACACGAGAGGGGGCGGTCCAAGAAGGAGCACCCCAAGTGGTGGGAGAGGGGCAGGGACGCCTCGAAGCTCGTCTCCATGTACGGCAGGAGGGCCGCGATAGTCGCCGCCGCCCGCCGCGTCGACCTCACGGAGGCTTGGGACATCCTAGCTGAGACCGAGGGCGAGTCGGACGAGTTCTTCAAACGCATCGTAGAGGCTGAGCGGGATGCACTGAAGAAGAGGTTCATATAAGTCTCTAAATTCAACCTGTTCTAAACCTTAGTATTATCCCATAGTGAACGTCATTTAGAATCAATAGGAAAGTTGCTCTATGAACAGGGGTCTTATGATTGTGTCAGTGCTCGTCTCCCTCATAATTTTATTTGCAGTTCCATCATATGAAATAAATATTGACTCAGGTAACACGATATCGCAACCCCCACCCATCCAGAATGCACCAGTGCTTCCGAAGGAAGATTACATTAAAATGGCGTCCGACTTTGTTGCTGGAAAAGTCGGTGAAGAATATTTTAAGACCCATTTCCAAGTCAACACCATCGCCACAGGTCAACCTACGAAAGGTTGCGTCTACATGGTCGTTTTCGACTATATAATAATCTGCGACGATCTCAACGCCACTATTCCTGTCGATGTGTTTTTCGGTGCATCAAATACCATTGTAAGAGAAAGAGGCATACCTGCTAAGGATAATCTGATGCCTTTTAGAATCAATAAAACTGAAGCACTGAAGATTGCTGAGGCGCATAAACGTGATGGGGTGGTTTACGAAGTCACTGTAGGTATCCAATACCCTGCAGATTGGGCTGGAGCAGCCGCCTACAGATATGTTTGGTCTGTTGGGTGTTATCTTACACCCCGTGATAAGCCGTCGGGTAACATCAGAGAATTCTTCATCGACCCAATCAGTGGAAAGCTACTCGCCACTACAATAATATCATGGGAAACGAAATCATAGCTGCTCCGACAGACCTAAAATGGTGGAGCACGTCCACTATTATGTTATGAAGAAGATAGGGATGCTCACAATTGGGCAGTCGCCCCGCGCCGACATACTCCCCGGGCTCAGGGAGATTCTCGGGAAGGAGGTGGAGATCGTGGAGGCCGGCGCCCTCGATGGCAAGACGATGGACAATGTTAAGAAGATCCCGCTGAAGGTCGAGGACTATATCCTCGTCAGCAGGATGAGGGATGGGAAGGAGATCAAGATCACGAAGAAGTACGTCCTGCCCCTGATGCAGGAGAAGCTCGACTGGCTCGAGGCGCAGGGGATCAGGCTCACGGTCATCATGTGCACCGGCAGGTTCCCCCAGTTCAGGTCGAAGGGCCTAGTCGTAACCCCCGCGGAGATCCTGAAGGGCGTCCTAGAGGGCTGCCTCAAGGAGGGGCGCCTGGGCGTCGTCTACCCCGCCGCGGAGCAGATACTTATGGGCGCCAAGGATTGGGGGCGGCCCGGGATAGAGATCTACGCGGACACCGTAAGCCCCTACGAGCCTAAGGACGTCGAAGGCCTCTGCGACAGGCTCGCCGGGCAGAAGCTCGACCTGATCCTGCTCAACTGCTTTGGATTCCCGAGTGAGATCAGGAAGAGAGTCGCGGCCAGAACTGGCGTGCCCGTTGTCCAGGCGAACACGATGGTCGCCCACGTCCTAAGGGAGCTGCTCAGCTGACCCTTTTTCTCAAACCAATTTCTTTAGGTGCTTCTTCGTAGTCTGGGAGCTGGTCGCCGGGCAGCGGACCCTCTTCATCCTCTTCCTCGCTACGAGATTCCTCCGGCTTCCTCTCCCTGAATTCGTCGGGGAGGACCCTGTCCCTGATCAGGCTCTTTGCGACGAGGTACACCTCGGCGCTTCCCTTCCTGGAAGCCTTCGGCTTGACTATGTAGACCTTCTCGAACATCGCCCGCATGTCGCAGATGAACGCCTCGTGCTCGGGCCCCTGGAAGACCTTCACCACCATCCAGCCGTCCTCCTTGAGCAGCCTGTCGGCTATCGATAGGGCGGTCCTCGCGAGGTGTATTTGGCGCAGGTCGTCGAGCTCCCAGACACCTGTGACGTTCGGCGCCATGTCGCTCAGGATCACGTCCGCCTTCCCGTCGAAGCGCTCTATCACCTCCGCCTGGACCTCTGGGTCCGTGACGTCGCCGACGATGGTCTCGATGTTATCCATGCCGAGGGGGAAGACCTCCTTCAGGTCGACGCCTATCACTAGGCCTCCATCGTCGAGCGCCTCCGCGGCGACTTGGAGCCAGCCGCCAGGCGCCGCGCCGAGGTCGAGAACCCTGCGGGCGCCCCTGAAGATGCCGAACCTTGAGTCGAGCTGCTTCAGCTTGTAGCTCGCCCGGCTGCGGTACCCCTCCTCCTTCGACTTGAGGTAGTAGTAATCGTTTTTTCGCTCGTGTATCCATCTGCCGGGCAAAGCGTTCCCCATCTCAACCCATCGACTAAGCCTTAAGAAGGCTTTCTAAATCGGATACGCCGGCGTCTGTCCTCAACCCGCGTTCATGGAAATGAGTCCGCGAGGCCTTGAAGCCGGCTCCCCGCAGCTTCTCCAGGACGAAATCCAGGGGCAAGGATGATATTCTCAGCCTCGAGCAGAGCTCATCCAGGGAGTAGAAGGCCGGCGGGAGGCCGACCTCGTCCCTGATCATGTTCATGAGGTTCTCCAGCCTCGGCTCCCAGGCGACCCCCGAGGAACCCACCTTGGCCAGCATGCCGCCGAGGAACCCCCCGTCGGCTGTCTCGCCGAGCCACATCGGCCCGCCCACCACCATCTGGCCTCCGCAGGCTCCGCAAGTCCTTGAAGCCTTCAGGTACGACCCCTTGACTGAGACCCTGCGGAGGCACCTCGGGCAGTGAAGAATGTATCCCATCTCAGCTAGGGTGGCGTCCGCCGGTTTTGCTCCCTGTTTTATCTGCAGGTAGGTTCGGACGTAGTGGTCGGCGTAGTAGCTGAAGAGTGGCTTCACCCCCATCTCGTGGACCGCTGCCGCCCGGATGAACGAGCCCTGGAGGAGCCTGAGGGCGACCTCGTGGGTGTAGGAGGCACGCATGGGGCGACCGCCGTACTTCCTGAGGCAGGCGGCCGGGTTGACCCCGCAGAGGGGAGCCATATCCGTCGCCGTCAACGCGACTACGCCTCCGTCCCTCGTGCACCTTACAGCAGAGTCGAGGAACTGCGCCGGCGAGCCGTATGGGTCGATGTCGACGTAATCGAACCTGTTCATCGGGCTGCTGTGGAGGTTCATGAGGAGGTTGGCGTCCATCATCCTGACCTTGACCCTATCCGAGACGTGGTTGCGGCGGGCGTTCTCCTCGGCGAGCTGGACCGCACTCGGGTTCAGGTCCCCCATTATGACCCTCCCCGCCCCCGCCTCGAGGACGAGCCTGACTCCCCTGACGCCGCTCCCGCACATGGGCTCGCAGGCTTCCATGGCCCTCCCAAGTGCCTCGCCCTGAACGGCGAGGACGAGGACGGCGGTGTCCCTGTTCAGCCTCATCGCGGGGTTGTAGAAGACGGCGGCCCTGCTCCTGGCGTGGTCGAGTGGCTCCCCCTCCGCCCTGTCCAGCCTCGGGACGAGCACCCGTGCGGCGCCCTCCACAACCTCCTCAGTCCGGAACCAGAAGCCCATTACGGAGAAAGAGAAGACGATAACGGATTTATATCTACCCCGCCGGGAAAACATAAAACCTCAGACCAGCAATCGCATAGACATGAGACGCGGTCTCGTGCTCCTCGTCGTCTTCATCGCCGCGGTCTCAGTGATGGGAGGGGCGTACCTCAACTCAAAACGGACCGTGAACACGGATACCACCGACGGCGGACATGAGGAGCAGCCCACCCCGGATCAGCGGGAGCCTCCGCCCAAGATGGAAAAAGGCATAAGCTTCTCGCCGAGGGGGTTCACGGCCGAGGACATGAATGACTTCTTCGTCAAAGCCAAGCAGGCGGGGGGTGTCGTCACGTGGTCCGGGGACTGGGCCCAACTCGGAGCCGAGAGCGGGGCGCCCTACGTGATAACGAAGCTATCCCAGATAAACGGTGTCGAGCCCATCGTCATAGCCCAGTTCTTCCAGCAGTCAGACGGGAGCCTCCTAAGACCCCTCAACGAGACGAACAGGCAGTCGTACAAGGCCAGCGCCTCAGCCTTCGTCAAGGCCTTCAAGCCCGCTTTCTTCGGCTTAGGCATCGAGGTCAACGCGCTCTACGAGAAATCGCCTGAAGACTACAGCGACTTCGCGGCGTTCTACGGCTAACTATACGACGAGTTGAAGGCGGTCTCGCCGGGCACGAGGGTCTTCACGGTCTTCCAACTCGAATGGATGAAGGGACTCAGGGGAGGCCTCTTCGGCGGGGTGAACGACCCGGCTAAATCCCATTGGCATCTGCTCGCCGACTTCAACAAATCGGACTGCCTCGCCTTCACCACCTATCCCTGCATAATCTTCAAGGACCCCTCAGAGATACCCGAGGACTACTACGCTGAGGTGACCGACCACACCGACAAACCGGTCCTGTTCACGGAGTCAGGCTGGTTCAGGGTCGGCCCCACGGGCTGGGAGAGCAGCGACGACGAGCAGGCAAGCTTCGTCGCCCGTTTCTTCGCCCTGACGAAGGAGGTTAAGCCCCTGGTCATCATCTGGAGCTTCCTCTACGACCAGGATGTGCCGGAGCCGTTCACCACGATGGGGTTCTTGGCGAGGGGGAGTTCAGGCTCGAAGGCCTGGAACGCGTGGCTGGGCGAATAGGGTGCATGGTTGGAAGGCGGCTACTTTTTCAGGGCTATCCCTGGGTCGATGCCGAGCTCGCCGCAGAGCTTCACGATCGCCGCCCAAGTATCCTCAGGGATGGGTATGCCCTCCCTCAGCCTCTTCTCCTTGGATATGGCCTCGGGCTCACCGGGCACAAGCACCGTCTTCCCGGCCTCGGGCTGGAACCCCTTAACCCAGCTCACTAGCCGGCCCGCCCTCTCCTCGAAGGCGTCCAATCCGACGAAGGCTTCGGGGTTGACGGCAACTATGAAGACGCCGTTCGGCGAGGGAGGTCTCCTGCTCTCCTCGAGGCCGAGCCGCGAGCCCGTGAGGGCGGCGCCGAGGAGCTCAGAGACCATCTGGAGGCCGTACCCCTTGTACTCGCCGAAGGGGAGGAGCCAGCCGCCGTCCCACATGACGTTGGGGTCATCCGTCACCCTCCCGTACTTGTCCCTGACCCAGCCGGTGGGGATCTTCTCGTGCTTAGCCCTTGCGACGCTCACCTTGCCGTGGGCGACTATCGAGGTCGCGTAGTCCATGAGGAACGGCGTCTCCCTGCCTGTGGGCGTCGAGACGCTGACAGGGTTTGTGCCGAAGGCCCTGCCCTGTATGTTGTAGCCGGTCACGTTAGGGTTGCCGACGTTCACGAACATCATCCCTATCACGCCTTGGGAGGCGGCCCAGGTGTTGTAGTAGCCGAGGCGGCCGATGTGGTTACAGTTGTAGGCGCCTACGGCGGCGACCATGCTCCTCCTCGCCTTGGCGACTGCGGTCTCCATCGCCCTCATCGCCGTGACCTGGCCGAAAGCCCACTGGCCGTCGACGAGGGCGGTGGTCGGCGTCTCCTTATCGATGCGTGGGTCAGCCTTCACGTCTATGAAGCCTTCCCTGATCCTGTCCGAGTAGGTGACGAAGTACTGGACGCCGTGGCTGTCGTGGCCGGTGAGGTTTCCCTCGACCAGGGTCTCGGCGACGAAGGAGGCCTTCTTCTTCGGGGCGCCTTGGGCGTGGAAGATGCGGGTGCCTAGCTCCCTTAGGCCATCGGCCTGAGCGGTGATCATAGCTAAAAAGAAAACGTCTGAGGGTATAAAGGGTTGATGAGGAAGGGCTAGATGAGCTTCTTCAGCCCTTCGAGGAACGACTTGATGTCGTCACGCTCTATGCCGTAGTGGGTGCAGAGCCTCGTGCTCGTCCCTGAGCCCCTGCTCCTCCATCCGAGCTTCTCGCAGGCCCTGTTCCAGTCCTCGGCCTTCCAGCCGACGGGGGTGAAGTCGACGTAGACCATGTTCGTCTGGACGGGGTTGAGTATCCTGAACCCCATCTTCTTCAGCCCGTCTGCGAGGAGCTTCGCGTTGTCGTGGTCGTCCTTGAGCCTGTCAACCATCTTGGTGAGGGCGATGATACCCGGTGCCGCGATGATGCCCGCCTGGCGCATGCCCCCTCCCAGCATCTTCCTGTATTTCCTAGCACGCTTCACGAGCTCCTCTGAGCCCACGACCATAGAGCCCACTGGGGCTGAGAGTCCCTTCGAGAGACATATCTGGACCGTGTCCGCGTACTTGGTCAACTCCTTCGCAGGTACCTTCAGAGCCACGGCGGCATTGAAAATGCGGGCTCCATCCATGTGAACGCCGAGGCTGTGCCTCTTGGCGACCTCCCAGTCTGCCTTCAGCTGCTGTGGTGTTAGGGCGATGCCGCCTGCGGAGTTGTGTGTGTTCTCGACGCAGACGAGGCTCGTCCTCGGGTAGTGGATGTTCTCGGCCCTTATCGCCTTCTCGACGTCCTCGGGCTTCATCCAGCCGAGCTCGCCTGGGACCGTCCTGGCCATGAGTTGCCCCATCACGGCGAGTCCTCCGACCTCGTTGACGTAGATGTGGCTCGTCGCCTCGAGGATTATCTCGTCGCCGCGCTGGGTGTGGGCTAGGACCGAGGTGGCGTTCCCCATGGTGCCGCTGGTCACGAAGAGTCCCGCCTCCTTTCCCAGCATCTCCGCGGCTAGGTGCTCAAGCTCGTTGACGGTCGGGTCCTCACCGTAGACATCGTCGCCGAGCTTCGCCTTCGCAGCCGCCTCCCTCATCTCGGGGGTGGGCCAGGTCACTGTATCGCTCCTAAAATCGAGGTTCTTCTCAACCATGAAGAGTCAGGATACAGTGGAGCGTCTCTGGCTTAAGATGTTTAGTTCCAGCGGGAGGCGTCCCTGTAAGCCTGCCTTATGTTCTCCTCGGCTCCCCTCAGCACAGGCATACCGTGGCCTGCGAGTATCACGTCGACGCTCAGTTCCGTGAGCCTCCTCAGCGACTCCAGAAGCTGCTCGAGGCTGCCCGACTCTCCGTCTGTCCTCCCGTAGTAGCCGTCTGGGAAGACCGTGTCCCCCGAGAAGAGTATACGTTGCTCCCTAGCATAGAGTGATATGCCGCCCTCCGTGTGGCCCGGCGTCCAGATCACCTCGAGGGGCCAGAGCTCGGTCTCTATGACGTCCCCCTCCTCGACCTCGACGAGGCTATCGCCGAGGCTCGAGGCGATGTACTCAGTATCCTTCGTGTGGACGTAGACCTTCGGGTTAGCCCTCTCCAGTATGAGGTAGACGCCCATCGCGTGGTCATGGTGGGCGTGAGTCAGGACGACCTTATCCACGTTATCCGGTTGAACCCCTATCGATTCAAGCTGGGGCCAGACCGGGTTCACGGAGTTGCCGACGCCCGCGTCGATCACAGTCGCCTTCCCCCTGCCGACGACATAGATGTTGCTGCAGAGGCCGTCGCCCACGATCATGGTTACCCCGCTGAGCTTACCTGAGCGTTTACCGAGGTCCAAAACCCGAGGCATTTGGCATCACTGGTGTTGATGAGTCTGCGCGTTAAAAGACTTCTAGCTGATCTTCACGAGGCGGAGCTTCAGGACGAGGTACCCTTCCTCGTAGTCGTAGTCGATCCCCTCGAGGTCAAAGCCCTCGGGTATCGGGTAGCTGCGGTTGAAGCCCGCGTCGGCGCTGCTCTTGAGGTAGATGGTCTCCTCATCCGACTCGATGGTCACGGTCTTCTGAAGCCTCTTTGGCAGCTCGGTGGTGATCATATACTCGACTGACTCGTACCCCTCACCCCCCGGCATCTTACTCTCCTGGAGCGTGATCAGGTCGTCATCCGCGTCGTAAGCCGCCTCCACCCTCGTGTGAATATACCAGGGCAGCATCGAGGCGGAGACTACGACGGCGAAGAAGATGAAGCTGTAGAGGCCGGCGATCCATCCGCTCACGTTGCCTGTGATGAAGGGGAAAACAACCATGACTCCCTCATCGCCCGCGGCGCCGGCGACGAGGCCTGAGGCTGCGATGCTCAGGCCTATCAGCATCATGGCGAGGCCCATCGGCAGCATCCTGATACTCCTAACCGGCATGGATCTTTTAGCCACCGGCGAGCACCTAACGCAGGCGTCTTCCTGCTCGTTGTAGCAGTCCTCGCAGACGAAGCGCCTACACTTGGAGCAGAGGATGTCGGCGTCATCGCGTCCGCATACTGAGCAGCGTCTACTCTCAGCCATTATCTTATCCTCCGATGAGCCTCGGCTGCCATGACGCCGTCGCAATGAAGAGGATGGCCACCATTATCACGGTGACGCCTACGAGGATGAGCCTTTGCCCAATATTGGGAGCTTCCCGGAGCCTCCTCCCAAGCGGTAGCCTTGATAGGCGGCGCCTGATCTCTTCTGTATCCTCCTTGAGGCTGAGGTAGACCATGAGGGCCCCTACGCATGCCATGGCTACGCCGAGTGCGAAGACGACGCTTGAGAAATTCACTTCTGAGCCCTCCCCTCTTAGGAAAGGGAGCGGGGTTTAAACCTTTCTGGGCTAGGTGCCCCAGAGGGCGGCCTTCCCCATGTACTCGTTAACCTCCCACTCCCTGACCGAGGCGTCGTCGACATCGACGACGTAGATGGCGTGGAGCCTAGCGTTCCTTATCTCCTCTATGCTCACAGGGGGGTTGTGGTAGTAGAGGTCGCAGAGCGCCTTGATCGATTTGCACTCGTCCTCGGTGCGGAACCTCGGCGGTTTGGTGAGGCTAGGCGGGATCTGGAGGATGTAGTAGGGCGGCGTGGCGAGGACGAACTTGCTTGCGTAGCCACTGTACCGGGTGATCTTGCTGGCGGCGCGGGCTCTGAGGTAGACGAGGGGGTCTAACGCGTTCTCCGGCGACACGAAGCCGGTCTCCACCTCGACCATTAGGCTCCCGAGCCCCTTCTCGGCGTGGATGTCCGTGCTCACGCCGTCGACGGCGGTCTCAAGCCTCACCTCGAAGCCGGTCTTTATCAGGTGCGCGGCGCAGACGAGCTCCATCACGGAGTGGTTGATCTTGACCCTGTTCTCGCGGTGCAGCGTCTCAAGGTCATCGCGGAGCTTCCGGACCTTCTGATGGTGGGAAGGATCAAGTTTCTCAAGAATCTTGGAGACGACGGCGTCTACGTCGCGCATGAACTCCTCGGTAGATCCTTTCGCCCCCATCTCGGCACCGGAGCCCTTACCCTCATTCAGTGAAACTAACTATTAAAGTGAAGCGGTCCCCCGAGAGGCTAAATACGCTAGGAGGGCAAACATAGTCGACCCAAGATGCCCGAGAAGAGCGTGTGGGAGATATTCTGCGAAGAGTGCCCAGGCGTGTCGGACGCCTACCAAAAGATGAGCCAGGCCATCGGCGCCCATGGTGGCCTCGACGAGAAGACGAGGCTCCTCATCCTGATAGGGATCTACTCGACGACCCGCGACCCCGTGGCGCTCCGCCACTTCGTCGGCGTCGCCTTGAAGGCGGGGATACCGAAGAGGCAGATCGAGGCGGCGGCGCTACTCGCCTTCAACACATGCATCACCAACGCGGAGCTGGCCATCCCAATCATAGCTGAACTGGCGAAGAAGTGAGTAGCCTCCCGATATCCCTTTTCTTTAAACCCATTTTTTCCAGGAATCTGCAGTCCTCCACTCTGTAGAGGTGGCTGCGGCAGCGGCAGTCGCTGGACCCGAACCGAGGGACAGGCTCGCCCATCTCCGCGACCTTGGCAGCTATCTCGCACTCCTTCGCTGCCCCTTCCACCGCGTATATGTCCTCGATCTTCACGGCTGGGTGGCTTAGGAGGTAGTCGATGTGCCATTTGATGACTCTTCCCTCGCCCCTGCTCGTCCTTAGATGCCTAGCAAGCCTCGGTTTAAGGCTGTTCATGGCTGAGCCGACGTAGATGTAAAGCCCTCTGGGGAAGCTTAGGGTGCCGATGGCGCCAACCCTGATCTCCGCCTCTTCCTTGACCCTAACGCAGAGGCAGTAGCTCCCTCTGGTGACCACGGAGCAAGAAGGAGGCTTGGAGGATAAAAATGGGACTACTTCATGTGCTGGTTGAACCACTCCACCATGTCGCGTAGCCTGCGCTTCCTGATCTCCGGGCGGGCGAGGCTCCTGAAGCTGTGGCTTCCCTCCATGTATAGGACGAGCTTCACCCTCTTCCCCAGATACTTGAGGGCCGTGTACATCTGGATGCTCTGGTCAATCCAGCACCGGTAGTCGTTGAAGCTGTGGATGAACATGGTCGGCGTCATCACGTCCTTGGCGTATGTTATCGGCGACTTCTCGGCGTAGGCGACCGGGTTGCTCCATGGGTCACCCCCTATCTGATCCGGGCAGAAGTGGAAGCCGATGTCGCTGGTGCCGAAGAAGCTCTGCCAGCTACATATGCCGTTCTGGCTTATGGCGCACCTGAATCGTCCCGTGTGGCCGATGACCCAGTTCGTCATGAAGCCACCGTAGCTGAGGCCTGTGACAGCGATCCTCTCGTTGTCGATCCAGGGGGAGACCTTCAGGGCGTGGTCGACCATCTCCATAAAGTCCTGGTAGTCTCGCGTCCCGTACCTGAACCGGATGTCGGCGAACTCTTGGTCGTAGCCGTCGCTGCCGCGGATGTTGGCGTAGACGACGGCGTAGCCCTCCGCGGCCCAGACCTGGTGATCGAGCATGGGGGCGTAGCCGAACTTGCTCCTCGGCCCTCCGTGGACGTCGAAGATGGCGGGATAGACCCGGCCCTTCTTCCAGCCATAGGGCTTCAGGAGCCAGCCCTCGATCGTGGCTCCATCGCTCGCCTCGAAGGCGAAGTGCTCGCCGTCGATCAACGGCGCCTCGGCGAGGGCAGCATCTGTGAGTCTCGTGATCTTCGTCTCACCCTTGTCCCTCCGGATCCAGACCTCCATCGGCTCAGCGATCCTAGTCCTCGTGTAGGATACGACACCATTCCTCACGGAAAACTCCTCGACTGTGAAGTCGCCTGTCAGGACGGGCTCAATTTTGCCATCCTCCGGGTTGACCCTGTGCAGGTTGTATCTGCCCCCGTCGGAGACGGGGAAGTAGATCCTGCCGTCGTCCCAGACGGGGTTAGGTGGGCCGGCGAAGGGGCTCCTGAAGCCGTTGTAGACGGCTCGCCCGCTGCCCCTGTCAAGCTTCCCTGTGAGGTCAGTGGGCTCACCGCCCATGGGCGGAATCACCCAGACGGTGGTGTGGGTCGGATAGCCACGGCTGAGGTCGTTGCCCGTGAAGGCGATGAGCTCATCGTCACGTGACCATGCTAAGCTGGCGACGGTGTACTTATCCAGTATCCTCGTGCAGTTGCCTTTTTTCAGGTCGAAGACGTAGATGTCGGTCTCCCTTGGCTGGAGCTCCGTCTGGGAGATCGCGTAGGCCACCTTCTCACCACTGTTTGAGGGCGCATGGCAAACGATGTCGCCCTCCCCCTCCGTGACCTGCCTGACCACGCTTGAGGCGACGTCGACGACGTGCAGGTGCTTCCTCCTGTAGTGGGTCCAGCCGACGGCGTCGAACCAGAAGGGGATGCCGTCGATCACCCTGACGTCCTTCGGCTCCTCGCCGACGTAGCTTAGGAAGAAGATCTTGGAGCCGTCGCCGCTCCAGAGGGGCTGCTCCGCGCCCCCAGGCGCCTTGCAGACTAGCCTCGGCTCGCTGCAGAGGGTCGTAACCCAGATGCCTGCGCCCTTCTCCCCATCCTTCATCCCCCTCGTGGAGACGAAGAGAAGCTGGCTCCCGTTAGGGCTCCAGACAGGATTCCGGGCGTTCTCCCAGAACCTCCTATGGGAGCCGTCCTTCGGGTCAACCAAGTAGAGCGTGGAGACATACGCGTCACCCTCGACCCTCGTCGCCACGTAGACGAGGCTCTCCCCGTCTGGCGACAGCTGAGGGTTAGAAGCCATGACGAACTTGCCGAGATCGTCGATCTCAAGCTTTCTAGGCATACGAATCACTGAATACTGACTAGTTCCAACCAAATTTAAAACGTGGGCAGGCTCATCCCTTTGGAAAGTTTTTTCGCCTTGTAATAAGTAGCTGTATACATGGTTCTCAAGCTCAAGGATGAGTTCCCGCTGACGAAGGGGAAGATCTACTTCGACACAGCCGTCATGGGGGCGTGTCCCGCTTCGACCCTCGCTGTGATGGAGGAGTACGTCAGGGACATGACTGGCCAGTTCCGTGGTGAGGGTGACTGGCGGAGCGGCACTGAGATGTGGACGGAGAGGAGGATTAACAGCAAGAAGCTATTCGCGGAGTTCATAGGAGCCTCGGCGGAGGAGGTCTGCTTCGTCCCAAACGCATCGACGGGCGTCAACACAGCCCTCTCGATGCTCCCCTTCAGGAGGGGGACAAACATAGTCACCACCAACCTCGCCTTCCCCATGTGCGCCGTCGCCGCCCTGAAGCAACGCGAACGAGGCGCCAAGGTCAAGTTCATCCGTAACAGGAGGGGCGTGGTGACCCCGGAGCAGTTCGAGAAAGTCGTGAACGACAAGACAGTTGCCGTCATGGTCGACCAGCCGAGCTGGTTCAACGGCTTCCTCCTCGACCTGAAGGCGATCTCCGAGACATGCCGCCACCACGGCGCCAAGCTCGTCGTCGACGCCACCCAGTCGGTTGGCAGCCTGGTCTGGGACGCCCCAAGGTGGGGTATCGACTTCCTCACGGTGAGCACCTACAAGTGGCTCCTCGGCGGCCCATACAACCAGTCCGCGGGCTTCCTATACATCACGAAGAAACTCGTCGATGAGTACCAGCCCGCCTACGTCGGCGGCCAGACCATAACTCCGGAGGAGAACCGAGTCAACACGGAGGACGCCTTCACCCTCTACGATTACAAGCCCAGGAAAGGCGTCGGGAGGCTTGAGATCTACCCACGCTCAGAGGCGGCCTACGTCGCCGTCGAGAACTCGATGCGCGTCCTCCTCTCCCACGGGAGGAGGGGCGTGGAGCGTCAGGTCAGGGACGTCGATAACAGGCTCGTGGAGCTCCTCACAAAGCACAGGTTCAGTCTCCAGACACCGAAGGAGGAGGAGAAGAGGATCTACCTTAACGTCAAGGTCCCGGACTTCAAGGCCGTTGGGGAGAAGCTCTACAAGCGCGGGGTCGTCGTCAGTCCCAGAATCGGGGGTCTCCGCGTAAGTCCACATCTCTACAACACCGAGGAGGAGGCTGAGGCGTTCGTGAAGATCCTCCGCGAGGTAGCCAAGCCCCGCTGAAACCCTTTTCTCCTAAAACATCTATCATCTCATCGAACCTCCGAGGTGTCGTGTTGAGAGTCCTCGTCGTTGGTAACGGTGCGCGCGAACACGCTATCGCCAAGAAGCTGGCACAGGACGATATCGAGCTTTGGGCGGCGATGTCCAAGAGGAATCCCGGGATAGCCTCCCTCTCCAGGAGGGTGGAGATCATCGACATCGACAAGCCCTCCGACTACGATAGGTTCAGGGGCGTCGACATCGCCTTCATTGGCCCAGAGGCCCCTCTGGCTGCCGGGATCACCGACCACCTCAACGGACTCGGAGTCCCCGTCGTCGGTCCCGTGAGGAACCTCGCACGCCTGGAGTGGAGTAAGTCGTGGGCGCGCATCGTCCTCGAGGAGAGTGGCATCCCCGGGAACCCGGAGTTCAAGATATGCCGAGACCTCTCCGAGGTCCGCTCCTTCCTCAAGGAGCACCCGGACGTCGCCGTCAAGCCAGACGTCCTCACAGGCGGGAAGGGCGTCAAGCTCACCGGCGAACACCTCCACTCGGCCGGGGAGGTCGAGAGGTACGCCTTTGAGATGATCGGGAACAACGGTCTCGTCGTTCTAGAGGAGAAGCTCAAGGGGAGGGAGTTCACCCTCCAGGCGTTCGTGGACGGTACACGCGTCGAAGTGATGCCTCTGGTCCGTGACTTTAAGAGGGCTTACGACGGCGACAGGGGCCCCAACACGGGGAGCATGGGGAGCTTCAGCTGCCCGGACCACGGGCTCCCGGATCTCCCAGCCTCGGCCGTCGACGATGGAGTCGAGATAATGAAGAGGACCGTCAAGGCCTTGGCTCAGACGGTGGACGAGTACCGCGGCTTCCTCTACGGCGGATTCATGAAAACAGAGAAGGGCGTCTACCTCATAGAGTACAACAGCCGGCTCGGCGACCCGGAGGCAATCAACGTCCTCTCCCTCCTCAGGGGCTCCCTCGTCGACATAGGCTTCAGCCTAGTCGAGGGCAGGCTCAGGAAACCCTCGTTCAGCAAGGAGGCGACGGTGTGCGTCTACGTTGTCCCGGAGGGTTACCCAGACGCGCCCAAGAAGGACAAGCCCATCAAGATAGGTAATCTAAAAGACTCCGAGCTGTACTACGCCTCCGTCTACGAGGACTCGGGGGAGATAAAGACGACGGGGAGCAGGGCAGTCGCCCTCCTGGCAAAGGCGGAGACGGTGGCCGAGGCGAGGGAGAGGGTCTATTCGGATGTCTCCAAGGTCGAGGGGGCGCTGTTCTTCCGCCGTGACATAGCGGCAGACGTTTAGCGCCATCCTACCCTTCATCCGGTGGAGTTATTAGGATTCGAGGCGAAATCGTATAAGTCTGAGGGGGAGACATGGACGGCAAGAAGACTGAACGGCTCGCCAAGTTAGAGGCGATCCTCTACGCCTCAGGCCGGCCCATCAGCCTGACCACCCTCTGCGCCCACCTGAAGCTCCAGAACGAGCAGGAGGTGAGCGGCCTTATCGCCATGCTCGTGGAACGCTACGAGCGCGCGGAGAGCCCCCTCGAGATTAAGGCGCTCCCAGAGGACAGGGTCGTCCTCCAGCTGAAGCCGGAGTACACGAAGCAGGCGACGAAGGTCTCCATGAAGCCGCTGCTGACGGCCGGGCCCCTGAAGACCCTGAGCTACGTCGCCTACAACCAGCCCATCGAGCAGAAGGACGTCGTCATCGCCAGGGGGAGTCAGGCGTACAGCCACCTCAGGGCCCTCGAGAACATGGGGCTGATTAAAAGGCAGAGGCAGGGGAGGACCAGGCTCATAACGACGACCCCAGACTTCGCCGACTACCTCGGCCTAAACCACGACAGGACGGCTATGAGGCGCCAGCTCCGAAGCCTCTTCAGGAGGCTCGAGGTCTCCGAGATAGACGGCAAGGATGAGCCCCCGGAGCCCCAGTAGCAGCCGGGCAAAGGGTGGTAAGGGAAGCTCCTAATCGTAGGCGTATGAGGCCGACGATCGGGTCTGAAACTCTTAAAAGGCGGACACCTCAATTCCTTGAGGGGGCCCGTGGCCAAGTCAGGACAAGGCACCTAGCCGGCCGCCGACCTCGACGCCGGCGTGCAAGCCTTCTAAGCCGGAGATCGTGGGTTCAAATCCCTCCGGGCCCGCCAAACACAATTTATCGGCAATATATGCTTCCGTTCTGTGTCGGAGAAAATCTCAACGATCCATTTTATTCTTCTGTTTTCCTGATCTCAAGCTCAAAGAAGGTTTATCAACCCCTCTTCCCCTCAGGATCGCATGTCTTTTCAGGCTATAGCCGACCCGGAGCCGAAGACCGCCTTCCTCCTGGCGAACGAGGCGATCGCCAGGGCCGCCCTCGAAGCCGACGTCAAGGTGGCGGCCTTCTACCCGGGCTCGCCGACCAGCGAGATACTCGACTCCACATACCTCCTCGCCGGGAAATATGACGACCTGAAGATGGAGGTCTCCGCCAACGAGAAGGTCGCCCTTGAGACCGCCGCGGGAGCCTCCATGGCCGGGGTCAGGGCTTTCACATCGATGAAGAGCGTGGGCCTAAACGTCGCGAGCGACGTCTTCTACACCCTCGGCTACACTGGCGTAAACGGCGGCCTCGTCATCGTAGTTGCTGACGACCCCCACGCCCACTCGAGCCAGAGCGAGCAGGACGGCAGGTTCTTCGCCCCCACAGGCCACGTCCCCATGCTGGAGCCCTCCACGCCCCAGGAGGCCTACGAGATGGTCAAGTACGCCTTCGAACTCTCCGAACGGTACAAGACCATGGTTCTGATCAGGACGACGACGCGGGTGAACCACCAATACGCCGCCGTCGAGATCGGCAGTGTGAAGAGGACGCCCTTCGGGAGGAGGAGCTGGAAGGACGTAGGGGCGAAGTACTATACACTTAGCGATACGGCGAGGCGCCTGAAGGGCGAGGCCATTGAAAAGCTAGGGAGGATCGGCGCCGAGTTCGAGGAGAGCTCCTTCAACAGGCTCGTGGAGGGTGAGGGAGACGTCGGCATAGTAACCAACGGCGTCTCCTACCTCCACGTCCTCGATGCCGTCGAGCTTCTCGGCGCCAAGCCCCACGTGTTGAAACTGGGCACAACCAACCCCATCCCCAGTGGTCTCGTCTCCTCGTTCCTGAAGAGGGTCAAGAAGGTCGTAGTGGTCGAGGAGCTGATGCCCTACATGGAGAGGGAGGTCAAGGCAATTGCGAAGGACGCCAACCCGGCCGTAGAGGTCCTAGGCAAGGAGTCTGGCCACTTCGGCTACGTCGGCGAGTACAACGTCCCCGTCGTCGCCGAGGGCCTCGCGAAGGCATTCGGAGTAAATGCGCCCGATTACGGTAAATTCCTGAGCAGGGCGCAGGAGCTGAAGCGGATACTGCCCAACAGGCCGCCGACGTTCTGTCCGG
>CAZVMI010000004.1:32790-35919 GCA_964628365.1 uncultured Candidatus Bathyarchaeia archaeon | reverse complement strand
GGCTTCAACCCCGAGGAAGGCATAAACGCCATTGAGGAAGCCGGAGTAATCCTGGCCAACCTCGGCAAACTCCGCTTCAAGGAGCACCCCAGGTTCGGGAGAGGGAACTACAGCACCTTGAAGATAGAGGGAGGCTACAAGGTCTACAGCGTCGTGGTGCCGGCGAGCTGCCGCTTCGAGGTGAACAGGCTCCTCGTGCCGGGCGAGACCGTCGAATACGCCGTGGAGGACATGACGAGGCTGGTGAAAAACCTCAAATTAAAATCCGATGTCGAGGTCAACACCAAACCGCCTCTATACGCAGCATACGAGATGAAGAGGACCGAGCCCATCATCAAGATCTTCGACGAAGTCTACAAGGAGGTCGTAGGCAAAGCGCCCCTGTACAATTACTCTAAGAGCATAACGGACGCGAATACCTTCACGGGCGAGGGCGGCATCCCATGCCTCCACCTCGGCCCAAAGCCAGGCGGAGCCCACCAAAAGAATGAGTACGTTGAGCTCGACTGGCTACCGCTGGTATCGAAGATGTATGCCCTCATAGCCGCCAGGTTCCTGGGGTGAGGTTGAAAATTATTTAAGCAGTGGGACGATCGACTGAGCATGGCAACAGAAATGGTTGAGGAGATCTCAATCAAGGAGTTCAAGAGGCTCGACGTCAGGATAGGGACAGTAATCGAAGTCGAGGGGATACCGGGCAGCGACAAACTTTACAGGCAGAAGGTCGACATGGGCGACCATGTCCGTCAGATCGTCAGCGGCCTCGCAGAGTACTACAAGCCAGAGGAGCTGAAGGGGATGAGGATCGCCCTAGTCTGCAACCTTAAACCCGCAAAGATCTTCGGCAACATGAGTAACGGGATGCTACTGGCCGCCGAGAAGGACGGCAAGCTTGCCTTGCTGACGACGGACAGGGAGATACCAAACGGAGCGAAGATAACCTAAGCTCCCTAGGAAGAGGGGGGAGGGGGGTCCCACCGATCTCTCAGGGAAAAGCCCCTTTCGCCGAGAATCAGCCGGGAACGACGCTTTTCAACCCCCGATCTACGCAAAAAACGCATCCATTCCATGCAAAAAACGCGAAATAAACCGCCTCCACAACCTCATATACGCCTTAAGTCCATCAAATCCACGGTGAATCATGATGGATTTCTGGCCTGAAGGATACAGGTGCTGCGTCAACATCAGCTTCGACTACGACTCGAACAGCGCCACAATCTGGCGCACCCCGCTCGACATAGTCAACCAGAGCAGGGGACGCTTCGCACCCAAGGTAGCGATCCCTAGGATACTCGACATGCTCGAAAGGCACGACATTAAGGCGACCTTCTTCGTCCCCGGCTGGACAGCCGACAACTTCCCCGAGTCCGTGAAGGAGATCGTGAAGCGGGGCCACGAGGTAGGCGCCCACGGCTACACCCACGAGCGGCTCGCGGAGCTGAGCTGGGAGTTCGAGGAGCAGGTCTTCGAGAAGAGCTTGAATGCCCTGAAGAAGCTCGGCATAAAGCCGGAGGGATTCCGTGCCCCCTACTGGCTGATAAGCGACCGCACCATCGAACGTATAAAACAGTTCGGCTTCAAGTACGACAGCGACTTCATGGACGACGACATGCCCTACATGCTGGAGTGGCGGGGCAAGCCGACGGGCCTCGTCGAGCTGCCCGTGGAGTGGATGCTGGACGACTGGCCCCAGTACGATACAGAGCGCAGGGCACCGGAGGACGCCTACAGGATCTGGCAGCCGGAGTTCGAGGGCATCTACAGGCTCGGACGCTACTTCGGCCTCACCTGCCACCCACAGGCGACTGGACGCATAAGCCGCCTCGACATGCTTGAGAAGCTGATCACGGAGATGGAGGCGAAGGGGGATGTCTGGTTCGCAACCTGCAAGGAGGTCGCGGACTGGACCCGGAAGAAGTTATCCTAACCTTCTTTTCAGTGCCTCGACGAGGGCGGGAAGAGCCTCACCAGATCGTGCGATCACCTGGACGTCGCTGAACCTGCTGAGCTCCGTGGGAGTTATGTTCACCTCTATTATCTTGCCCCCCTTCCTATCGACGGTGACAGGGATGCCCGCCGCGGGGTGAACCAGCGCCGACGTCCCGACGACGAGGATGCAGTCGCTCCTCCTAGCCTCCTCGAAGCAACGCCTGAGCACGTCCTGGGGTATCGGCTCCCCGAACATCACCGTGTCACTCTTAACTACACCGCCACAATGAGGGCACCTCGGCGGCAGCTCTGAGAGGTCGAAGTCCTCCCTCGAGAACCTGGAGCCGCAGTCGACGCACCTTAGCTTCTGCGAGTTGCCGTGGATCTCCAGCAGGTTTCTGTTCCCGGCCAGCGCATGTAGGTTGTCGATGTTCTGGGTTATCAGCACCCTCAGAACCCCCATAGCCTCCATCTCTGCGAGGGCGTAGTGGCCGCTGTTCGGTTTCGCGCCGACGAGAGCCCTCCCGAGGCCAAGCGATCTCTCAGGCGTGAGCCTCTGCTCCCAGTAACCCTTCGGGTCCTCCATGAACCTCTGATAGCCGTCCATTGGCGGCTCCCCGTGCTTCGTCCAGAGCCCGCCAGGTCCCCTAAAAGGCGGTATCCCACTCTCAACCGAGACGCCGGCGCCGGTAAGCCCGATGACATAGCTTGAGGAGAGCATAAGCTCAGCGGCGTCGTCGATAGCCTTTAGAACGGATTCTTCTAGTTCCACGATACAATCGTGTCGAAGGTGCAAGAAAAAGGATGGCCTAAGATCTCTTCCTCTCCCTGAGGAGCTTGGTCAGAGCTGGGAGGACCGTGTAGATGTCGCCGATGACTGAGTAGTCCGAGAGCTCGTGGATGCCGGCCGCCTCGTCGCTGTTGATGGATACTATCAGCTGGCTCCCCCTTATCCCGGCTGCGTGCTGGATCGTCCCCGAAACACCGCAGGCGACGTATAGCCTAGGGCTCACCTTCTTCCCACTTATCCCGACCCACTGGTCCATCCAGCCGAGGTCAGCCGAGATCGGCCTAGTGCACCCCATCTTAGCGCCGAGAACGTCGGCCAGCTCCTCTAAGAGCCGAAGGTCATCACGCTTCTTGAAGCCACGGCCAGCCGAGACAATAATCGAAGCGTTCTCAAGGCCCGCGTCCGAGACC
>CAZVMI010000004.1:0-32690 GCA_964628365.1 uncultured Candidatus Bathyarchaeia archaeon | reverse complement strand
ACAGTCCGAGGCGTAGCCGGCACCTAGGGCCGCGGCGACCCTGGGGGCCAGCTCCTTGCCCCTCTTCGTGCCTCCGACGAGGACGACGTCAGGTGACTCCCTCCTCACCGCTTCTAGCAGTAGGGCCCTGTAAGGCTCAACGGCGTAGCCCGAAGGCGAGCTGGCTATGTAGACGACGTCAGCGCCATGCTTGATGAGATCTTCCTCCCCTATTCCTATTGTCAAGGCTGAGACCCTGCCGCCGAGTCTTCCTGAGAGCTCCACGGCTTTGCCAAGGAGCTGGCGTGCGAGTTCACGATCCTCCGAGAAGACGAGCACGCCGCCCATCACTGACCCTCCAGAACTCCCTCTGACGTGAGGGCTTCGACAAGCTTCGCTGAAGCCTGCTCAGCTGTCTCCGCCTTTATCACGATCCTCTTCCTCTTCACCTCTGGGGCGACCACGTCCAGGACCTCGATGGAGGATGCGGCTTTCACCTCCTCGGGCTTCAGGCCGAGGTCTGTCGCCCGCCACTCGATGATTGGTTTCTTCTTAGCCTTCATGATATTCATAAGCGAGGGTATCCTAGGCTCGTTGATCTCCCTGATGACGGATACAAGCGAAGGTAAAGGTGCCTCGACGACCTCGTCGACGTCCTCGAGGTCGCGCATGGCAGTCACCTTCCCGTCTTCGAGCTTAAGTTCCCTCGCGTAGGTCATCTGGGGTAGGTCCAGGAGTTCTGAGAGCCTCGGGCCCACCTGCGCTGAAAGTGTATCCAGGCTGAGCTCCCCTAGAACGACGAGGTCGTAGCCTCCTATCTTCTTGATGGCCGCCGCCAGGACCATCGATGTCGCACAAGCGTCCAATCTCCTGAGGGCCTCGTCGTTCACGACGCAGGCGGAGTCAGCCCCCATGGCGAGGGCCTCTAGGATGGTCGTCTTCGTCTTCTCGTCGCCAACCGAGAGGGCGATCACCTCCCCTACCGTGGCCTCCTTCACCCTGATCGCGGCCTCCAAAGCGCGCTTATCGAGGTCGCCCAACCTCCTCTTAACACCCTCGAGGAGCGGCCTCCTGTTTGAGGGATCGATCTTCAAACCCGATAGATCTGGGGTGTCCTTAACAAGAACTATTATCCTCGTCACATCGGCTCAGCCCTTGACGATGATAGACCTCTTAACCACCTTTTTTAGTCTTCTCCATCCGAAAAAAGCTTAAGCCTTGACTGCGTAGAACCCCCTGATAATCCATGAAGGTCGAGAAAGTCACGGTCCTGGGCGCCGGTGTCATGGGCCATGGGATAGCCCAGTTGACTGCCACCGTCGGCTTCAAGGTCACAATAAGGGACATAGAGCAGCCCTTACTCGACGGTGCGAGGAAGGGGATAGAGGGGAGCCTGAGCAAACTCGTCCAGAGGGGGAGGATGACGGAGAAGGACTCCCAGGAGGTCCTCAACAGGATAACCATGGTCCTCGACCTCGCCGAGGCAGTGAAAGAGGCCGACCTGATAGTGGAGGCCGTCCCAGAGAAGATGAGTATCAAGCACCAGGTCTGGGGCGAAGTCTCGCGGAGCGCGAAACGTGACGCCATACTGGCGACAAACACAAGCAGCCTAAGCATAACCGAGATGGCGAAGGCGGTCGATGCGCCGGAGCGCTTCGTAGGCATGCACTTCTTCAATCCACCCGTCCTGATGCAGCTTGTCGAGGTGATACCAGGGGCGAAGACGAGCCAAGAGACGATCTTAGCCGTTAAAGCCCTGGCGGAGAAGCTCGGCAAGACACCAGTAGCCATTAAGCGGGACTCACCAGGATTCATATTCAACAGGGTCGTGATAACTTACCTCAACGAAGCGGCGAAGCTCCTCGATAAAGGCTACACGAAGGAGCAGATAGACGCTGCAATGCAGTACAAGGTGGGGATGCCCATGGGTCCATTTATGCTCAGCGACCTCATCGGCCTCGACATCGTACACAACATCCTAAGGGTCCTCGAGGAGAACCTCGGCCCCTATTACACACCGACGGAGCCGATCAAGAAGCTTTATGAGGGGAAGAAGCTAGGACGAAAGACTGGCGAAGGCTTCTACAGCTATACAGAGAGGCCGGCCGTGACCGAGGACCAGGCTAAGGGCTTCGATGTCAACCTCCTCCTCAGGCCATTCGTTGCGGAGGCCGATAAGCTCGTCGCAGAGGGGGTCGCGGACATCCAGTCCATAGACACTGTGATTAAGCTCGGCGGAAATATCCCCTTCGGCCCCTTCGAACTGAAGGCGAGGATGGAGAAGGGAGAGACCGAAGAGAAGCCTGTCCTTGTTGATACAGCTAACGGAGTATGTAAGATAACCCTGAACAGGCCAAACAAGGCCAATGGCATAACCTCGGAGATGCTCGACATGATCGCCGAGGCCGCAGACAAGGCCGAGGCGGACAAGTCAGTCAGATGCATCGTCGTCACGGGCGCGGGGGACAGAGCCTTCTCCTCTGGCGCGGACATAGACAGGCTCAGCAAGTTCACTGGACCTGAGGCGTACGAGTTCTCGAGGAAGGGTCACAGGACGTTCACCAAATTTATGAGGTCGTCGAAGCCCGTCGTCGCCGCGGTCAACGGCTTCGCCCTGGGAGGGGGATGCGAGGTAGCGATGTGGTGCGACTACAGGATAGCCAGCGACAAGGCCCGCTTCGGCCAAACCGAGATCAACCTCGGCATCATCCCCGGCTGGGGCGCAACGAAGCTGCTCAGTCAACTCATCGGCGTCCAGAAGGCGAAGGAGTTCATGATGGGCGGCGAGCTGATCGGGGCCCAAGAGGCTCTCGCGATAGGCCTCGTCAACAAGGTCGTTCCCGCAGCCGAGTTCGGCTCGAAGGTTGATGAGCTCGTCAACAAGCTCGTTAACGGTCCAACCGTAGTATTGGCGGCTCTTAAGAGGCTGACGACCCTCAGCCTCGACGAGCTGGAGGCCGAGTCGAAGGAGTTCGGCATGTTCTTCTACACGGTCGACTTCAAGGAGGGCGTCGCCGCCTTCAAGGAGAAGAGGAAACCCGTCTTCAAAGGGCAGTAGCTAAACTGCCCTGAAGCCCAGTATCGTTCTATCCTGCCCCTTTATGTAGGCGACCTCGACCCTTTCCCCGACCCTCAGCTCGTCGATCTTCTCCTTCAGCAGGAGGCCTGATATGGTCGGCCCCTCGTCTAGCTTTACGATGCCCACGGCATATGGGCTTCTCTCCTTGAATTCGCTGAGGGGCACGCCTATCACTGTGAAGGTCTCCACATGACCAGTGCCCTTGAAGTCGAACCACTCTAGTTGCCTCGATCCGCAGGTCCTGCATATCGGCCTAGGCGGGAGGTGAAGCTCTCCGCAGCTCGTGCACCTGGCTCCCCTGAGCTTCCCCTGGGCGAGGCCGTCGTTGAAGGCCTGCACCGTGAAGGTAATGCCCATATCATCCCCTCCTGAAGATTTGGACCGTCACGGTCGCCCCTGCCGCCCCGACGTTCTGGGCGAGGCCGACCTCAGCGCCGGCCACCTGATGATCGCCTGCCTCCCCCCTAAGCTGCTTGAAGATCTCGTAGGCCATCGCCGCGCCGGTGGCGCCGACCGGGTGTCCCTTCGCTTTAAGCCCCCCATCGGCGTTGACGGGCTTATCGCCCTTGAGGCCTGTGACGCCCTCAACGGCGGCCTTCCCTCCCTGCCCCTTCGGGAAGAATCCGAGATCCTCCGTCGCTATCACCTCGGCTATGGTGAAGCAGTCATGGACGTCTGCAACATCGATCTCTTTCGTGGACAAGCCGGCGAGGCGATAGGCGTTCTCGGCCGCGACCCTGGTGGCCCTCATCGAGGTGAAGTCTTGACGATCGTGAAGGGCAAGAGTGTCAGAGGCCTGACCAATCCCTGCGACCATCACCGGCGTGTCGGTGAACCTCCTCGCCACGTCCTCGCCCGCAAGAATGATGACGGCCGCGCCGTCCGAGACGGGGCAGCAGTCGAAGAGGCGAAGAGGGTGAGCGACAACAGGGTTGAACGAAGATGATAGGAACTCGAGCTCATCTTTGAACTTAACGCCTTTACCCTCTCCAGCCTTAAACGCCGTCGACATTATGTCCGACTGGAAATGGGCCTTCGGGTTGAGGGCGCCGTTTTTATGGTTCTTCACCGTGACGGCGGCCAGCTCCTCCCATCGGGCGCCATACTTGTGGAAATAGGCCGTTGCCATCGAGGCGTATAGGCCGGGGAATGTGAAACCCACAGACGCCTCGTACGAGGCATCAGCGGCCATCGCCAGGGTGTCCGTGACCTGCTCAGTGGTCTGGCTCCTCATCTTCTCGAAGCCTCCGACGAGGACCACGTCATACAGCCCTGACGCTATCGATTGGACGCCGAGATTGAAGGCGACGCCCGAACTCGCGCAGGCGCCCTCGACCCTTACTGCCGGTTTGGGGTTGATGCCGAGCCAGTCGGCCATCATCGCCCCAGTATGAGATTGTTTCTCAAAGACTTCGTTGGAGAAGTTACCGACGAAGATTGACTCCACGCCTCCGAGCTCCAAGCCATTATCCACGGAGTCTACCGCCTCGATGGCAGCCTCGACGAAAATCTCCCTGCCGGTCTTATCGGCGTGGATCTTGTGGTGGAAACGGGTCATCCCAGCCCCGACAACAGCTACGCCCCTGTTTAAGCCCAAAATAAGACGCCTAAAAACACCTCACCACAGCTTTGATTAAGAATTGCGACGAAAACAAGAACGACAAAAAACGAATAATCTCACGGAAACCTCAAGAAGACACAACTTTACTCACATGTAATAATATATACAATAAAAACATACCCTCTTTTGATGCTAGAAAATGTTAATAACCATTACAACTTAACCGTAACTAGTGGTTTCATGAGTATCGCCTTTGTACTAATCAACACGGATTTGGGCGAAGGGTCCGATGTCAGCGCGACTCTGAAGACCATACCCGAGGTGAAGGAGGTCTACGGTGTCTACGGAGTCTACGACTTCGTCGTCAGGCTCGAGGCGGGCTCGATGCAGGAGCTCAAGGACGTGATCACATCGAAGATCCGACGCCTGAACCACGTCAGGTCGACCCTGACGATGATAGTGCTAGACTGAACATCTCCTATTTGAATAAGATAAAATTAGAGAACTAAAAAGTAGTCCAATCAGATTCGTTGGTTTTTATAATAATCTATCAGCTGTATTACGCCTTTCACGACGTCCCATCCGGGCTTGTAGCCGAGGCCCTCCTCTATCTTCTTAAGGTTGTAGCTGAACTCCTTGGTTTCGCCAGGCCTGGGCGGGAGGTTAGTAACCTTGATTCTTCTTCCCGTGGCCTTCTCCACCTCCCTTGAGACGATCTCCGATAACTTGCCTATCCTGATCGTCTCCCCCCCGACGTTGAATGCCTCACCGCCGACGCCGTCTTTGGTGAGAGCGAGCGTCAGTGCCTGGCATATATCTTCGACGTGGACGAAGTCCCTGCTGCTATTACCATCACCGTATATCGTCAGAGCTTGCCCCTCCATGCCCTGTCTGACGAACTTGGGGATGACCGTTGACCAGCGGGTGTATAGGCCTACGCCGAAGACGTTACCGAACCTTAAGTTGACGGTCTCCATTCCGCCGTTCTCGAAGTAAGTGTCCATGATCTTCTCGCCGGCTAGCTTAGTGACGCCGTAGAGGTTCAGGGGCCTGAGCCTGTGGTCCTCTGTGACAGGCATATCCACAGGGGCTCCGTAGACGGCGGCGCTCGAGCAGAAGACCGCCCGCCTGATACCGAGCTTTGAGGCGGCCTCGAGCACGGTGTGCGTACCGTAGACATTAACTGAGACAGCCTCCTCGGGCCTCTCTCTACAGAGGACTAGCCCGGGTATGGCGGCTAGGTGGGCTACGGCGTCGGCTCCCCTGAAGCTCCTCTCCAAGAGCTCTATGTCGCGGATGTCTCCCTCGATGAACTCGACTCTGTCCTCTAACCCCTGAGACCTCAGGTACTTGTAATCGCCGAGTGAGAGGTTGTCGACCGATACGACCTCATGGCCCTGATCCGCTAGCCTCTTTACGAGGGTCGACCCGATGTAACCTGCTCCACCGGTGACGGCGATCCTCATAGGTTTTCACCCTAAAGAATGCTGCTTGGAGATAAAAGGGAGGAGGCTACCTCCTCCAATAGATCGTCGGCTTTATGTGCTCCTTCTTTGCCTCGATGCGCTCCTTGAAAAGTGCCAGTGTAGGTATCGTGACCCTGAGCTCGTCGTCGAGGCTGTACGTGGGCTTGAAGCCCAAGGCCGGAAGCTTCTCTCTGTCTGGCTTGTAGTAGTGCTCCTCTGCCTCGACCCTGGGGTTCTCGATGCTCCAGATCTTAGCCTTTATGCCGAGCTCCCCCGCGACCTTGACGACGTGCTCCGCAAGCTGGTTCACGCTGTAGCACTCGTCGAACTGGTTGAATACCCTGTACTCACCCTTCTCAGGCGGGTTCTCCGCCGCTATGGTGAGGCACTGCATGCTGTCCCTGAGGGCGATGTAGCCGCGGGTCTGGCCGCCCTTCCCGTAGGGCGTCAGCTCCTGTCCAATGATCGCCTGGGCGCAGAACCTGTTCAGGGCTGTGCCGAACGCCTCGTCGAAGTCGAACCTAGTCATGAGGTCATCGTTGACCATGTCGTCGGTTTTGACCCCGTGGACGACGCCCTGCATGATGTCTGTGCTCCTTAGCCCCCATATCTTGCACGCGAACATTATGTTGTGGGTGTCGTGGACCTTGCTCAGGTGGTACCAGCTGCCGGGCTGCCTGGGGAAGGGGAGCCTTTCCCTCCTGCCCCTGTACTCGATCTCGAAGAAGCCCTCCGGGATGTCGACGTTGGGTGTCCCGTATTCACCCATGGTTCCCAGCTTGAGCAGGTGGCTGTCGGGGGCGTGCCTGTGTATGGCGAACAGGATGTTGTTCGTGCCGACGATGTTGTTCGTCTGGGTGTAGTTGCAGTGCTTGACGTCTATCATGCTGTATGGGGCTGACGGTATCTCTCCGAGGTGAACGATGGTGTCGGGCTTGTCCTTCTTGATGACCTGCTCCGCGAACTCAGGGTCCGTGAGGTCCCCCTCGTAGAACCTCAGCTCCTTTCCAGTGGCTTTCTTGTACGCTTTGAGTCTCTGCTCCATCGTCTTGATTGGCGTCGCGGACCATGATCCTATCTCCTCCACGTTCCTCCTGCGGGAGAAGTTGTCGACTCCGCTGACATCGTGGCCCCTCGCCGCCAGGTGCATCGATAGAGTCCAGCCCAGGTAGCCGTCCATTCCCATGATCATTACTTTCATTGTTGATACCTGTACCCTAGATCAAATTTACTACTCCGAAATAGTAATATTCTTAGTTTATAAATCTATTTCAGGTGCGTGAGTCACACTCTAGTAAGGCGTCTTCGGTGGTAGATAGGTGATGGAGCCAAGAGTCAACCAGTTGAAGTATAGCCTGACGGACATGGGCCTCAACGAGTATCAGGCATCCGCCCTCGCCTACCTGATGTACCTCGGCGAGACGAAGGCGACGGACCTGAGCAAGGCGAGTGGGGTGCCCAACGCCAGGATCTACGGCGTGCTGGAAGAGCTCTCCCAGAAGGGGCTCGTCATTGTCCGCCCGGGGCGCCCCGCGCTCTACGCCCCCATGGCACCGGAGGAGATCGCCGACGGCTTGATCGCCGACACGCGGGAGGAGATCCGTGAGAGGCTCACGGTCGTCGAGTCGCACAAGAAAAATTTCTCGTCCATTGCGAACGAGGTCTTCCTGAAGGGCGGCAGGGTCAAGGTCAGGACGCCTCTAATCAGAATCGTCAGCGTTGGGGACGTCTCCGTCGAGGAGACGCGGCGGCTCTACAGAGGCGCTAGGTCTGATATCCTGATCCTTACCAGGGCGATGGAGTACCTCCCACAGGTGATCGATGAGCTTAGGGACGCCGTCTCACGTGGACTACGGGTAAGGGTGCTCATGAGGTCACGCGGGAGCCTGAAGGGGAGCGACGCCGAGAAGAGGGACAAGACTATCTCGGAGATGAGGGCTCTCTCTGAGGATCTGATAGAGATCCGTGTCTCAGACGTAGTCCTCCTCCGCGGGAGCATCATCGACCCTGAGGGAGGCGGGAGGGCTCTCTTCCTCGTCGAGGAGGAGGGTGTGCCTTACTATCTCAGGGAGGCTGCGATAACCTCGCATCCGGGCGTCGTCAGGGGGCTCGCCGACATGTTCGACCTGAAATGGAGGTTCGACTCCGACCCACTAGACTGAGAAGCACTGTTTATATCTTGGACCTTGAATTTTCGTTCAAAGGTGCGTTGTATGGTCTATTGCCCGAGGTGCGGGAAGGAGCTGCCTGAGGGCGCCGTCTACTGTGACGGATGCGGGCAGAAGCTCAGCAGCCCAACGACCGGCCCAGCCCGTGAGGCGAGAGGTGAGTGGCGCCGCCGCGAGCCCGACTACATGGGCGGGGTAGGCTTCGGTGTCTTCCTCATCATCGTCGCCTGGGTGTTCCTCCAGTATCCCGTGATCGGACAATGGTTCATCGACTGGTTCAAAGAGTGGGAGTCCTCCGGGCCGACGGCGCTCCCCGTGGTGCTCGTGGAGCCTGTGTCCCTCTTCTTCCTGGCGTTCGGCGGGTGGGAGATCCTCTCAGGCTTCATAAGATGGGGAGTCGGAAATCGCCTCTCCGCAGTAGTCAGCGACATCACAGGAGGGCTCTTCGGTGTGGCACTGGGATACGCCTTCAGAGAGTACGGTGCCGACGTCATAGCTTGGGGATCGATGCTGCCGATCTTCATCATCCTAGTAGGCGGATCAATACTCCTGTCCGCGTTCTTCTCCTTGGCAACAAGAGACCGCTAGACTGAGCTTTGATTACCTCTTACTTCGCCTCCTCTACAATACTAGGCTCGGCTCCCGACACCGTTAAATCGTGGAAAAAGTTGAGGCTAATCATGCCTTCCCAGCAGATCTTAGGCCCAGTATACCTGATCGACGCTCCCTTCCACGGAGAGTTGGGTGTACTCGGCACGTACCTCGTCAAGGCGAGAGAGCCCGTGGTAATAGACCCCGGTCCCACAGCCATGGTTCAAGGCGTTCTCGATGAGCTGAGGCGTCTAAAGGTCGACTCACTAAGATACGTCGCCTTGACCCACATTCACATGGACCACGCTGGTGGGGCGTGGAGCCTCCTGGAGTCGTACCCGGACGCCGACGTGTTCGTCCATCCGAGGGGGGCGGAGCATCTCACCGACCCGAGGAAGCTCGTCGAGAACGCCACGCGGTTCTTCGGGGACAGGGTGAATAAGTACGGCGAGATGCGGCCCATCTCCCTCCTTAAGATAACCGAGTCTGAGGACGGCGTGGCCCTCGACCTCGGGGGCCTCACGTTGAAGGTCATCTGGACGCCGGGTCACGCCTCGCACAACCAGAGCTTCTTCGAGCCAGACAACAGGATACTGATCCTTGGAGACTCTGGCGGCACGTACTCTCAGAGGCTCGGCGCGATCCTCCCGGCATCACCGCCCCCATTCAACCCCAAGAAGGCGGTCGAGAGCCTGGACAGACTGATAGAGCTCCGGCCAGAGATCGTCTGCTACAGCCACTTCGGCTACGCCTATGAGGCGGTGAAGAAGCTCAAGCTTCATAGGGAACAGGTCATGCTCTGGGACGGGATAGTGACGAAGGCTGTCAGTGAAGGGAGGAACATAGCTGAGATCTACGAGCAGCTCAAGGAGGAGGACCCGATGCTGAGACTGACCCTTGAGGCGGAGCGGTCAGACTCTTCGGTGTTCTACTCAAGCATAGTAGGTTTCGTAGAATACGCCAAATGGGTGCTGAAGAGTCAAGAAAGGAGGGTCGGTTGAAGCCACCCCCGTTAATTGGGATCATCCTTTAACCATCGTACCTCTTTTATCTTGGTTGAAATGTACTCGGAGAGCCACTGTCACCTTGGCGACATAAGCCCTGAAGGGGTTGAGAAGGCTGAGGAAGCCGGCCTTGAGCTCATGATCACGATGGGTCTCGATATTGCCTCCGCGGAGGTCGCGATAAGGAAGGCGAAGATGCACAGGAGCATCAAGGTGAGCGTCGGCGTCCATCCATGGTACTCCGATGAGTTCAACGACGAGATCAGGAACAAGTTCAAGAGCCTAGCCAGGAACCCCGAGGTCGTCGCCGTCGGAGAGATAGGCCTGGACTACACCGGCAGGATGAACAAGCAGTGGGTGAGGGAGGAGAAGTACGTCGACAAGGAGATCCAGCGAGCCGCACTCAGGGGCCAGATAGGGCTAGCCCAAGAGCTGGGTGTACCCGTCATCGTCCATGACAGGGCACCCGGACAGGAGGCCCTCGACATCCTCGAGGAAACCCACGCCGCGAAGACAGGCGCGGTCATCCACGGCTTTTCGAAGGACGCCGCCTACGTCGAGCGGTGCGAGAGGCTCGGCGTCCACCTCTCAATGGGGCTCAGGCAGGTCCAGGCCATGACGCCTGAGCTTGAGGCGGCGATAAGACGGGTCCCTTTGAGGCTCATGGTCACTGAGACAGACTCAAACAAGCCGTGGGACATAGTCCAAGTATGCGACGTAGTGGGTAGGATCAAGGGGATGAGCAGGCAGGAGATCGGCTCCGCCGCGACGGAGAACCTGAAGAGGCTCATAGGTTCAGGCTCCCGCAAACGTTAAGTTCGAAGCCTCCCCTCCAACCTTGATTTGTGTTGAGCGATCCACTGGAGAAGAAGATAGCCGAGATAAGGGCCATCGGCTTCAACTACTCCTTCGACGGGAAAGCCGTCGCCGATTTCTTGGAGCGCCTTAACAAGGTAGTTGGCATCAGGTACGTCGAGCTGAGAGGCGCTAGGCTCACAGTATGGGTCGGAGAAGTGAAAGAGGTAAATTCAGGGGAGATGGCCCAGCTTCTGTCCACGGTGGCGCTGCTAAACGTCTCGGCTTCGTCTGTGGAAACCGACGATCAGGCGATCAAGATATGGTTCGAGTGGATACTGCCAAGTACCTCGCCCTTTGTTTAGATGCCGGCTCCCATGACTTCGCGGAGTGAGGGGACCCCAATCTTTTTATTGCATAGTGGAATTCCTCTTCTCCGGTGCCACAGGTGTC
The DNA here is from genome assembly GCA_964628365.1 of uncultured Candidatus Bathyarchaeia archaeon. Classification (GTDB taxonomy): domain Archaea; phylum Thermoproteota; class Bathyarchaeia; order TCS64; family TCS64; genus UBA8941. The sequence goes on along the minus strand of CAZVMI010000004.1, from coordinate 21,594 downwards.
CGGTGACCATAAAATTCAACCGTAAAACTAGAACCGACACCTGTACACGTTCATTTTTAAGGAGACACACAGAGGTTTAGCCATGACCTTCGAGCCCATAGACAGCAAGATCGACATACCCAAGCTGGAGTACGAGGTGCAGCAGTTCTGGAAGGAGACCAGCGCCTTCGAGAATAGGCGCGCGCTGAGCAAGGGCAAGCCAAAGTGGAGCTTCATAGACGGACCCATCACCGCGAACAACCCGATGGGCGTCCACCATGCCTGGGGGCGGACCTACAAGGACCTCTGGCAACGCTTCTGGGCGATGCGGGGACGGGAGATCCGTTACCAGAACGGATTCGACTGCCAGGGTCTATGGGTGGAGGTCGAGGTCGAGAAGGAGCTAGGCTTTGAGTCCAAGCGGGACATAGAGGCTTACGGCGTCGCCGAGTTCGTGAAACGGTGCAAGCAGAGGGTCCTCAAGTACGCCGCGAAGCAGACGGAGCAGTCGATCCGCCTAGGCATGTGGATGGACTGGGACAACCCAGCGGAGCTTGTGAAGCTCTCCAAGGCGATGGAGGACCCGCTGAAGGTAACCACCTACGTGAGCTCCATGGGGCCGGTGAAGGGCACAGCGGAGCATCTGGTCGGCATGCTCGGGTCGCCCGGGTTCGGCGGCAGCTACTTCACCCTCAGCGACGAGAACAACTACATGATCTGGGCGGCCCTGAAGAGCTGCCACGAGAGAGGCTGGATCTACAAGGGGCAGGACTCTATGCCCTGGTGCCCACGCTGTAGCACCGGGATCAGCCAGCACGAGATCGTCACAGAGGGTTACCAGGAGCTTACCCACACGAGCGTATACCTCAGGTTCCCTCTCAGGGACAGGGAGGGGAGCCTCCTGATCTGGACGACGACCCCCTGGACCCTGACCAGTAATGTCGCCGTCGCCGCCCACCCCGACCTGATCTACGTGAAGGTAAGGTACGACGACGAGGTCTTTTACCTCTCGAAGGGCACGATTGGGAGCGTCTTCAAGAGAGGAAGCTACGAGGTTCTGGAGGAGTTTAAGGGCTCAGAGATGGAGGGCTGGACATATATTGGCCCATACGACGAGCTCGAGGTTCCCAATAAGCTCGGAGTTCCTGATGCGCACAGGGTGATCATGTGGGAGCAGGTTGGGGAGACCGAGGGGACAGGGCTGGTCCACATCGCCCCAGGCGCAGGTAAAGAGGACTTCGAGCTCGGGAAACAGTACAACCTGCCGGCGGTAGCGCCCCTCGACGAGTACGGCGTCATAATCGCTGGGTTTGGTTGGCTCACAGGCATCCATGTCTACGACTCCGCCGAGCCAATCTTCGAGGACCTGAGGAAAAAGGGATTGCTGCTCAGGACACAGAAGGTCACCCACAGGTACCCAGTCTGCTGGCGCTGCGGGAGCGAACTGGTCTTCAGGCTTGTCTCAGAGTGGTTCATATCAATGGGGAAGAAGACCGAACGACCTCTCGAGGAGGTCACGCAGGAGGAGAAGGATGCTAATCTCCGCTTCCAGATAATAGAGTCCGCCAGCCAGGTGCGCTGGATACCGGAGTTCGGCCTGAAACGTGAGCTCGACTGGCTCCGTAACATGGACGACTGGATGATAAGCAAGAAACGCTACTGGGGGCTAGCCCTCCCCATCTGGGTCTGCAACTGCGGATGGTTCGACATTGTCGGCAGCCACGAGGAGCTTAAGGAGCGTGCCGCCGAGGGATGGGACGAGTTCGAGGGTCACAGCCCCCACAAGCCCTACATAGACGCCGTGAAGATCAGGTGCGAGAGATGCGGCGGACTTGCGTCGAGGGTGCCGGACGTCGGTAACCCCTGGCTTGACGCCGGCATAGTAGCATACTCCACCTTGCAGTACCGGCAAAACAAGGCTTACTGGGAGAAGTGGTTCCCGGCCGACTTCATCACAGAGTCATTTCCCGGCCAGTTCAGGAACTGGTTCTACAGCATGCTCGCGATGAGCACCATCCTCGAAAGGCGGACGCCATACAAAATCTGCCTAGGACATGGTAACGTCCTCGCCGAGGACGGACGCGAGATGCACAAGAGCCGGGGGACTGCGATCTGGTTCGACGACGCCGTGGAGAACATGGGCGCAGACGTGATAAGGTGGATATACTGCACGGCCCATCCTGAGAACGATGTCCTCTTCGGCTACACTAAGGCGGGCGAGGTCAGGCGCCTCTTCTTCATGACACTTCTCAACGTATACAACTTCTTCACCATCTACGCCAACCTCGACAAGTGGGCGCCGGAGCAGAGACCAGCGGAGCTATCCCCCCTCGACAGGTGGATACTCGCGAAGCTCAACGTACTCATGAAGAGGAGCACGGAGTCCCTCGAAAACTACGACGTCTACAGCGTGACACAGGAGATCGAACGGTTCGTCGATCTATTGTCGAAGTGGTATGTCCGTAGAAGCAGGAGGAGGTTCTGGAAGACCGAGGCCGACGATGAGAAGAGAGCCGCCTACTCGACCCTATATGCTTGTCTTAGGACGCTGACGCTGCTCATGGCGCCTGTGACACCCCACCTCTCGGAGGCGATGTATCAGAGGCTGGTCAGGGTCGCCGAGCAGGGGGCGCCCGAGAGCGTCCACCACTGCGACTGGCCGACCTACGACGCTAGGCTCGTGGACGAAGACCTCATCGCCGACATGGACCTAGCAATAACCGTCAGTAGCCTTGGGAGATCGGCGAGGAGCAGGACTGGAATAAAGCTCAGGCAGCCTCTTAGAGAGGCGGTCGTGATTACAGAGTCAAACTCCTTCGACAGGCTCGTAAGGGTGTCTGACCTGATACGTGAGGAGCTAAACGTGAAGGACCTTGAGATCACATCGGACCGTAGCATTGTTGAGAGCCGCACAGTTAAACCGGTGCCGAGACTGCTGGGTCGGAAGCACGGGAGGCTTTTCGTGAAGGTAGCGGAAGCCGTGAAGGCGCTAGGTCAAGAGGAGGTCGATAGGATTACCGAGGGCAAGCCGGTCAGAGTCAACGTAGAGGGCACCGATATAGAGGTCCTCCCCGACGAGGTCGAGATAGAATCAGCCCCCAAGGAGGGCTACTCTGTGATGGAGGAGGACGGCCTTCTCGTCGGCGTGAACACCGCAATAACGGACGAGCTCGGCGCCGAGGGGCTCGCGAGGGACATCGTCAGGAGAATACAGGCCCTCAGGAAGGAGGCCAACTTCAACATAAACGACGACATAGTGACATACTACCAAGCTGACCCGGAACTCGTCGAGGTGTTCCAGGAGGAGGCAGACTACATAAAGGCGGAGACACTCAGCAAAGCCCTCGACCCCGGTGAACCACCCGAGGGCGCCTTCAAGGGCGCCTTCGAAATAGGGGCTTACAGCCTGAGGCTCAGCCTAGTTAAGGTAGAGAAGTGAGCCCTAGGCTCCCAGATGTGGGCGTCAACTTTATCAATGCGCCCCAGCGTCTTTTCCATGAACCAGTATGCCCGGCAAGAAAAGCCTGAAGAAGATGGAGAAGACCCAGGAGACCGAGGGCGAGAAGAAGGAGGAGAAGAAGAAGGAGAAGATCATCGGCTCGGTCAACATCCCGGACGCCGGAAGCCCGGAGGTCATGGACGCCCTGAAGAAGATGAAGGCCATCACGCCGCCAGCAGTCGCGAGCCAGTTCAACCTGAAGACGAGTGTCGCTAAGAAGATGCTAGAGGAGCTGAGGGGGAAGGGACAGATCGAACTAGTCTCCCAGAGCAGCAACCTGAAAGTCTATGCCCTGGCGAAGAACAACTAGGCGGCCTCGATTATTATCCTCGAGCCGCTCCTAAGGTCCATGAAGATTTCAAGGTTAGACGTTATTACGCCGACCTTGTTGACGGGGCTGTACGGTTTAGTGGCTTCAGTGTATATGCAGAGGGCGCCAGCTCTTGGCCAGTAGACGATTGTCCCTGCATCGACCTGTGCTACGGGCTTCTCGACGCCCCTCTTAAGCCCGAGGAGGATCGAGACGCAGCCCTGCGCCGGCGTCGTCCTCCCATTTATCGGTAGGCGCTTAATTATGTCTCCCACGGTCAAAGGTGCGGTGAGCCTGTTGAACTCTCCTAAGGCCTCGCCCACGTCGACTATCCTCACCCTGATGGGTATCTTGGCGAGGCTCTCAGCCAACAACGAGACTCTCCGCGTACCTCACTACCTCGTCCGAGACGCTTATGTCGACGGCCTTGTTCAGCGCCTGCCAACCGGGCGCGCCGTTCACCTCGAGGATGACCGGGCCTTCAGGAGACTCCATCACGTCCACGCCCGCGTAGTCGAGGCCCATCACCTTCGTCGCCCTCAGCCCCAGCTCAAGGATCTCCTCAGGGATGGGCTCGTCGGTCATGCGGCCACCTTGGGCGACGTTCGTCTTCCAGTTCCCCTGTGCCCTGTACTTGTAGGCTGAGCCTACCACCCTGTCGCCTATCACGAAGACCCTGATATCCCTGCCAGGATTCTGGACATACTTTTGGATCAGGAGCGGCTGGTTGAAGCGGCTGAGCATCTTGTAGGCGTTGTATGCGAGGTCCGCGTCCTCGAACTTCATCGACCCCTTCCCCATGCTGCTGAGGATCGGTTTATAGATGAACTCCCCCATGCTCTTCGAGGCGTTGTAGCCGGCGGCGAGGCTCTCCGTCGTGAAGGTGAGCGGCACCGGCAGCCCGGCGCTGGCGAGCATGTACTGGGTGGCGTACTTGTCCCTCGCCCTGCGGAAGGCGTAGCACGGGTTTACGACCCTGATCCCCGCCATCTCCATGTGCTCGATCATGCTGATCCTCCTCGTCATCTGCTCGCACGAGCCAGGGCCGAAGCTCCTTAGAAGGCATAGTTTTGATGCCGTTATCTCCTCCTCCCCAAGCCAGAACCTCGACCCCTTTCCGGAGACCTCCGAGGATATTTCCCCGATGTTACCCGCTATAACGTCGTGTCCGAGTCGCCTCGCTGCGTCGGCGAGCTCCTCGCTGTTCTTACTGGGGGTAGACCCGTATAGCACTAGGACCTTCATCTGGTTTCCCATTTACTCAACGAAGACGGAGTAAATAAGCTTCCCAGTTTTTCGATCCATTTTTAAAACATTTTCTAGGAGAAGTTTTAACCCACTCCGCTACCTCAATCCTGTGCCATCGGTCCAGAACGCCGTGATTATAGGGCTAATTCAGGGGCTGCTCGAGTGGTTGCCGATATCCAGTAGGGGCAACCTCATTCTGGTCCTGATGGCGCTACTCGGGCAGGACGCATCTCAGGCCCTCAGCTACTCGGTCTACCTTCACATAGGAACCGGCTTTGCCGCCCTCGTCTATCTCCGGAGGGACATCTTCAGCATTCTCCTGCGACGCGACGAGGCGAGCCGGGGGATGTTCAACTTTCTCCTAGTCTCGACCCTGTGCACAGGCCTAGTTGGTCTCCCCGTATTCCTGTTCCTAGAATCCTCGTTCGGCTACGGTGAGGCCGTCCTCGGCCTAACGGGTTTGGCGCTGATCTCTACGGGTCTCATACAGAGGGCGTCGCCCCGCTCAGAGGATAATGATATGGTCCTCGGCCTGAGGGACGGCGTCATACTAGGCTCGATCCAGGGACTATCAGTTATCCCGGGCTTATCTAGGTCAGGCCTCACTACTTCCGCGCTCCTCTTCAGACGATTCAGGGGGGAGGACGCCTTCAGGGTATCCTTCCTGATGAGCATCCCCGCCTCCTTCGCGGCCTCGATCGGCCTCCTACTCCTGAGGGGGCCGTCTGGCCTCGATTCCTCAACCATCGTCGGCATTTTAGCCGCGTTCGTGTCCGGCATGTTATCGATAGATCTGCTGCTCAGGGTGGTGAAGAGGGTCAGCTTCTGGAAGCTCTGCGTAGGTTTAGGCTCCCTTGTCGTAGCGGTGTGTTCGTTGGGCCTTCTGTCCTCATTCTTCCTTGGCTAAAGGGATAAAGCCTGCCATCGGGATGAGTCCATCATGGTCGCGAAGAAGATTCTGTACGTTCAGACCAGTGGGTTAGACAACCCGGAGAGGCTGTACGCCCCCTTCATCCTGGGCGCTACGGCCACGGCGATGGGGATCGACGCCACGATCTACTTCTTGATTAAGGGCGTCACCGTGGTGAAGGAGGGCGCAGCTGAGAAGATTAAGCTCGGTAGCTTCCCGACCCTCAAGGAGGTCATGGACCAGGCGGTCGAGGCCGGCGTGAAGCTCATGGTCTGCGAGCAGAGCTGCATGTTGCTCGGTCTTCAGCGTGGTGAATTCACGGAGGCTGCGAGGATCGTCGGGGCGGCCACTCTGAACGATCTGCTTCTGGAGGCGGACGCGGTCCTGAGCTTCTGACCTCCTCATCTTTAAAGGAACAGGTCTTTCTCTCTAGGTCTCACCAGCTCACGCGCCGTGGATTCCTCAGATGGGATATATTTATAGCCCCTGATGATTGCCGCGGGCACCCCCTCGTCGGCTTGCCCTATCACGAGCTCGGCCGCAGCCGCGAGTTCGTCGGCGACAGCCGTCCTCTTCACCTTTAATTCGTAGCCGAAAAGGTCTCTCTCCCCCCTCCTGTCTCTTATAACCTGGAGGCCGGATGCGCCGACTGCGACGTTCACTTCGCCGTCTCTGTGCGCTCTCCCGTGGGTGTCGGCTATTATTACGGCGACGCTCGCGCCAGTAATCCTGCCTATTCTCTCCCTGATCCTCCTAGCTGAGACATCTGGATCAGCTGGTAAAGGGGCGACGATGTCGTCTCCAGGGATGTTCGACTTATCGACGCCGGCGTTAGCGCAAACGAAGCCCTGCTTCGTCTCTGTTATGAGGACACCCGGCGCCATCCTTCTGATCGCCATTGAATCTCTGAGGATCACCTCGACGAGCCGTGGATCCTTGTCTACCAGCATGGAGAAGCTGTTAGCGATCTCGGAGGGAGTTATCAACTTCAGGTCAATCGTCCGTCCCTCGGCTTTGGATACGATGACGTGGCATAGAACGAGAACGTCCCCGTTCTCGAGGGGCGTTCCCTGCCTCTTCGAAGCAGCGACGACGAGTTCGGCGAGATCGTCTCCGTCTTTGATGAAGGGTAGTCCCTCGACTCCGATTACTTGAAGCCGCATGAATATCTCAGGACGAGTTACTGTATTAAAACCTCGTTAATGGTTCAATGTATCTACGGTGCATAACGTTTATAATCAGCTTCTCCACTTAGGTAGAAGTCTACTAGGTAGAGGTCAACCTAATGGCTTCCCAGCTTAGCAGGTTCGAGCATCCTTGGAGGCGGCTGAGCCCGCTCCAGCTTTTACTTCTGGTCCAGCTGGAGGGCTCGCCGAAGTACGGGTACGAGATGCTCAAGGCGATAAAGGACGAGTTCGAGGGTGTCTGGGAGCCGAAGACAGGGACCGTCTACCCTGCCCTGAAGAGCTTGGAGAAGCGCGGCCTCGTCTCGACGCATCAGAAGGACGGCGTCGACTTCTACCATGTCACACCTAAGGGGCGAAGCCTGCTCAGGGTAATAGGCTCCCACGAGGAGTACGCGATAAAGTTCAGCTCCCGCTTCCTTAAAGCCATGATAAAATGGATGTCCAAGGATCTGAAGAGAATCCTATTCAACTCGATAACCAACCTACCTCCAGTTGACATAGACCTCTACTCAAACACGCTCAGCCTTCTGGACGAGGATGTGGATAAGGCGACGAAGCTACAAGTTTTAAAGAGCATGAAGGCCATGCTCCTGAGCCGCTTGGATGCCATCGACAAACTGACCTCGAAGATAGGGGGTGACGATGCATGACTCCGGTCGTTGAGACTAGGGGACTAGTGAAGGAGTACCTCCAAGGTGGTAGGCCACTGAGGGTGCTGAATGATGTTGACCTCATCGTAGAGTCAGGTGAGTTCATGGCTATCATGGGTCCCTCTGGGAGTGGGAAGTCGACACTCCTCAACATGATAGGCGCCTTAGATCGCCCGAGCTCGGGGAAGGTCTTCATAAATGGTGTGGACCTCGCAGGGCTTGGTGACAACCAGCTGGCTGACCTCAGGAACAAAGAGATAGGCTTCATCTTCCAGCAGTTCAACCTCATCCAGCGCATGGACGCCCTCGGCAACGTCGAGCTGCCACTCGCCATAAGCGGCGTATCAGCCGGTAAGCGGAAGGAGCGGGCGAAGCAGCTCCTAGAGGCCGTCGGTCTAAGAGACAGACTCGACCACAAGCCAAACCAGCTCAGCGGGGGGGAGCAGCAGAGGGTCGCCATTGCCCGCGCCCTCGCAAACGATCCGCGCATCTTCCTCTGCGACGAGGTCACAGGTAACCTCGACTCGAAAACGGGGCAGGAGATAATAATGTTCCTCAGGAAGCTGAATCAGGAGCAGGGTAAGACCTTCGTCCTGATCACTCACGATCCAAACGTGGCCCAGTCCACCGACCGGCTGATCCAGCTGAGAGACGGGGCCATTGCAGGAGAGAAGAGATTAAGGTGAATCGAAATGGTTAAGAAGAAAACAGTTCTGATCCCGATACTTGTGGCCTGCATATTGGCGGGCCAACTAGGATTGGCTTTAGCCGACGACATCGTACCACACTTGGGTGTCTCGGTCTTCAGCGTGCCACTTTCGGCAGGGAAGCATGGCTACGTCTATTTCGATGTCTACAACAGTGGCACCTACGACGTACTCGAGGCCGAGGCGATACTCACGTCGACTACACCAGGGATCTCGGTCCTGAACGCCCAGTCGGTGTTTAACACCATCCACGACAAGCATCATGCTTACTATAACGCTACCCTGCTCGTCGACCAGAGCGTCGGCGTCGGTGCTTACACTCTAAGTTTCAGTCTCAGTTACATGCGCCTAGGCAAGGCAGTGATCGACGTTATCCCCGTAACCGTTCAGGTGACCCAGGCCTTCCAGCCCATGTTCAAGTTCGTGCTATCTCCTGATACGTCGAACCTCAAGGCCGGAACCACGAACGGCCTCAGCTTCTCGGCTGTGAACATCAGCAACGAGACCTTAAAGGATATACAGATTAGCCTGAGCTCATCATCATCGCTGCTTTCGATTGTAGGCGACACCAACTTCGATGAGGGCGCACTTAAGGCTGGGGCGGCAACGCTCTTCACAACGGCCATGGATGTGCTGGAGAGTGCCAACTCCGGCCCGTATAGCATGTCAGGCTTAGCCTACTACTCGGATGCCGAAGGGAATAGGTTCCGCCAGTCCTTCATGCTTTCCTTCGATATCACGGCGGTCGAGCCGGCTAAGACGCCGACCCTGACCATAAGTAACACAAACCCATTCAGCTCCGTTAACCCTGGTCAGTCGTTTGACCTCGATCTGGAGATTGCCTGCAGCGGCGCTCAGGCCTTCAACGTGAGGACCTCCATCGCCCTTGACCAGAAGGGGATGTTGTCGCCACAGAGCCCGACGAGCCTCGCCCTAGGAGACATAAGGCCGATGGAGCGTGTGCAACTGAAGTACAGTCTTATGGTGGACGGGGCCGCCGCTCCGGGCCAGGTACTAGTTGTCGTCACCCTAAGGTACTCCGACTCAAAGGGGATACAGGGGACCTCTACCGAGACGATGACTGTGATTGTGGACGAGATCGTGAATTTCAGCCTCTTGAATGATCTCGCTCTGACCGTCGAGCAGAACGCGACGAAGCAGTTCGAGGGCGATCTCCTCTTGGTCGGCACCAGCAGGGTGGATTTCGTTAAGGTCAGCGCAGTCGCCCAGGATCCCTTCATGCAGGTGACTGGTAGCAGCGAGTACCTCGGAGCGATAGACCCGGACAGCCCAGTCCCCTTCACCCTCAAGTTCGGAGTAAAACCAGGAACCGCACTAAGAGACCACACATTACCGATCAAGATCGAGTACATGAACCACAGGAACCAGATCAAGGAGAGCATCATCAACGTGCCTGTCACGGTGGTTAAGGCCGAGCCGGTAACTCAGGTGCCATCTGGTGACATCGGGTTCTGGGGATGGCTGAGGCAGATACTCGGCTTGAAGCCTTAGAGGGAGCCAGTTGAACCCCGGGGATATCCTGAAGACGGCTTTCGACGGGGTAAAGTCCCGGAAGTTCCGATTCGTCCTCAACCTCATAGGCATCCTGATAGGCTGCGCGGCCGTAACAGGCTTAGTCTCCATCACTCAAGGACTCAGTAACAACATCGGCGACCAGCTTCAGATACTCGGTCCTCAGACCATCATAGTTATCCCAGGTAGATTTCAGATGAGGGGTCAAATCACGACCACCCAGCTAACTTGGAAGGAGCTGAACAACGTCGAACAGGCCCAGCACGTCGCCATGGCTACGCCCATAATCGCGAGCAAGTCCGCCCAGTTCATGTTAAGAGGCGAAACATATTCGGTGGAGGTCTACGGCGTCACGGAGCAATACGCCGAGATAAATAGGAGCAGCGAGCTGGCCGATGGAAGGTACTTCGTTAGAGCGGACGGCAGCGTAGCTATCATCGGCGCCAACATAGCCAAGCCGGACGACAAGGAGGAGCCGATACTCGGCATCGGTAGCAGGGTCACCCTCGAGGCGACCGTGAAGGGCGTCAAGAAGTCGATGACAGTCAGGGTGATCGGCGTGTTGAAGAAGACGGGCGGCAGCTTCGGGATGAACTTAGACAACGCTATTGCCATCCCACTAGGAGACGCCCAGCAATTCTACGAGGCTAGCTCCTACACATATATCATGGCGAGGGCTGACTCATTGGACAACGTTGAATTAGCCTCACAGGGCATTAAAGACAAGCTAGGAAAGGCCGTCACTGTCTACTCCTATGAGTCAGCGAAGGCCCAGGTCAACCAGGTTCTTGGCACCGTGCAGGGAGTCCTGGGCGGGATAGCCGCGATCTCCCTCGTCGTCGCCGGAATAGGGATAATCAACACGATGACGATAAGCGTCATGGAACGGACAAGGGAGATCGGGATACTCAAGGCGCTGGGCGCCAAGAGCCGTGATGTGCTCTCCATGTTCCTCTCGGAGGCGATACTCACCGGAATTTTCGGCGGCATCCTCGGCGCAGCCTTGGGCATAGTCTTGAGTGAGATGATCGGCAGGATGATAAACATGTCCGCAGCCCCCTCCCTGACCCTCGGGATCGAGGTCGTGGGGTTCGCAGCCTTAACCTGTGTAGTATCTGGTATTTACCCTGCCTGGAGGGCTGCGAACCTCAACCCAGTCGAGGCGTTGAGATATGAGTAGTGAAAAGAGCTTTGCCCGGAAATTAGTGGGGGTCTTCACCCATCCACGATCCACTTTCGAGGCAATAACTGAAAAAGACCTGACGAGAGGCTTCGCCTTAGTCCTACTAGTGGCAATCGTAGGGGCGTTGGCTAGCGCACAGTATATCTCCAAGATGGATCTCTCCAGCCTCCCCCGGATAGGTCTGCTCCCAGGGGCAGACGCTTCCAGCCTCAGGGGTAGCCTCGGCATCGCAATCGGAGTGATAACTGGAATAAGGACGGTGACAGGCTGGCTCATCCCGGCACTGATTATCTATGTCATAGCCAAATTAAGTACGGGTGAGGGCGGCCTCAAGCGACTCCTCGCCCAGACAGGTTTCGCCTCGACGCCTCTCCTGATACAGCACGTACTGAGGTTGATCGACGCCTACGCCATGCAGGGCAGCCTGAGGAACGATCTCTTCCAGACGGAGGCCCTCATCATGGGCTTGTCCCAGAGGATCATAAACCAGGCACTGAACTCGCTCAACCTGTTCAGCCTGGTCGCTATAAGCTTGACGATAGTTGCAGCCTCTGTCACATTCAGATCGTCAAAGAAAAAGATGGCCATGATAACAGTTGTCTCATACGTCATCTTCATAACACTGAGGTCGTTGATATTCATCTAATTTCCATTACGAGAATGGTGCGGCCGCCGGGAATTGAACCCGGGTTACCAGCTTGGGGGGCTGGTGTCTTACCAGGCTGGACCACGGCCGCCCTGCTACGAGATGCCTGAAGGGGTTAATTGCGGCGTTCTAATAAGCCTTGCCGACGATCGGCATGAGCCGCATCTCCTTCTTGGCGGCTTGGATCATCATGAATACGTATTTAAATAAAGTTCGTATCTAAAAATTAAAAAAAGTTAAATATACTGTTAAATTAATTGGCTAACGGCTCATCGCCGTGGGCCTGTAGCTCAGCAAGGTAGAGCGTCGGCCTTTTAAGACAAGGTCGAAGAGAGCCGTTGGCCAGGGGTTCGAATCCCCTCAGGCCCGCCTGCTCAAGGCTGAGATGGAGGGGGAATGGATGGCTGAGACGAGGGTTAGGGAACTTAAGTACCGGATGATGATCACTGACCTGCTGAAGGTCGCGAGCGAGAGCCACACATATCAGGAGCTCTCAGGCTTCCTTGGCCTGAGTCCGCCCATCCTTAGCCGCTACATGAGGGGCCATGTTCTGCCAAGCTACGAGCGGGCCCAAGGCCTCTACGAGAAGTTGATGGAGATCACCGACATCAAGGCGGAGCTGAAGAAGAGGATCAACTTCGACGAGGAGGGCTACTTCGACAACACGCCCCTCGTCGCCGAGATCACCTGGCTCAAGATAATGGCCAACTACGCGATGGAGAAGTTCGCCGGACGCAGGGTTACTAAAGTACTTACAGCCGCGGTCGACGGCATCCCTTGTTCGACTCTCGTCGCCAACCTCCTCGACGTTGATCTCCTAATCGCCAAAGATACAAAGGAAGTAGGCATAAGTGAGTTCATAGAGGAGACCTACATACCCCACGGCTCAGCGATGAGGAAGAGTCTCTACATCCCTAAGGCTGCCCTGAAGAAGAAGGACAGCATCCTCATAATCGACGATGTCGTCAGGACAGGGGAGACGGTGAAGGCCCTCGTCGACCTCGTCAGGAACCAGAGGGCGGACATTGCAGGCATCTACATTCTGGTCACCGTCGGCGACGAGTGGAAGCGGTACCTCGGTGAGATCGTCAGCAAGGAGTCCTTTGAGGTGCTCATAGAGCTGTGAGCGCCTTCAACAACGTTTTTATCACCCCATCTGAGTCTAGTTGAGGCGGAACGATGTTCAACCTCATCACCCTCAAGGACACGATCAGGATTGGCCCTGCCAACTTCGGGAAGCCGCTGAAGGCGGCAGCGTACGAGGCCCTCAAGAGCAAATATGAGGGGCTGGTGGACGAGGAGTTCGGCTACGTCATCAGCGTCATCGACATCGACGTCAACCCATTCGGGAGGATAATTGCAGGAGACGGTGGTACCCACCATCCCGTAACCTTCAGCATACTGACATTCTTCCCTGGGCTCCAGGAGATCGTGGAGGGCGAGGTGGTCGAGGTCGCCGACTTCGGCACGTTCCTCAGGATAGGGCCTGTTGACGCGCTACTGCATGTCTCCCAGCTCATGGATGACTTTATCTCTTTCGACGAGAGGCAGGGCATCCTCCTCGGTAAGGAGACGGGTCGGACCATACAGAGGAATGACGTGTTCCGAGTCCGCATAGTCGCGGTGAGCTTCCCGAAGGGCAGGAGCTCCGGTAAGATAGGCGTCACGGCACGGCAGCCGATGCTCGGCAAGCTCGAATGGATCAATGAAGAGGTGAAGGAGATGGAGGCCCCACCGGAGGCGAAGAAGTAGTGCCGAAGAAGGCCTGTAGAAGCTGTAAGGTCATAACCGAGGATAATGTCTGCCCCGTCTGTAAGAGCTCCGAGCTGAGCGAGGATTTCCTCGGCTTTGTAATCATCCTCGACCCTGAGAAGTCTCAGATAGCGGCGAAGATGGCGATTAAAGAGGCGGGGCAGTACGCCCTCAAGATCAGGTAGAAAGGCGGAGCGCCTAATACCGGGGGACGCCACTAGGACCCTCATACTCCCCGAGACGATGAGAACTGAGCTAAAGACGCCGCTTGGGCTTCTATTGAAGGGTGAGCCCGCCGAGACGGTCAGGGAGCTGACGAAATTGTTGTCTAAGTGTAGACCTCCTCTATTCGCCTCCGTGGGGGACTACGTCTCGGGCAATGTGTTGGCCGCGGGTCTAGAGCCGGATCTCTTGGTCGTGGATCATAGGATCATGAGGGTGAACGTGGACCCCGTAGTCCACGGCTTGAGTCAGGTGACGGTCGTCAACCCCGCGGGAACCATCCAGGAGGGGGCCTGGCGCGTCCTCGAAGAGGCGATAACGCTTAAAAGGAAGCTGGCGGTAGTCGTTGAAGGTGAAGAGGACCTCCTGGTCCTACCCCTGATGGTTTCCATGCCAACAGGGTCGGTGATAGTTTACGGTCAGCCCCTGGAAGGGCTGGTCGTCGTGACCGTCACAGAGGAGCGGCGTAGCTGGGCCAGAGGCTTCATGGACAGGATGCAGGAGAAGTCGTCATGAAACTCGAACTGACATCGACAAAGAACAACCCTATCATGGGTAGGAAGGAGCTTGCCTTCAAGGTAGAGGAGCCATCAACCCCCGGCAGGGCAGATGTAAGGAGAGAGATTGCCGTCGCGATGAGGACAGACGTCGACAAGGTCTACATTAGGAGCCTGACCCCAACATCAGGCACAAGGGTGACCACCGGCGTAGCCCACGTTTATAGCGACGCTGCAATGGCCCTCAAGGTAGAGCCGAAGTACATAGTCGCCAGGAACAATCCGACTGAGGAGGCGGAGAAGGCGGAGGAGACGCCGAAGCCCGAGGAGAAGTTGAAGGAAGCTGATGCTTAATGTCCGAGAAAAAGAAGGCCAAGCTCGCTGACTCCGTATCGAAGAAGTACGAAATTAAAGACGGGAAGTTGGAACGGAAGAGGCCATTTTGTAACAGGTGTGGTAGAGGCTATTTCATGGCGGATCACGGAAACAGGTTCACATGCGGAAACTGCGGCTTCACAATCTTCAAGTCGAAGACTGACGAGTAGCCACCGTTAGCCTTCATAGCTAAAACAGGCATATCCCTTAACAATACCTCGAAGGGATTAAATCCGATCTTCATGCATCTTGATCCGACTCAAGTTGTTCGAGATCGAGAAGATCGAGGTTGAGGGGAAAGCCTTCCACGCTTTAAAGTCTACTCTCCCAGACCTGCCTCCGCTGCTACTCATTAAGGGGGGCAAGGGCTTTGTTATGTGTGGGTACCTGAACATCGAAGCAGCCGAGAAGCTCGGCGCTGCGGCCGCAGTCGTCAGCGGCGTGAAGACATTCGATGATGTTCTAAACGCCCAGATCAAGGCGTCGACGACGAAGGCGAAGGCACTCGGCCTCGAGCCTGGCAGGGTTGTGAGAGAGGTTATAGCGAAGCTGGGTTAGGCGCACTCGGCAACTAGATCCTCTACCCTCTTTTTTGCGCCCCTCATCAGGCTCTTTCCGTGGCTTAGGAGGAGCTTGTTGAAGTCATAGTTCAGAAGCTTCTTTATCCCCTCCGCCGCCAACTCAACATCCTCACAGTACTTTTCAGGGGGCGCGTAGAGGTTCCTATGCCGGTCACCGAATATCGTATCTCCTGCAATGATGAGCCTGTGCCTCCTGAGGTAGAAGCAGAGGTTTCCTTTCGAGTGTCCCGGCACGTGGATCACTTCGATGCCGCCGCAAGCGTCGATGACATCGCCGTCCTCGAGTCCCATGTCCGCTTCGACGCCTGTCTGCTCCTTTAGGCTATCAATGTCTCCTTCGCCGAGCATCACCTCGGCGCCTGTCAGCTCCTTCACCTCCACGAGGTTGTCTATGTGGTCGCCATGAGCGTGTGTTATCAGGATGAGCTTAATGTCCTCCCAGCCCTTTCTCATGTCGTCGAGTTCAGCCTTGATGTTATCCTTACATGTCGGCGTGAACCCCACATCAATGAGGATGAGCCCACCCTCACACTCGAGGACGTAGACCTCGGTGTCGAGACCGTCGGCCTTAGCAACCTCGACGACTCTGACCCCTTTTAAGACCTCTACCATCTCGGCTCAAGTTACAAAAGCCCCGATCGACGCTTAATGCCTTTTTATCCTCCACATTACGGTTGAGGATTATTCCTCGACCTCGATGATTTTCGTCGTTGAGGTAAAGCCGCTGACTATGATGGCTGGTCTCCCGAAGTGTTTCCTCAGGAGCTTGAGGAGGGCGGCATTCGCCTTGCCTTTCCGCCTTGGGGCTGATACTTTAACGATGTAGTGTTTCTCGTCAACCTTGAGTACTTCATCGACCCTGGAGCTTGCCTTGACCTCTACCTCTATCCTCATCGAGCTCTCCATTTACTAGAGGGAGGGTACTAAACAAGCTTTGGACCGGATGGTCACGGATGAGGCCTAGGTAAAGGATTACTCGACTTATTTTTTCTCGGTGCTTTTATCGAGGGATTCCTTGAGGACCTCCATCGTCTGCTCCGGGAAGTCCTTCACGAGGCTCTCGAATACAACCTTGACTATATATTTCTTAAAGCCCTTCTCGTTGAGGTTGGGGTAATACTTCCGCCTCAGACCTCCCTTGCACGTCTCCTCCTCGTAGTTGAGGACCTTGTCGTCGCACATCTCGTTGAGGAAATTTATTATCGAAGCCCTTGAGACAGTCTTGACGCCTTCCAGCGACTCGTTCACAGCCTGGAAGACATCGCGTGAAGTTACGCCCTTACTCGGGTTGCCCCAGACAGAATTCAGAGCCTCTATCTGATAATCCATGAGTACCTTCTCAAAACCTTCCTTAGCAGGGTCGACTACCACCGGCAAACGCTTTCACCTTGAAACCTCCGTATTCAAAACATTAAAAAATAAAAGACTTTGGCCTCAATTAATATTGATAGTAAACCTTTCCAGCTCCCTATCAACGGACTAGGACATGCCTGTCGAGGATGTAGCAGTTCATTGCGCCCTTAAAAATTTGCTTGCCATCCACCTGCACCTCTACCGCTACCTCCCTGTGTCTACCACCCCGCCTCTCGACCGTCGCCGTCGCTTTCATCGTCTCCCCAAGCCTTGCCGGCGCGGTGAACCTGACGTCCGCGCTGCCTATCACGACGTAGGGGTGGTTGACAGCCAGCATCGCCGTGTAGTCAGCGAGCCCAAAGGTGAAGCCTCCGTGCACTAAGCCCTCGTCGTCGACCACCATATCCTTAGTTGTTACGAGCTCGACCATAGCCCTTGAGTCGTCCTCGATAAGGACTGGCCTCCCAAGCAGGGCCGGGGAGGCCTTGAGGTGAGTTTTAGCTAAGAAGTCTTGTCCCATGACTCTCACCAATCACCTCGCACCTTATTCCTTTTATGAATAACGTTAAAAGCGGTTTCACGTCTCATGATAGAGATCGCTATGAAGCTTATGACTTTTAAAAAAGGCAAGGAGTACGGCTTGGGGGTCTTGGTTAAGGATCAGGTCCTCGATCTCAACGCTGCCTTCGAGGAGCACCTAGGAGGTTCCTTCAAGGGGGAGGAGACACCTTGTCTCGACATGCTCTCGTTCTTAGACCTCGGCGCTAAGGGCCTCGCCGAGGCGAAAAAGGCAATGAAGGAAGTTGACGAGGCGTCGGCTCTCTTTAAGCTCAGCAAGATCAAGGTCGCCTCCCCGATTCCTAGGCCGAGGAAGAACATAGTCTGCCTTGGGCTCAACTATGCGGACCACGTTCATGAGGGGTCGAAGGCGAGAAACGAACCACCAAGGGACTTGCCATCAGTCCCCATATTCTTCACCAAGCCAGCCACCGCCGTCGTCGGCCCATCCGACGATATCATCTACCCGAGGGTGACCGAGAAGCTCGACTACGAGCTCGAGCTTGCCTTCGTGATAGGCAAGGCCGGGAAGTACATCCCAGAGGAGAAGGCCTACGACCACATCGCCGGCTACACCGTCTTCAACGACATCTCTGCACGCGACCTCCAGAGGGCGCACCAACAGTGGTACAGGGGTAAGAGCCTCGACACCTTCGCGCCCATGGGTCCATACATAGTCACATCAGACGAGGTGGGAGATCCCCAGAATCTCGACATGTGGCTCAAGGTGAACGGCGAGGAGAGACAGAAGTCGAACACAAAGCACATGATCTTCAGCATCAAGAAGATCATGAGCACCCTCTCGGCCGGTATAACCCTTGAGATCGGCGATATCTTCGCCACAGGTACCCCATCGGGTGTCGGCTCAGCACATCCAAAGGGGCTGCTCAAGGTCGGCGACGAGGTCGAGGCTTGGATACAGAAGGTCGGTTCATTAAAAAACAGGGTAGTGGCCGAAAAATAAAGGACGCATAAGGCAAGAGAAGCTTTTTTTATCTCACGTTTCACCGTAAATACGTTTTTTATTCGTCTATCGAAAATAATGGCTTTAAAAGAAAATATTTATATGCACAGCGTCTGGTTTGGCTAATAGCTTCGAGGTGTATATGCAGCTTGAGTTCACCTGACATGTCAGGCCAGCCCATCATCATTCTCAAGGAGGGAACAGAGCGGAGCCGTGGAAGCGACGCGAGGAACTCCAACATCATGGCCGCACGCATCGTCTCGGAGGCCGTCAAGACGAGCCTTGGCCCAAAGGGGATGGACAAGATGCTGGTCGACAGCTTCGGCGACGTCACAATCACAAACGACGGCGCCACGATGCTGAAGGAGATGGACGTTCAGCATCCTGCGGCGAAGATGATGGTTGAGGTTTCAAAGACCCAGGACGACGAGGTCGGCGACGGTACTACGAGTGTCGTCGTATTGACCGGCGAGCTGCTGGGTAAAGCCGCTGATCTCATGGACAAGAAGATCCATCCGACTGTTATCATAGACGGCTATAGGCAGGCTCAGGAGGAGGCGCTGAAGATCCTCGACGAAGTCTCTATCAAGGTCAAACCAAAGGATAAGAAAGTGCTGAAGAAGATCGCCATGACCTCGATGGCGAGTAAGCTAGTCTCAAGGTACAGCGACCACCTCTCTGACATCGCGGTAGACTCCATCCTTCAGGTTGCCGAGGAGACGAGTGGAGGCTTCGAGGTCGACCTCGACATGATCAAGATCGAGAAGAAGCCCGGCGGGAGCCTCACAGACACGGCACTAATCAGGGGCCTAGTCATCGACAAGGAGGTTATCCACAGCGACATGCCTAAGGTCGTCAAGAACGCTAAGATAGGGCTGATCGACGCTGCGCTCGAGATCGAGAAGACAGAGTTCGATTCAAAGATCTCGATAGAGACCCCCGAGCAGATGCAGGCCTACCTTGATCAGGAGGAGAACATGCTCCGCGACATGGTAAAGAAGGTGAAGGCCGCGGGAGTCAATGTCCTATTCTGCCAGAAGGGTATAGACGACATGGTCCAGCACTTCCTAGCCCGCGAGGGCATCCTAGCCGCCAGGAGGCTCAAGAAGAGTGACATGGAGGCGCTAGCCAAAGCCACAGGCGCCAAGGTGGTGAACAGCGTAGACGAGCTCTCATCAGCAGACATCGGCTACGCAGAAACAGTAGAGGAGAAGAAGATTGGCGACAATAAGCTCACGTTCATTGAGGGCTGCAAGAACCCCAAGGCGGTCAGCGTCCTCATCCGTGGAGGAACTGAGAGAATCGTGGATGAAGCCGAGAGGAGCCTCCACGACGCGCTCTCTGTGATCAAGGATGTCGTCGAGGACCCGAAGATCGTCGCAGGTGGAGGCGCCCCAGAGATCGAGGTAGCGAGGAAGCTCAAGGACTACGCCGAGAAGCTCGTCGGCAGGGAGAGGCTCGCCGTCTCAGCATTCGCCGATGCCATCGAGGTGATCCCGACGACGTTAGCCGAAAACGCAGGCATGGACCCCATAGACGCCATGTCCGAGATGCAATCGAGGCACGCTCAAGGAGAGAAGTGGGTCGGCCTGAACGGCTTGGAGGGCAAGGTCTCTGACATGGAGGAGATCAACGTCTACGAGCCAACCTCAGTAAAGGCACAGATGGTCAAATCAGCGACAGAGGCGGCGACGATGCTTCTAAAGATCGACGACGTGATAGCCTCATCTAAGAGCAAGGCACCGGCAGGTGGCCCCGGAGGCATGGAGGGCGGGATGCCAGGAGGCATGCCGGGTGGCATGCCCCCGATGATGTAGTTGGAATGAAGGTTTGAAGGGTCTGTTTGTCTAATAATGTCCAGATTGGGCCTCTGAAGCTGACGCGCTTCGAGAGGGCGAGGATCGCGGGGGCGAGGGCTCTTCAGCTCTCGTTCGGCGCACCCATGCTAATGGAGCTGCCACAGCGCATTAGCGATCCCATCGATATTGCGTTGGCTGAGCTTAAGGAGGGGGTGCTCCCGATGACCATCAGGAGGACCCTTCCGGATGGGAGTCATCAAGACATAGCACTTTTCGACCTTGTACCCCCCAAGGAGAAATAGAACGCT
Organism: uncultured Candidatus Bathyarchaeia archaeon; assembly: GCA_964628365.1. GTDB lineage: Archaea > Thermoproteota > Bathyarchaeia > TCS64 > TCS64 > UBA8941. Next base: position 1,333 of record CAZVMI010000004.1, on the reverse strand, counting down.
TTTTCTTCCCAAGTGAGCTAGAAGGATCAAGTTGGACTTAAGCGACGAGGAGTCTTGGAAGAGGACCGTCTTGGTTCTCCTTACAATTTCAGTCGCCGTCTTCGTAATTCAGAGAGCCTATTTCATGTTCCTCAACCCCGTCTTCGAGTTCTGCGTGTTCCACATGACCACCGTGGCGTCTATTGTCATCTACGTGTATGTTTCTAGGAAAAAGAAGGCAGGTCAGGTCCACGGTTGATGGTTCAGAGGCTAGGTCTTCCTTGTCGTCGTCACGGTTTCGGTTACCTCTACGCCGCGGGCTCTCAGGCTTCGGAGGAGTTCATCGAAGAGTTGACCCCTGATCACTCTCACCGGCCACTGTATGCCTCTCTGGGGTATATCCCCCCTCGCTAGGATGCGAGCGATGATGGCGGCCGTGTACCCGGTCGTCTTCGCCATGGAGGTTATCTTCTTCTCCTCTTCGTAGAAGTCGACCAGGTCGTAGTTGATCTGGATGTCGGAGCCGTCCTTCTTCCCGTTGACCCTGACTAGGAGGATCGTTATGTCTCTGTCTCCCCTCGACTCGTCGAATTTGACCAAGGGATATATCAGCTCCTGGAAGAAGTCCACTGGCACGATCTCCACGCCTTGGAAGCTCACCGGCCTCTCGCCGATGACGCCGAGGTCCTTTAGGAACATGAGCTTGTCGACGTATCCCTCGTACCTCACGGTCTTCCCCTTGAAGGTCTTGACGCCCTTCTCGAGGCAGAGCTTCAGCAACGAGGAGGGGTAGCCGTCGTAGAAAGCCTCCATGTCCTTGAGCCCCTCGACGAAGATCGACTCGACGTCATCGTACCTGTCGACCATTACCTGCTTACCATCTGCTATCATGGGGACTTTTCCAGGCCTGATGGGCATCTTGGTGCCGCCGAAGACTATCTTGTAGTCAAGCGGGGGTTCAGGGTCCTTGGGGAGACCACCGCATGCGAAGTAGACCTCCTCGACCTCGTCCATCATCTCTATCGCCTGCCCCGCTAGCATGTCGACGAGGCCTGGGTCTACACCGCAGCCAGGGATGACGGTTATCCCCGCCTCCTCAGCCCTATCGTATATGCCTCCTTCGTGGGGGTAGCCCCCGCCGGCGAGGTCCAGTAGGTTAACCTTCGCCTCCATCGCCGCATTGAGGATTGAGAGGCTGAACTTCGCTGCGGTGCAATTAACCACGGCGTCAAAGCCCTTCAACGCTTTGACGAGCGCATTGTGGTCGGTCGCGCTGACCTTGAGGGTCCCGAACTTAGGATTGTCGACATACTTCTTCGCGGCTTCGAGCTTTGCCTCGTCTATATCGCAGCCT
>CAZVMI010000003.1:34805-38800 GCA_964628365.1 uncultured Candidatus Bathyarchaeia archaeon | reverse complement strand
CACATAGGTAGCCTCGGCGACGCTCTCCGTAACTACGCCGTCGCCATGGCATGTAGAGTCCAGGGGTACAACGCCGAGCTTATCGCGTTCTCAGACGATAAGGATGGTCTCAGGAAGGTGCCCGCAGGCCTCCCTGAGGACCTCGAGAAATGGGTAGGCTACCCCGTCTCCTCGATCCCCGACCCCTTCGGCGACTGCCACCCGAGCTTCGGCAGCCACATGACCAGCCTCCTTCTAGACGCTTTGAACACGGCTGGAGCTGACTATCACTTCATGTCCGGGAACAGGGTCTACCAGGAAGGACTCCTGGACGAGGAGATTGTGACCCTCCTCGAGAACGCGGATCGGGTCGGCGAGATAATCTACGACGAGATTGGACAGGAGAAGTACCAAGAGACGCTCCCATACTTCGCCATCTGCGAGAGCTGCGGGAGAATCAATACACATGCCTACTCCTACCTCCCTGAGCAGCACAAGGTCCTCTACGATTGCAGCGGCATGGAGATAAAGGGGAGGTGGCTCGAAGGCTGTGGCCACAAGGGCGAGGTCGACGTCCTCGCTGGGAAGGGCAAGCTCAGCTGGAAGGTGGAATTCGCCGCTAGGTGGAAGGCCCTCGACATCCGCTTCGAGGCATACGGCAAGGACATAGCCGACTCGGTCAGGGTAAACGACAGGATCTGCCGGGAGATACTTGGCTGGGAGCCCCCGATGCACGTCCAGTACGAGATGTTCGTCGATAAGGGTGGAAAAAAGATATCCAAGTCGGCGGGAAACGTCTTCACCCCCCAGGTCTGGTACAGGTACGGCTCTCCCCAGTCCCTCAACCTCCTCATATTCAAACGCTTCGTAGGTACAAAGAGCGGATCCGTAGACAACATCTCACCCCACATGGACGAACTCGACGACCTTGAGGACATCTACTTCGGCAAGACGAAGATCCTAGACGAGGCGGAGAAGGCAAGACTCACCGGCATGTACGAGTACAGCTGGATGCTCAAGCCTCCTGAGGAACCCCGCGTCCACGTTCCCTACAACTTGATGATAAAACTAGCTAGGTTAGCTCCAAAAGGATCGGAGGAGGAGTTCATCAGGTCGAAGCTCAAGGAGTACGGCTACCTCGACAAGGGCGAAATGGGGCTCGAAACCCGCATCAGTTATGCCCTGAACTGGGTCGCCGACTTCGCCGAGGAGGCTGCCTCACAGGCTGTCCTCACGGCAAACCAGAAAGAGGCTGTGAAGGCTACAATAGCCGCCCTCGATAAGGCTAGCACTGTGGAAGAGTACCAGAGCGTAGTCTTCAACGTCTCCAAGGAGATGGGCTTGAAGCCGAGGGAACTCTTCTCTGTGATCTACCAGATACTCCTCGGCAGGAACCAGGGACCACGCCTCGGGCCGTATATTGCCCTGATCGGAAAGGAGAACGTCTTGAAGGAACTCGAGGCCGTACTTAGGAACGGCTAGTAAAAAATAGGGGTAAAGAGCTCCGGGCGCCTAGCCGTAAGGCTTGCCAGCGTTGCCCCAGTCTGACTTCTCTATATCGTAGAAGACTACGGATACAGCCTCAGGCTTGCAGCCGACGGCCTCGCACATCGCCTTCGTCAGCAGCTCCATCGTCTTGGCCTTCGTGGCCTTGTCCCTACCCTTATACCACTTTACCTCTATCCACGGCATTATCAGAACACCAAGGATCATTCTGTGCAGTAGCCGTTAAGAAGCTTACTGGGGCGGCGGGCTCCAAACTCAAGATCCTCATCACGGTTCAGAAGGGCAAAGTCTTCATCGCCCGCCCACTAGACTCTCGTCTGTGGTGCTGAAAAAGGTTTGGCGGCCGTGGATACTTTTTTTACCTCCCGCCGCCCTCTGGTTGAGCCATGGAGAGACCCGACAAGGACAGGTACTTCCTCGGGATAGCGCTGAGCGTCGCCGCTCGCTCCACGTGCCTGAGGCGGAAGTTCGGCGCCGTGATAGTAAAGGACAGCACCATAATCGGCACAGGCTACAACGGCACCGCCCGGGGCGTCGTCAACTGCTATGAGGTCGGCTGCATAAAGGACGAGATGGAGGCGCCGAAGGGTGAAGCGTACGACTACTGCCCCGCCGTCCACGCCGAGGAGAACGCAATCATAAACAGCAACAGGACAGACAGAATCGGAGCCACTCTTTACATCGCGGGCATCGACAGGGACAGAAGGCTGACAATGGCGCTCCCCTGCCAGAGGTGCAGGAGGAAGATGATCAACTCCCAGATAGGCAAGGTCGTCATAATGAGCAGCGAGGGGGAACCCCTCCACTTCGACGTAGCCGACTATGCCAAAGAGGACTCTGACTGGTACCAGGACGCCCTAAGGAAGGCAAAGGCGAAGTAGGCTGTAGTCAGCGGAGACCTCGGTAAATTTATAAACGGATCGCCCGAAACCAATGCGAGGCTTGACGATGAGTCTGGACAAGAAGGTTCAGGACCTCGAGCTTGAGGTCCACGGGCTCAACGACAAGATCGAGAGCATCGAGGAGCAGCTCGAGGAGATAATGGAGCGCCTCAGCGAGATAGAGGAGAAACTAGAGGAACTATAACCTACACCGCCCCAACTCGCAGCCCGTGCAGGTAGACGTATCCTTCTAAAAAGATATTAACCCTTCACCCCGCCCTATCCATGTGATCGGCATGGCCTTCGGCGAACACACTTCCAAGCAGATCACAGGGTCGAAGTCCCAAGAGCTTGGGGGGAAGAGGATAATCCTGTGCATAACCGGCAGTGTCGCCGCCATCAAGAGCCCGGACATCGCAAGGGAGCTGATGCGCCGTGGCGCCGATGTCTACGTCGTGATGACGAAGATGGCGGAGAAGATTATCCATCCTTACATGATGGAGTGGAGCACAGGCAACCCTGTCGTGACCGAGCTCACGGGCCAGGTGGAGCACGTCACCTACGGAGGTGAGCACGATAAGAGAGCTGACCTCATCCTCGTCGCACCTTCGACGGCGAACACCATCGGGAAGGTCGCCGCAGGGATAGACGACACGCCTGTTACGACACTACTCACTACCGCGATAGGCGCAGGGATACCGGTGATAATCGCTCCAGCTATGCACGCGAGCATGTACAAGCACCCCATCGTCGTCGAGAACGTGAGGAAGCTCGAGTCGATAGGCATCGAGGTGCTGATGCCAAGGATGGAGGAGGGTAAGGCCAAGATACCCGACACGGAGGAGATTGTCAACGCCGTCCGGAGGAAGCTCACGGCGAAGAAGGACTTGGCTGGGAGGAGAGTGCTCGTGACCGCTGGGCCGACCCGGGAGTACATAGACGCTTTCAGGTTCATATCGAACCCGAGCTCCGGTAAGATGGGAATCGCCGTCGCACAGGAGGCCCTCGACAGGGGCGCCGAGGTGACCCTTGTGTATGGCCCTGCGAACGCGAAGCCGCCATACAACACTAAGGTGATCGATGTCGAGACGACGGAGGAGATGCTCGAGGCGGTCGTGAGAGAGCTTAAGGAGAAAAAATATGACGTTGCGGTACTCACCGCGGCCGCCTCAGACTTCGGCCCGGCCAGCAGGAAGATGGAGAAGACCCCCTCGAGCAGGGGCGAGTGGACCATCAAGCTGAAGGCGCTCCCCAAGATCATAGCCGAGGTGAAGAAGGCCGACCCCGAGATTTTCTTGGTCGGCTTCAAGGCGGAGTACGGCATCACGGATGAGGAACTGATAGACCGTTCCTATGAGAGACTGAAGGAGATGGGCATGGACCTCGTCGTCGCCAACGACGTATCGAGGGAGAACGCCGGCTTCGGCGCGGACACGAACGAGGTGTTCATCGTAGACCCCAAGAGGAACGTCGTACACGTACCCCTCTCTGACAAGAGTGAGGTCGCTAAGCGGCTCATGAATATCGTCTCAGAAGCCCTGAGAGTTTAAGTCTCGCCAGAATCCCTTTCACCCCCACCTTACCGCGTTCAGTCTCTCTTATAACAAGCCAGTTGTTATCTGGCGAAAA
>CAZVMI010000003.1:29763-34705 GCA_964628365.1 uncultured Candidatus Bathyarchaeia archaeon | reverse complement strand
CCACCTTACCGCGTTCAGTCTCTCTTATAACAAGCCAGTTGTTATCTGGCGAAAAAATTCCATCTTCTGCCTCCTCGGTCTTCTCCTCACAGTCTTTACAGGCCTTGGGGGCACAACTACATCGTTTAATGGTTTTTTCAGCCATTAGACGATGCCCCCTACCTTTTTGAACATAGGTGTCGCTTCTTCGGGGTCTGTGCAGCCTCTTGTGTCTGCTCTTAATCTGGGTCTTATCTCCTCTGAGCACGAGCTCGAGGGTAGAGAAAGGCTGGTTTTAGGAAGCTACCTTTTCAAACTCCTTCTTGGAGGCGAAGCAGATGGGGCAAACCCATTCCGCGGGGAGCTCCTCGAATAGGGTGCCTGCCTCGATGTCGTGTTCGATGTCGCCCTTCGCGGGGTCGTAGATGTAGCCGCAGACCTTGCACCTCATGAGCTGGTACTCCTTGGTACTGGTCCTGATCGCATCGACGACGGCGCCGTACTTCTCGTGGATCATGTTCCTGTCGGATTCATAGAACTCCTTGAGCATGGCGTCCTGCTCCTGCGTCGTGAAGTACTCCATGGCTGGGTAGAAGAATCGCCTGTCCTCCTTCTCTATGTGGGCGGGGTAGAGTTGGATCAGCTCGCCGAGATGGACCTGAACCTCTCCCAGCGCATGCTTGTCGCCCCTGAGGTAGCTGTCCTTCGCCTCGAATAGGACCAGAACCGTCTTCCTAGCGTAGACGTGCTCCTGGACGAGTTCGTCCATGACTTGTTTATCCTGTGGCTTCAACTCCTTCATGCGGAGCTCCCTGAAGAGGATATCCTCCTCCTTCCCGTGGTGGGTCCTGTCTGCGTAGGTCCTGAAGAAGTCGACGGCGGAGTCGATGAAGACCGGGTTCAAGTCGTTCACTTCTTTTGTTCTATCCAACTCCTTAACGAGTAGCCCGACCATGCGCTCGATGAGCCTGTGCTCCTTCATCAGAAGACCGATAGGCAGCAAGAAAATCACTCAATTACCGATATGAACAGCCCTCTATAATCCTTTTTTCAACGGAACCTTGTCTACGCGATCATTGCACCCTGAATCAGGTTAATAGCTTGGGGCTCCGAAGATTCATTCGGTGTTCTGCTGATGCCAATCGACCCCGATTTCCAGGAGAAGAGGAAGGTCGTAGATCATAAGGAAGGGTTGGCCGTCTGGGGGCCTGTTGAACCTCCCCAGAAGCTAGGCGTCGTCGGCACGAACGTGGCCGTCGACTGGGACGTCTGCGAGGCTCAAGGGATATGCCTCGCGGTCTGCCCCGTCCAACTCTGGGAGTGGAGAGACACCCCAGGCCACCCCAAGTCGGAGAAGAAGGCTTTCCCGGCTCGGGAGGCGGACTGCATCCAGTGCCTAGCCTGTGAGACAGGCTGTCCGGTGAAGGCGATAAAGATAACACCGCCTTAAACCAATCATTTTTCATTGCCCGCCTGGTTGATTTCGATGGGAAACCTGGCATGGCACCACGGAGTTGTCATATTCATGTCACCAAAGGTTCAAATTTCAAAAAATAGCACATTAGTTTTTAACACGTCTAAGTAAATCAAAACACAAGATAAAGGGGAGGGGGTACCCACGCATATACGCCTTCACAGTGCCTTTCACCGAAACGAGTCTCGGAATAACGCCTTCCCTGAACTGATCTGCACAGAAAACATGGATACTATTTAAATCATACATGTAAAAGGTGAAGAAAAAACCCGATAAAAAGCCGTGAGGTAGATGCTTTTTAAGCCCCGTGGCACCTGAGAACTACGTCTCTGAATGAGCGGCGACTATGTTAAGCCCAAGGACACCCTGAAGGGCAGGGCAATCCTATGCATGCTCAAGACCAATTTCCACGACCATGTGGTCTACAGGATAAGGTTGGATGAACTCCGAGCACTCGTCGAGGCGCTCGGACTCGAGGTCGTCTCAGAGATTATCCAGACCAGGTTCCGTCCCTTCGCCAAATACTGCGTAGGCAAGGGGAAAGTCAAGGAGATCAGGAGCCTCGCAGAGAAACACGACGTCCAGCTCATAGTCTTCTACAACCTCATAAGCAGCAGCCAGAAACTCAACCTCATCCGTGACACTGGCTGCGATGTCGTAGACCGGTACGAGCTTACCCTCGAGATATTTGACCAGATGGCCTCGGATAACTTGAGCCAGCTACAGATAGAGGCGGCGAAGCTCGATAAGCTTGCGCCCTTCTACAAGCTCGCCGCGAACCTTCAATTCACCCACGACCGCCCATTCTTCCACAGCGGAGGCGAGTACGCCTTCAGGTCCCAATTAAGGGAGATAACCCGGAGACGGGCAGGCATCAACAAGCAGATAGCCGACCTGATGGTCGAGAAGAGGCGCCAGATAGAAGGAAGGTGGAGACTCGGCTACCCAAGCATCTGCATCGCGGGATACTACAACGCGGGCAAGACGAGCCTATTCAACGCCCTCACTGGCGACAACAAGCCCGTCAGCGACCGCCCCTTCACCACCCTCACGAGCAAGTACCAGAAACGATTCATCGACTACGAGACCACCATCCTCTTCATAGACACGATCGGCTTCGTCCTCGACCTAGACCACAGGCTCATAAAGAGCTTCCAGATCAACTTCGAGGACATCAGAAGCGCCGACCTCGTCATCCTCCTCTTCGAGATAACCGACCCCCCCATGACCCTTACCATGAAGCTCGCCGAGGGGATAAGCCTACTCAGGGACATCGGTGTCCCCACCGAGAAGATAATCCTTGTCTTCAACAAGGTCGACAAGGCGCCAGAAGCCGCCGAAACCATCTCCCAGGATCTGAACCTCGAAAGATATGGGATGCCCTGGGCTATAGTATCAGCGAAGGAGCGCATAAACCTCGACGGCCTCCTCAAGCTTATTTCGAGGAGGGTGAGGGAGCTCAAGGAGAAGCCGGCGGAGACCACCGAGGAGAAGGTAGCAGATGAAGCTAGCTGAGGAAGCAGTCAGCAGGATTCTAGTTCATTATGGAAGATACTGGGCTCCGAGGAGTGGCGACCCGTTCAAGTCCCTCGTCAGAACAATCCTGAGCCAGAACACGAACTACAGGAACGAGGACGCCGCTTACACGAGGCTTGAGGAGATGGTCGGCGTCACACCCTCAACCCTGTCGGAGGCAAGCCTAGAGAAGATAGCGGAGGCGATACGGCCGGCGGGCATGTACAACCAACGAAGTCTGACCCTGAAGAAGGTTGCAGATACCGTCTTGAGAGAGTATCGGGGAGACCTAGCACCGGTCTTGGAGAAGCCCTACGAAGAGGCCAGGGAGGAGCTGATGAGGCTCCCGGGCGTTGGTCAGAAGACGGCCGACGTCGTCCTCCTCTTCAGCGCCGGCAGAGGCGTCATACCCGTCGACAGGCACATAAACAGGATCTCCAAGCGCCTCGCCCTGGTCCCCGAGAAAGCAGGCTATGACGACGTGCGCAGAGAGCTGGAGGGAGCGACGAGCCGGGAGAACTATCTCGACGCACACGTGGGCATGATCCAGTTTGGGAGGGACACATGCAGGGCGCTGAACCCGAGATGCGACGAATGCTTCCTTGCTGACCTATGCCCACATCTAAAAAAGGGTGAATAAGGTTCAATAGCTACCCTTTTAGCTACAAAAAGGCGCTCCGAGGGCTGTCCTTGTTAATACGAATCATTTAAATCTCGGACTCGTTGATTCAATACAGCTAATCGGAATAAGGGGCTACTGCGATGCCTAGGGTACGATTTCCAAGACGCGGTTCAAAGTCATTCTCACCTCGGAAAAGAGCATCACACTTCAACGGTAGGATCCAATATTGGCCAGAGGTCGAGGGAGACCCTCAGCTCCTAGGTTTCGCTGGGTACAAGGCTGGCATGACTCACCTCTTCTATGTCGAGGACAGGGAGAAGGTTCCAGAGTTCGGCCAGGAGGTCAAGAGCCCAGCAACCGTCATCGACGCGCCGCCGATACTCATCTGTGCAGTTAGAGCCTACAATGAGACCCCCGGCGGCTTGAAGCCCATGACAGAGATATGGGCTAAAGACATCACAGCTGAGGTATCAAAGACCATCAAGACCCCAAGGAAAGGCGCGTCGGATAAGGAGTTGGAGAAGCTAACAGCCATTGCAGATAAGATCAAGACGGTCAGGGTCTTGGCGGCGACCCAACCGAAGCTCACATCACTCTCCAAGAACAGGGCTGATCTCGTCGAGATAGCCGTCGGCGGAGGCTCTGTCCAAGAGCAGCTAGAGTACGCGAAGAGCCTCCTGGGCAAGCAGGTCAAAGCCTCAGACATCTTCAAGCCCGGTGAGTCGATCGACATCGCGGGCGTCACCAAAGGGAGGGGTTTCCAGGGCCCCGTAAAGCGGTGGGGGATACGCATTCAACAGAACAAGTCGAGGAAGACGATCAGGGGCGTCGCCGCGATTGGCCCCGCATCCCCCAGGACCATCCACCCCAACGTGCCAAGGGCCGGGCAGACGGGCTACCACCATCGCACCGAAGTCAACAAGAGGATAATGATGTTAGGCTCGGACGGGGACAGGCTGACACCGGCGGGCGGCTTCACGAGCTATGGCCAGGTCAAGGGAGACTACATCGTCCTGAGGGGCAGCGTCATGGGGCCCGCGAAGAGGCTCATAAGGATAAGGAAGCTTGTCAGAGAGGCAAAACTCCCTGCGGAGGTCCCCAAGGTCACTTACTTGAACACGGAATGGAAGAAGGAGCAGGGTGATTGATGAAGATACCTGTCCTGAATCTCGCCAGAGAACAAGTTGGAGAAGTAGAAGTACCCAAGATCTTCGAGACCCCAATAAGATCTGACGTAATAAAGCGGGCCGTAATAGCACAGCAGACAAGGAGGCTTCAGCCGCAGGGCAGGGACCCTATGGCGGGTAAGAGGACCACGGCCATCTCAAAGGGGACCGGCCTCGGCCTGTCCA
>CAZVMI010000003.1:0-29663 GCA_964628365.1 uncultured Candidatus Bathyarchaeia archaeon | reverse complement strand
ATGGCGGGTAAGAGGACCACGGCCATCTCAAAGGGGACCGGCCTCGGCCTGTCCAGGGTCCCGAGGCTCAAGCAGGGTAATAGGGCCGCCTTCGGCGTCAGCATCGTAGGCGGGCACCAGGCTTTCCCGCCCCTCTCCGAGAAGAACGTGGTCAAGAACATCAACAGGAAGGAGAGGCGACTCGCGATAAGGTCAGGCATCGCGGCCACCGCCGTCAAGGAGATCGTATCCTCACGGGGCCACAACATTGAAGCTGTATCTCAACTACCAATAGTCATAGAGGACGCAATAGAAGATATCCAGAGAACTAAAGACGTAAAAGACCTGCTAGTAAACCTCGGCATCTGGGCCGACGTCGAAAGAGCCGACAGGAACAAGATTCGGGCAGGAAAGGGCAAGATGAGGGGACGAAAGAAGAAGATTGGAAGAGGCCCACTCATCGTGATCTCCGAAGACAGGGGCGTCGGCAAAGCCGCTAGAAACCTTCCAGGCGTAGATATCACCAAGGTCAGGGACTTGAACGCCGAGCTCCTAGCTCCAGGGGCTCACCCCGGCAGGCTAGTAGTATGGGCGAAATCCGCCTTCACCGCCCTCGACGAAGTATGGGAGGCTTAAAGATGCAGCCACATGACGTGATAAAGTATCCTATGATGACAGAGCGCAGCGTAAACATGATAGAAAACGAGAACAAGCTGATCTTCATAGTCAACAGAAAAGCTGAGAAGAAAGACATCGCAAAGGCGGTGAAGGAGCTGTATCAGGTCGAGGCTGAGACGGTTAGAACCCTGATCACTCGGCAGGGAGAGAAGAAGGCCTTCGTTAAGTTGAAGGCCGGATACGACGCATCCGAGGTCGCCATAAAGCTGGGACTACTGTAGGGATGAGAGATGGGAAAGAGGATTAAAGTTCAAAGACGTGGACGCGGCACATCCCAGTTCCAGTCAGCTCACACAGGAAAAGTTGCACCAGCCAAGTATCCCCCGGTCGTAATTGAGACGATGCTGGGAAAGGTTAAGGATCTGAAACATGAAGCCGGGAGGGGAGCCCCGCTGGCGTTAATCGAGCTCGAGAACGGTGAAAGCTTCTACGCCGCAGCTACAGAGGGACTAGCAATCGATCAGGAGGTTAAGATAGGCTCGGACGTGCCACTCGAGATCGGCAACGTTCTACCCCTCGGAAGCATCCCTGAAGGCACCCTAGTCTGTAACATCGAACTCAAGCCAGGCGACGGCGGCAAGATCGCCAAGAGCTCTGGAAGCTACGCGACGATCATAGCCCACAACGAAGACATGACAGTGCTCAAGCTCCCGTCAAAAAGGAGCGTCCAGATCCATAGCGGCGCAAGGGCGACCATAGGTGTCACATCAGGCGCAGGGAGGATGGAGAAGCCCTTCCTCAAGGCCGGAGAGGCGTGGCACGTAGCGAAGGCAAAGGGTCAGGTGTACCCAACCGCTCACGGTGTCAAGATGACGGCAGCGAGCCACCCGCACGGAGGAGGACGGCACAGGAGACCTGGTAAGTCTACGACGGTCAGCAGGCTATCGCCTCCGGGCGCCAAGGTCGGCCTCATAGCAGCTAGGAGCTCCGGCAGGGGCGGAAAGCGTCGGAGGGAATGACACCCTTAAATAAGGCGCGCAGGATGAGGAGAGTGTAAAATGCCCAAAAACTTCCAGTACAGGGGCCGGACGGTCGAAGAGCTCAAGGCGATGTCTATGGACGAATTCATAGCCCTCCTCCCGTCCAGAATGAGGAGGAGCCTACAAAGGGGCCTCACTAATGAGCAACGCATAATCCTTGAGAGGCTGAGGCAGAACGACGAGAAGCCCATCAGAACCCACTCGAGGGACATGATCGTCCTGCCGGAGATGATTGGCAAGAGCCTCTTCGTCCACAGTGGCAACGAGTTCGTCGAGGTAAGAGTCAACGAGAAGATGGTCGGCCATTATCTCGGAGAGTTCGTGATAACGAACAAGCCGGTCCGCCATGGCAAACCCGGCATAGGCGCCTCGAGGAGTTCAATGTATATACCCCTCAAATAAACATCCTTCTCTTATCACAGTTTTCATAACAATAATTTCTCCATGAATGATATCCAATTTGGGTACATCATATGAGTCATCAAAATAAAATCGGCATAAACTTGACAACTATTGTATCATCCATTTAACTATAGATTCATATCTGCACCCAATATTGATAACGTTTTTATATTAAGTCCCGATTTCATGTAGGCGAACGGTGCGTATATGCCAACCTGGAGATACTCTATCACGGGGCTAGACGCAGATAAGACTGCAATAGCCAGCGGCAGAGACCTCAGGATAAAGCCCAAGTCCGCGAGGGAGATCTGCCACTACCTGAAGGGGATGAAGCTAGAGGATGCTAAGCAGGCCCTTCAGGACGTCATAGACCTCAAGAAGCCCGTCCCATACCTCAGGTACAACCTGAAGATCCCCCACAGGAAGGGCGTCCAGGGCTTCGCCTCCGGCAGGTATCCCCAGAAGGCGGCGGAGGAGATCATGAAGGTTCTAGATTCTGTCCAGGCGAACGCCGAGTTCAAGGGGCTATACGCAGAGAACCTGAAGATCATCCACATCTCGGCCAGCAGGGGCCGAGTAATAAGGAAGTTCATCCCAAGGGCATTCGGAAGAGCTTCTCCCTACAATAAGCACCTCACACACATCGAGGTCGCGGTCGAGGAAGTATAATGTCTGTTGTCAAACGTATCATCCGGGACGGCAAGGAGCGCATGAAGGTCGACGAACTCCTGGGCAAAGAGTTCGAGCAGGCCGGATACGGCGGCATCACACTCACCAAGACGCCGCTCGGAGCCCAGATCAACCTATACACCATGAGACCAGGCAGGGTCATAGGCAAGAGAGGTAGGGCGATCAAGGAGGCGTCCGAGAGGCTTGAGAAGGAACTGGGATTGGCCAACCCCCAGATAACCGTCGTCGAGGTTGAGGTCCCGGAGCTAAACCCCCAGATAATGGCGTCCAGGGTCGCAAACGCGCTTGAGCGCGGTGTTCACTTCAGGCGCAGCATGTTCTGGTCCCTGAGGCGTATCATGGACAGCGGCGCCCTGGGATGCGAGATCACACTCAAGGGTCCCATTAGGAGCGCGAGGGCAAGGTTCGAGAGGGTCAGCGAGGGCTATATACCCAAGGCGGGGTACCCCTCCCAGAAGTACCTCAGGCACGCGACGATACACGTAAAGATGAAGAGGGGGATACTCGGCGTGACCGTGAACATCGTTCCCCCAGATGCGAAATTCCCTGACAAGATCAGTCTGGACGGGCTACCAGAAATTCAGTACCCTGAAGAAACCTACATGCCAGAGGGGGTCGAACAAGAGCCTGAGGCCACTGAGCAGCCGATGACGCCCGAGGCTTCTGCAGAGGGCGGAGAGGTCGAGATCCAAGGCGTCGAGTCAGCACCCGAAACCGCTCAAGCGGAGTCTACCGTGCCTGAGGAGGCTGTTGAAGCTGTCAAGCCTGAGGTTACGGAGAAGGAGCCTGAGCTGATAGAGACGGAAGAGTCTGAGGGCACTGACGAAGAGGCTTCCACCGAGGATTCAGCGGAGGAGACGAAGAGGTCAGAGTCGGAAGAGCCAGAGAAAGGTGAGGGAAAGGAGGGGAATTAATTGCCCATAGTCCGGATGAAAGAGATCAGGGGCATGACCTCCGAACAGAGACAGCAGAAGCTTGAGGAACTTAGGACGGAGCTCTCAAAGATGAGGACACTCATCAACGCGGGGGGCTCGGTCGAGAACCCTGGAAGGGTAAGAGCCCTGAGGAAGTCGATAGCCCAGCTAAAAACTGTCATGAACGAGGAGGCTGTGAAGCTTTGACAACGCCGACTCCTGGCAATATCCTTCGGCACGAACTGATCGGCCTAGAAGCTAAAGTAGTCAAGGACAGCAACCCGTGCAACGTATCTATCAAGGGCGTCGTCGTAAACGAGACCAGAAACACGCTATCAATAAAGACATTGGGCTCTGAGAAGATCGTTGCTAAGGAGAAGGCAGTTTTCGTTTTCAATCTAGGCGGAACCTTGGTCGAGGTCGAGGGTGCGGCCCTCGTCGGAAGGCCAGAAGACCGCGTCAAAAAGGTGAGCAAGAGGAACTGGTAGGTCGATAGGATTTGATGAGTTTTAAGAAGCCAAGCAACGAGTGCGATGATCCAGACTGCCCCTTCCACGGCAGCCTTTCAGTCAGGGGGAGGGTACTTGAGGGAGAGGTCGTCAGCGCGAGGATGGAAAAGTCCGTCGTCATTCGGATAAACTACACAAGGTTCGACAAGAAGTACGAGAGGTACTCGAGGAAGAGCAGTAGGATCACGGCACATAATCCGCCATGCATCAACGCGAAGAGGGGTGACGTGGTCAGGATAGCTGAGTGTAGGCCGTTAAGCAAGACAAAGTCCTTCGTCGTGGTCGAGAAGCTGGCTGAGGGGGTGTAGTTGAGTGTCTAAGAGGATAAAGAAGAGAGTTACGCCGAGGCGGAGGATCAGTGGTGGCCTGACTACCAACTCGGTATTCATCTGCGCAGATAACAGCGGCGCAAGGGTTCTCAGGTTGATACAGGTCATGGGCTATAAAGGTAGACGCCGCAGGCTTCCATCCGCCGCCGTCGGCGACCTCGTGATGGTCTCATGCCGTGAGGGGACGCCCGAGATGAGGAGGCAGATGTTCAATGCCGTTATCGTGAGGCAGAGGAAGCCTTACGTCCGCAAGGACGGCACGTGGGTCCAGTTCGAGGACAATGCCGCTGTTATCTTGACCCCAGAAGGCACCCTCAGGGGATCAGACATCAAGGGCCCGATAGCCAAGGAGGCCGCCGAGAGGTGGCCTAGGCTAGGAACCGTTGCGAGGATGGTTGTCTAGATGGTCAAGAATGGAGTCGTAAAGCCCTCGAAGGCTAGGAAGATGAGGTACAAGGCTCCAAACCATGTCAGGAGGAAGTTTCTCTCTGCCCCGTTGTCGCCAAGCCTCAAAACCCAGCATGGGACTAGGACGATGCCGGTCATTAAGGACGACACGGTGACGATAACTAAGGGTGACAGGAAGCTCACAGAGGGGAAAGTGATAAGGGTTGACACCAAGGAGGGACGAGTATACATAGAGGGCGTGACCAGGACGAGGCTCGACGGCAGTACCGTCCAGATCCCCATAAGGACAGAGAATGTCATGATCACGAAGCTCAAAATGGACGATGATATGAGGAAGAGGATGCTGGAGCGGAGAGCCTTCAGCTCCAAGAAGGAGAGTTAAGTAGATTGGGTAGGAAAGGTCCGACGAGACACTTGAAGAGACACGTGAGCCCAACCTTCTGGGCCTTGCACCGTAAGGAGAAAACCTGGGCCGTCAGGACAAGCTCAGGCCCCCACACTCTCGGAACCTCCATCCCAGTGTCCGTGATACTGAGAGACGTTTTGAAGTACGCGACGACCGGGAGGGAGGCGAAGATGATCGTGAAGCAGGGGAAGGTGAAGATAGATGGAAAAGCCAGGCTCGACGAGCGCTTCCCGGTCGGCTTGATGGACGTTATAACGTTGCCAGATACAGGTGAGAGCTACAGGGCACTCCCTGAGAAAGGAAGCAGGCTGATCCTCAATCCCATTAAAAGCGATGAAGCCAGCTTCAAGCTCTGCCAGATAACAGGCAAGAATATTCTCCCTAACGGCGTAGTCCAGTTGCAAATGCACGACGGAAGAACCATCAACGTCCAACCAGACGGGCCGTACAAGGTAAATGACGTGGTCAAGCTAAAGGTCCCAGAGCAGGAGATCCTCGGTCACATCGCCTTCAAAGAGAAGATCCAGTCGATCATCACCGGCGGAAGGTCACAGGGCGAGACCGGCCTCATCGTTGGCTTGGGCTCTGAGCCGGGCAGAAAGAGGACAGCGACTGTGAGGACTTCGAAGGGAGAGGACATCCGGACGCTCGCCAAGTATGTCTTCCCACTCGGGACCGAAACGCCTATGATATCTCTGCCAGGTGAGGCGTGAAATGGCGAACGGAGCAGTTGAGAGGAACCCCATGCGGGGCCTCAAGATAGCGAAGGTTGTAGTGAATATCAGCGCAGGGCAGTCCGGCGACCCACTCGAACACGCCATGACCATAGTGCAGCAGCTCACAGGACAGAAGCCATGCCAACGCTTTGCTAAGCAGACGATTAGATCATTCGGGATAAGGAAGAAGGAGCCAATAGCCTGCATGGTATCCCTACGTGGGAAGAGGGCGGAGAAGTTCTTGGTCAAAGCGCTCTCGGCCGTGGGGAATAGGATAAATCCGAAGAGTTTTGACAAGTCAGGCAACTTCGCATTCGGAATAAAGGAGCACATAGACATACCGGGGATAAGGTATGACCCAGCGCTGGGTATCACCGGCATGGATGTCTTGGTCAGCATAGAGAGGCCGGGATACAGCGTTAACAGGCGGAAGCACGCCCAAGCAAAGGTGGGCAAGTCTCACAGAGTGACGCCGACTGAATCTATGGAGTTTATTAAGGAGAAGTTCGGAATCGAGGTGGGAACATCAAGTGACTGAGCCGAAGAAGCGTACAACAGGCCCAGGCAGCAGGGCGTGCATACGGTGCGGACAACACAATGGGCTCATCAGGCGCTACGGGCTCAACATCTGTAGGAAGTGCTTCAGGGAAGTCGCCTCGACCCTGGGCTTCAAAAAGTATAGGTGATAGTCATGGACCCATTAGTGAATGCTCTAAATACGATCATAAACCACGAGGGCCGGAGGAAGAACGAGTGCATAATCACTCCAGCCTCTGGCCTAGTTGGCAGGGTCCTCAGACTCATACAGTCGAAAGGCTACATAGGCGAGATAGAGTTTATCGACGACGGCAGGCAGGGCAAGTTCAGGGTGCAGCTCTTCGGCAGGATAAACGAGTGTAAGGCCGTGACACCACGCTACTCAGCAAAGGTTAAGGAGATGGAGAAGTGGGAGAAGAGGTTTCTCCCAAGCCGTGACCTGGGTACTGTCATCCTCTCCACACCTAAAGGTGTCTTGGACCACAGGCAGGCTAAGGAGCAGAACGTCGGCGGAGTAGTGATCGCGTATGTCTACTAGGTGATGAACTATGGCTGTCAACATTATTGAGGCCGAAGTCGAGATCCCCGGAACAGTACAGCTCAATCTAGATGGTAAGAAGGTCACGATCACAGGCTCGAAAGGGAAAATCGAGAAGAATTTCAGCCACACGAAGCTCGATTTAAGCCACGATGGGAACATCTTGAAGATAAAGGTCGAGAATCCGAGGAAGGCAGAGGCGGCCCTGGTAGGCACGATAAGCGCCCACGTCAAAAACATGATCAAGGGAGTGACCGAAGGCTATGTCTACAAGATGAAGATAGTCTTCGTCCACTTCCCGATGACAGTGAAGGTACAAGGGAAGAAGATCATCATAGAGAACTTCGTGGGCGAAAGAAAGCCCAGAACCACCGACATAGTAGGAGAAACGAAGGTCACTATCAAGGGCGACGATATCACTATCGAGGGCACGGACCTTAACGAAGTGAGCCAGACAGCCGCCAACATCCAGACAGCAACAAAGATCAGGAACAAGGATCTGAGAAAGTTCCTCGACGGAATCTACGTCTATAGCAAGGAGTGATCGAAGGATGAACGACACAGAAAAGACAAGACTTCTCAGGGTCAGAAAGCAGATAGGCAAGAAGAGGCCTGAGTTCTTAGCCTTCGAGTCCTGGCGCTATAAGAGGATCAGGCTGAGATGGCGGAAGCCGACGGGCATAGATAACAAGATGAGGACCAACGAAAAAGGCTGGCCGAAGTCAGCTAACGTCGGTTGGGGCGGACCCATGGCCGTCCGTGGCTTACACCCATCTGGAAAGGAGGAGGTAACGGTCTGCAACGTGGCTGACCTCTCCAAGGTCGACACTGAGAATCAAGTAGCTCGCATAAGCGGCAAGGTAGGTAAGCGGAAGAGGGCTCTCATACTAGAGGAGGCGGATAAACTCGGCATCAAGGTCCTAAACCGTGGACTTGTAAAGACAAGCTCTGACTTCGACAAGCTGGAGGATGAAGAGAAATGAACCTCAGCAACCAGAGACGACTGGCGGCGGAGGTCCTTGACGTTGGTCAGAACAGGATATGGATAGATCCTGAAAAGGCCGATGAGGCGGAGACCGCTATCACGAGAGACGAGATCAGGAAGCTCATCAAGGACGGCGTGATAAAGGCGCTACCAGTGAAGGCTACGAGCAGGGGCAGAGCGAGGGAGCTGGCCGAGAAGAAGAGGACTGGCAAACGGATAGGCCAGGGGACCAAGAAAGGGAAGAAGTTCTCAGTGGTTCCTAGGAAGATCAGGTGGATGAACAGGATAAGAGCGCTCAGGAAGAGGCTCAGCGAGATGCGGAAGAAGAGGATCATCACCGTAAACACATACAGAAACCTCTACAAGAAGGCAAAAGGCGGCGAGTTCAGAAGCATTGCAGAGCTAGAGCGCCACATAAACGAGCAGAAGCTGAGGAGGAGAGCGTTTGGCTAAAGGAGCACATTACAGAGTCTCATACAGGCGGAGAATGGAGCATAAGACAGACTACCAGGCGAGGAGAATCCTGGCCACTTCAGAGGCCCCCCGATTCGTCGTACGGGTATCAAACAAGAACCTAGTGGTTCAACTGGTCAAGTCAGAGATCGCCGGAGATCTTATTATCACGCAGGCAGCCTCAAAGGAGTTGATCGAAAGGTATCACTGGCAGGCCAGCAGCACAAACATCCCCGCAGCCTATCTCGTGGGTTTAATAGCCGGTCATAAGGCTATTAAGGAGGGCGTAGATAACGCTAACCTCGATCTGGGCCTCAAGAGGCCTACGAAGGGATCCAAGATCTTCGCCGTAGTTAAAGGGGCGATCGACGCGGGCCTCAAGATCCCATGCGACAGTGATGTAATACCTCCGCCCGAGAGGATTAGCGGCGGCGACATCGCAAAATACGCGGAAGTAATTGGCGACCCCTTCGACTACGAGCGTCTATTTTCTGTATACCTTAAGAGGGGATTGAGACCAGAAGCCCTGCCCACCCACTTTGAGGAGACCAAATCGAAGATAATGGAGGACTGGGCGAAGTGAGCAGGGAGAGAGAAGGACCATCACTTGAGCAGTGGGTTCCCAAGACTCAGCTCGGCAAGATGGTCCAAGAGGGCAAGATCACGAGCATACAGGAGATCTTTAACGAAGGCTACAAGGTCAAGGAAGTCGAGGTGATAGACTTCCTCGTACCTAACCTTAAGGACGAGGTCATCGATATCAGCTTAGTTCAGAAGCAGACCGATGCAGGCGAGTCATCGAGGTTCAGAGCTGTCGTCGCCGTCGGTAACAGTAATGGTCTGATCGGGCTCGGCGTCGGAAAAGCCCGGAGGGTCAGAAACGCTATCGAGAAGGGCATACGGATAGCCAAACTCAACCTTTACCCAGTAAAACGTGGCTGTGGCAGTTGGGAATGCGACTGCGGGGAGATGCACACATTGCCATTCAAGGTGACTGGAAAAGCCGGGAGCGTGACGATAACATTGATGCCAGGCCCGCAAGGCCTGGGACTTGTAGTCGGAGACACGGCTAAAACAGTGCTAATCCTAGCAGGAATCAAAGACTGCTGGTCCAAGGCGACTGGGACCACGACTACGCCCACATCATTTGCGTTCGCCGCCTTTGAGGCCCTGAAGCAGACGATGAAGATCATGACCCCCCAGGAATGGGTGAAGTAGGATGGCTGAGAAGACTCTCCTAGTAGTAAGGATCAGGGGCGGCATCGATGTTCCTAGGAAGATCGAGGACACGATGATGATGCTCCGCGTCGACAGAAACAACTACGCTACACTGATCCAAGAGACGCCATCCTATAGTGGTATGCTGAAGAAGGCTAAGGACTGTATAACCTGGGGTGAGCCAACGCTCGAAACGATAAAACTGGTTTTGGAGAAGCGGGGTATGCTCGAAGGCGATAGGAAGCTGACTGATGAATCGGTCAAAGAAACTGGCTACGAGAGCATCGAGAAACTGGCCCAAGCCCTCCACCAAGGTGGAGTAGACCTGACGAAAGTTGAAACGTTGAAACCCTTCTTCAGGATGCACCCGCCAAAGAGAGGCTTCAAGGGGTCGGTGAAGCACCCATACAGGAGCAAGGGCGAGCTCGGCTACCGTGGTGAGGCAATAAACGAGCTGGCTGAGAAGATGGTCTGAGGGAGCAAGTTAATTTATCTGATAGGTGTATGATGAAAGCAATTTGAACGGTGGAAAAAGATGCCGCATGATTTAAGAAAAACTAGGAGACAGCGGGGTTCTAGATACTGTGGGTGGGGTCAGGTTGGCCAACACCGCAAGTCTGGGGGCAGGGGCGGCAAGGGAATGGCCGGAGGACACAAACATTTCTGGATACAGACTGTAAAATACAACCCACTCAGGTTCAGATCCATCGGCTTCAAACCACCGTCGGTTCTGAGGATCGCCCCAGCCACGATAAACGTTGGTGAGCTGGAGGACCTGGCGAGAAAAGTGCTCGGCGCCGAGGCGACGAGGGAGGACGGAGAGCTCGATCTCACCTCTATGGGGATAGGTAAGCTTCTTGGGCGTGGGAGCATCAGCATACCCCTTAAGGTACGCGTCAACTCCTACACCTCGAGCGCTCAGGAGAAGATTAAGGAAGCCGGCGGATCAATAATAGAGTGATGGCTTTGCCACGCTTCCTTGACCTCTTCAAACCAATTTCGAGGTTCATCCCCGAGGTTAAGGCGCCAGAAAGGAAGGTCAGCTTCCAGAGCAGGCTTATCTGGACCCTCCTCGCCCTGGTAATATACTTCGTGATGTCCGAGATACCCCTCTACGGCATACCGAAAGCACAGGGTTCAGATCCCTTCTTCTCGTTGAGGGTAATCTTCGCCCAGACAAGAGGGACCCTCATGGAGCTTGGCATAGGCCCCATCGTGACTGCGGGCCTGATAATTCAGCTCCTAGCGGGCTCGGAGATAATCTCCTTCGACAGGACGAATCCAGAGGATCGTGGTCTGTTCACGACCGCTAGCAAGTTCTTCTCCATAGTCATGATCATACTCCAGGCGACGCTCTACATAATGAGTGGAGCTTATGGGACGATAACCTTCGGGGTTTCCCTCCTCATTTTTGGGCAGCTCCTCGCAGCGGGCATTGTTATCATGCTCTTAGATGAGCTTGTCCAGAAGGGCTGGGGCATAGGAAGCGGCATAAGCTTGTTCATAGTCGCAGGGATTACGCAGAACATCTGGTGGAGTAGCTTCAGCTTCGTCACAGTTGGCGATGGGAAGCGTTTCGGAGCCATATTCGCGTTCTTCGAATCCATATGGAATCGGGAGCCAATCACCAGCTGGTTCTACAGGGGCTACGGTTACCCAGATATGCTCGGATTCATCACCACGATCGTGGTCTTCCTCTTCGTCGTGTGGGTCGAGGGGATGAGGGTGGAGCTTCCCATCAGTCACAGCAGCTATAGAGGATACAGGGGGAGGATGCCGATCAAGCTCCTCTACGTTTCGAACATCCCCGTCATCATCGCCTACGCCTTATTCGCCAATATTCACATGTTCGCCCAGATGATCTGGAGCAGGTGGAACGTAGGGAACGTGAACTACTGGCTGAATATGATAGGTATGTACAATACAACCAGTGGAATGACGCCGACAGGAGGGCTTGCATACTATATTTCTTCACCTGGTAACCTCCAGGGCGTAATGATGGCACCTCTGAGGGCGATCATCTACGCCGCGATTGTTGTCATAGTGTGTATATTTTTCTCCATGACCTGGCTAGAGATAGGTGGGCTCGGCGCCGACCAGATGGCCGACCAGCTTATTGAGTCCGGCATGCAGGTGCCTGGCTTCAGGAGGAACAGGCAACCCATCATGCAGCTCTTGAACCGTTACATCCCGACCATAACGATCATAGGCGGGGCGATCGTGGGCCTTCTAGCCGCATTATCAGATTTCTTTGGCGTCTTCGGGAGCGGGATGGGCGCTCTTCTGGCCGTAAGCATCCTATATCAATACTACCAGACGATGGTGCAGGAGCAGGTGGAGGATATATACCCCTTCCTACGGGGAGCCTTCAAGAAATAAAGCGTAAGGCCCATTTCCCTTTTATTAGAAACTGTTCCAGGGATATTTTTCAAGTCCATAATGTTGAGACTACTCTTATTATAAGGTCTCAAGGAAAGGCAGACTAAAAGAAGCCCAAGACGGGGTTGTTTCCTCGAAAACTTGTTATCGTTGCATGGATATGTAAATATTTATCTTTTAAAGGGGCATTTTTAGGGGTTGTTCATTTAGCGGGATATGTTTTCTGTCCATATAACTACCCTCGATGGTTCATTCATAATGACACACCGGTGTAATCCTTTAAGCTTCTTAAATGACAAAGTAAAGTACGAGGGTGATCCGTGGAGACAATCAAACTTTACAACCTTGATCACTACTTGAGGCAATTCGAGGCGAAGGTTCTCGTAGTCAATGGACAGAAAGTCATCCTCGACAGGACCCTGTTTTACCCTGAAAGCGGCGGCCAGGCTGGTGACACCGGTGTCATTGGGGGAGTCAAGGTAACCGATACTAAGATCGAAGAAGGTGTTATTACTCATCACCTTGAAAACATACACTCTTTCAAAGCCGGAGATTCAGTACCCGGCGAGATCGACTGGGAGAGGCGCTACAGGATAATGAAGCTTCACACTGCAGCTCATATAATGGAACACTTCCTATGGCTGAGGCTAGGTAAAATTGAAAGAAAGGGGTCGCTCGTGGACGAGAGGAAGGACAGGGCAGATTACGCTTACGAAGGCACCTTGCAGCAGGAAGCATTGAAGGTCGTGGAAGAAGATACAAACCGATTCCTGTCCGAGGGCCACGAAGTAATAATTACGCTCGACCTGGATAGACCATGGATCAGGCACTGGAGATGTGGCCCCGTCGAGATGCTATGTGCCGGAACTCACGTAAGGAACACATCCGAGGTCGGCGGAATAAGGTTAAAAAGGAAGAACCCCGGCAGAGGCACCGAAAGGGTCGAGACTTCCCTACTTGAATAATGCTAGCCTCAATAATCATAACCATCAACTATATGTGGAGAACATAATTCTAGATCGAGCGAGGTTGGAGAAGACATTAGATAGACCCGTATTAGATAGACCCGATGCATCGAAATACTGGGAAAAAATTGACGAGCTATTCTACAGGACCCTTGGATACGCGGAGCGATCGTTCAAGGTCAACCTCTACATAAATATGCTGATTGTAGCAGTCGGCTGCGTCCTTGTACTATATTCAGTATCGTATGGGTGGTTAAAGGGACTTGACGTTTATTCAGCGGCCTTAGGTGCTCTGGGAGTGCTGAGCATCGTCAGTAATTTCTACTTGGCTCCACAGAGGAAGATACAAAAGACTATGGGCGACCTTACTCAGGTACAGATATTTTATCGGACATATTGCGCGCAGTGGGAGAACATCATGGACTGGGCGAAGGAGAATAATGACATGACGCTGGAGCAGCTAGAGGCCCTGAACAAGCAGCTCGAGGATCGGAGCAGCGCAGCCATCGAAAAGATAGAGAAGTTCCTGAGCTGAAGAGATCCGAAGTATTTCACAACCTTTTCAAATAGCTTCAATGCACTTTATGGTCGATATGTTCCAGCCGCCGAGAGGGACGAGGGACTTCCTCCCAGAGGAGATGCTAAAACGGAACTGGGTCCTCGACCGGATCCGAGAGGTGTACGAGGTATACGGCTTTGAGCCCCTCGGCACACCGGCATTTGAGAGCTGGGAGCTCCTCAAAGTAAAGAGCGGGGATAACATCATCAACCAGATCTATTACTTCAAGGACAAGTCGGACCGTGAGCTCGGCCTAAGGTTCGAGTGGACGGCCAGCCTCGCCAGGGTCGTGTCAAGCCACAGGGAACTCCAGATGCCCTTTAAACGATTCGCTATCGGCCCTGTTTGGCGATACGAGAACCCTTCTGAGGCTCACTACAGGGAGTTCTGGCAGGCGGATGCCGACATCGTCGGCGTCTCAGATCAGATAGCGGACGCCGAGATTCTCGCGACGACCGTCGACTGCCTGAGGAGCTTAGGATTCAAGGACTTTGTGATAAAGCTAAACGACAGGCGGATACTTGAAGCCTTCATAGAACTCGTCGGGATGCCTGAGGAGAAGGCGCTAGATATAATCCGTTCGGTGGATAAACTCGGAAAGATAGGGAGAGATGGCGTCGTCAAGGAGCTCTCAAAATACGTTCAGAACGAGGACTCAATGATAAAGTTGTTAGACCTGATTTCGATTAAGGCTTCAGCTGAGGATGTTCTCGAACACGCTGCTAAATGCCTTGAGAAACAACCTGAAGGCGTCAAGGGATGTGTTGCTCTCAAGTCGATCCTTGACTATTCCAAACCCTTCGGTTACTATGATTATATTGTCGTCGATCTCACACTGGCGAGGGGCTTAGACTACTACACAGGGCCGGTCTTCGAAGTCTCAGCAAAAGGGTACGAAGATTATGGGAGCATAGCGGGTGGTGGGAGGTATGATGAGATCATCGGACTTTTCGGCGGTGAGCCCACGCCAGCCACAGGCGTCGCATTGGGGATAGAGCGGATCGTGCAACTCTTGGACAGGAAGAATGGGTTCGTGAACTTGAGGCTTGGTGTCGAAGTGCTTGTTTCACCTGTATCCGAATCTGTGAAGTCGACCGCTATAGAGGTCGCCCAGAGCCTAAGGAAGTCAGGTATATCAACGACGTTAGATCTTCTCGGTAGGGGCCTATCCAAGCAGCTCAACTTCGCGGACAGGAAGGGGATAAGGAAGGTTATCATCGTCGGTGAAAAAGAACTAAAGAAAGGATGCGTGACTTTACGTGATATGGCCACAGGCGACCAGAAAAAGGTCAAGATAGATGAACTGCCTAGTCTGCTGGCGCCTCTTCCTCGTTGTTAGAGGATTTTTCCATATCTATCTTGGACAGACTGTAATATACTATCTCTCCTCGTCTGTCCACAACGGCGAGCTTCGTTGAGTAGCCCTTCTTCTCTGCTACTTCAAGTGTCCCCTTTAAGTCTAATATAGTATCATGCAATCCCTCGGATACCGTGTAGGTCATGTAGCTTGGTGGCTTCTTGAAGTAGCTGCCCCTCTCGTAGACGAGGAAACTGACCCTGCCCTCGGAGCCCCCGCGTGCGACGAAGCCTCGGCCTCTGAGATCCCTGTAGACAATATAACGGGCCCACACGTGGTCGTCGACGTCCGAGTAGATCCATAGAAGCTCCTGGAACGAGAGTGCTCTCTGCGTTTCCTCGTCTATCACTATTATCTTACCCTTCTCCTGGAGGTATAGCACTTCGAATGATTCCAGCCTCAGGACGTTGGCTTCAACCTTGGAGCCGAAGCCTTCCTGGTAGAGGCTGTCTGCCTCGTTCTGTGCAGGCACAACGACCTTACTATTGGTGCGTACGGCGCTTATTGGCTGCATCTTCACTCAAATATGGCTCTGGAATGCTAAAGCATTGTGATTAACCCCCTTTTTCTATCAAACTTTGAGCTTGTTTAATCTAGGCTAAATCCTTTTAAAATATTTTAAAAACAACCCATTAGCCAAGAAATCGAGCGCTAATACGTTAAGATGCCATTAATTAACCCAAATATTATCGTTCCTGCCGAAGTTATTGATTACGGGTTGACTGGGCACAGCCTCGTGATCTACTAGAAGCCTTCCTTTACTGGCCTTCTGCGGGTTCCTCCTTTATCTCCCACCGGCTGTCCCTACCTTCTCGGATCCAGGTGCCTCCCAGGGATCGGATAGCGTCGTTGATGGGCCCCCATAGGTCTCCTAGGAACTTCTTGGGACTGATAGTGATTCGCTCCTCTCCCTCCTCAATATTTAGGAGGCTCGCGTCGACGCCTGCCGCCTTCAGCTTCTCTCCGATGCCCTCTGGAGGCCATCGATCAGGAGCCGACTCGACTGTGACGGGGGCAACTTCTCCAGCCTTTCCCACCGAAACGATTATGCCTATCCTTGAGCCGCAATCCGGGCAGGTAATCCACATGATCTTTGAATCATCTCGCTTAATCAAGGGGGCACCAGAGAAGCTGATCGTCTCTAAACCTAAAAACTAACCGATAGGTATGTGGGAGTGAAGGATTTATTCGTCTTCAATTACGCATGTGTAAAAAACATTATAACTGTATTTATTGTAATTATTAATGACCCAATTTTGAGTGCACAGATGCAGGAGTACAACTGTCCCTACTGCTCTAGAAAATCAGCCAGCCCCGGAGGAGTCCGATTCCATGTAAAGCTCACGCACCCAGAGAAACTAGAGGAGTTCAACGCTAAATATTACTCGAATATGGCCGATTCATTCAAGGAAGAGCACCCCTCAGCTTGATTTTCTGTCCTAGGGACCGAACCCTTTTCAGAGGCAAGGATAGGTTTAACGTCCATAATCTTGAAGGTATATATTTCTTAAGGACTATCAGATTCTCATCGTACTTTCATCGATCTTCTCCCGGATATTTATCCGATGTGCAATATAGAGTCAAATTGACGTCTTGAATAAAGGGGTGTTCGACGCTTCGAACTATCTTGACGGATACGGAGACTGTCCATGTATCTTCGGAGGCTAGCGTCTTCCCCTTCCTCTTGTCTGAGGAAATCAGTTAATAGCCCCAATGGGTAAACCGTATACAGATCGACATGAAGCTCACTGAATCCGTCTACCTCGTCGGCGGAGCAGCCTATGGCTACTCAGCGGTCGGTGACTGTAACATTTACCTTGTTGACTGCGGCAAGGAGTTGGCACTCGTCGACGCGGGTAGCGGGTTGGGGATCAAACAAGTCCTTGAGAATGTCAGGTGGATGGGTTTCGACCGAAAGGACATAAAAGTCTCCTTCATAACACACTGCCATTTTGACCATATGGGCGGCGCGTACGAGCTGAAGGAAGCCACAGGGTGCGAGTTGATGGCCCATGAAGCGGATGCCGCCTCAATCGAGGGTCTCGATGAGAATGTCCTTTACGACATGGCCAAGGAGAGGGGGATCAGCCTCAAGGCTCCCAAGCTAGACAGGCTCCTCCGCGACGGTGACTGCGTGAAGATTGGAGATGTCGTCTTCAACATAGTTCACACGCCTGGACACACCCCCGGGTGTATATCCATCTATTTCGAGGAGAAGGATGGCTTGATCGGCCTTTTCACAGGCGACATCGCCTCATCCATGGGGAGGTTAGGCTTCATAAATGGTCCGGGGTTTGACCTGAACGACTGGAAGAGGAGCCTGAAGAGGCTTATCGCGCTTAAACCCGAGAGAATGTACCCCGGTCACAACACATTCGTTCTCTCAGGCGCCGTAGAACAGTTGATGCAGACTGACAACAAGATGAACGCTCCTTGGACCACCATCGTCACGAGTATCGGCTAAACCTAGTGAGAGACGCATGAACGATCAGGCTAGGCAAATAGTTATTGAGACCCCCTCCTTGGAGGAGGCGTTCAACGCCATAAAAGAGGGGCTATCCAAAAGACGATTTCTCATGGTCGTGGGGAACTGCGAGGTCGAATATCACGGCAGGGCCAGCTCAAAGCTCGAACTAGGGGAAAGGTTGCTCATACTGAAGCCAGATGGATCAGCTCTTATCCATCGATCCCGAGACTATTCGCCTGTGAACTGGCAACCCCCGGGCTCACTCTTCAGAACGAGGTTGAGCAATGGGGAGCTGCTAGTCAGGATTTACAGGCGTAAAGACAACGAGGTACTAGAAGTCGCTTTTAACCGGATAATGATGATAAGCGTCCTTGACCTTAAAGACACGGGCGAGTTCAGTCTATACGCTACCGAGAAGGACATGCAGGAGGCCATCCTATTCCAGCCTTCTCTACTTGAGGAGGGCTTTCGGCCCATCAGTCCAGAGCGCCCAGTCGAGCCGGGTTTCATAGACATCATGGGTGTCGACAGAGCAGGAATCTTGACCTTGGTCGAGATCAAGAGGAAACGTGCGACCAAGGAGTCCGTAGCTCAACTGAAAAAGTACGTGGATGTCATCAATCTTGATAAAAACAGGAGAATTAGGGCGATATTGGTCGCTCCTGAACTCGCCAAAGGAGCTCAAGAACTCTTAATGACGCTTGGATATGATTTTAAAGCGATAACGCCACAGATCTGTTCAGAAGTGCTGAAACTAAAAAACAGTAAATCGATAACAGACTTCTTTAGGTAGCATCCTTCGATGACAAAAAGCCCTCTTTGTCTCTGAAAAATGAGACAAAAAGGGGTTTATCTGGTCAGATTATGTCAAGTTCCTTGCCTATTTTCTCGATGGACTCTATGACCATGTCCAATTGTTTGGTTTTAAGCTTCGAGCTCATCTGCACCCTTATCCTTGAACGATCCTTTGCTACCATAGGAAATACTATTGGTACTACAAAGATGCCTTTCTCGTAGAGTCTATCAGCTAAGGCCTTCGCCTTGTGGCTCTCACCAACGATTATCGGGATTATTGGCGTCTGGGATAACCCTGTGTCGAATCCCAGGTCCTCGACAGCTTTCTTGAAATATCTGGTGTTCTTCCAGAGCCTCTTCACATGACGGGGCTCGTTCTCTAGGACGTCGATCGCGGCTATTGTTGCCGCTACGACAGGCGGCGGGTGGGAAGAGCTCAGTAGCCATGTCCTGCTCTTGTTCCATGCGAACCTTACAAGGTCGAGGGAGCCTGAGATGTGGCCGCCCACGGTTCCGTAGGCTTTGCTAAAGGTCCCCATCTCAACATGGACCTTTTTATGGTCTAGCTTGAAGTGGCTCACAATCCCCCGCCCATCCTCTCCCAAGACGCCCTCGCCGTGAGCGTCGTCGACGTAGACCATGGCACCATGCTCAGCCCCAAGTTTAGCGACCTTGTCGAGAGGCGATATGTCGCCGTCCATGCTGAATACGCCGTCTGTGATTATTACTATTCGCCTATATTCCGGGGTATGCTTCTCCGCTTCCCTCAGGACGTTCGATAGATCATCCATGTTGTTATGCTTGTAGACTGTCCTGTCTGCCTTTGAAAGTCTGACGCCGTCAATTATGCTACCGTGGTTCAGCTCGTCGCTGATGATTAGGTCGCCCTCTCCCACGAGCTGGGGGATTAGACCAGAATTTGCCGTGAAACCTGTAGGGTATGTGAGCGAGGCTTCAGCTTTCTTGAAGCTTGCGAGCCTTCTTTCCAGTTCCATGTGTATATCCATTGTTCCAGAAATTGCTCTGACTGCACCTGATCCTACTCCGTACTTCTTAGTTGCTTCAATTGCGGCTCGTTTCAATTTTGGATGTGTCGTTAAACCAAGATAGTTGTTACTGCACAGTATGAGTACTTCTCTTCCGTCGACCATTGATACGGGCTCGCTCGGTCCCTCTATTTCCTTTAGCTTCCAGTCAAGAGCCTTTGCGACGAGTTCCTCATATTCAGTTCGAAGAAAAGCTGTTGGATTACGCATCGCAATCGTCCTCTGAAGAATCTTGATTGATTTAGTTTTTAACTGTTTCCAAACCTTGAGGCATCGGTCTTAAAAGACCACGTAGATAATATTATTAGGGGTTATTTTGGCTGGCACTAAGATGAAGAGGGTCCTTGTCACAGGAGGGACAGGTCAGATCGGCTCGGAACTGGTGCCCGAACTTCGAAGGATATATGGGAATCATAACGTTGTCGTAGGCGTTCATAGCCGTCCTCCGCAGGAAGAACTCAAAATAGGTCCAAACGAGCAAGTAGACGTCACAAGTAAGGAATCCCTGGAGAAAGTTGTCGAAAAATACGACATAGACACAGTTTATCACATGGCTGCAATCCTCTCGGCCGCAGGCGAGAAAGATCCATGGCTTGCATGGAAAGTGAACATGGACGGCACCTACAACGTCCTTGAGGTCGCTAGGGAACACGAAATGGTCAGGGTCTTTTGCCCTAGTTCCATCGCTGCCTTCGGACCTGAAACCCCTAGGATGAACACGCCTCAGGAGACGGTGCTGAGGCCAAGAACCATGTACGGGCTGACAAAGGTCGCAGGGGAACTCCTCTGTAACTATTACTTCAATAAATTCGGTCTAGATGTAAGGGGCGTCAGGTACCCTGGCATCATCAGCAACAAGACTCTGCCGGGAGGCGGGACGACCGACTATGCCGTTGAAATTTTCTATGAGGCAATAAAACATATGAGGTACCAGTGTTTTCTCCGAGAAGACTCTACTCTTCCAATGATGTATATGCCGGACTGCATCAAGGCCACCATCGACATCATGAACACAGACTTGAACAGTCTTAAACACCACGCAGACTTCAACCTAGCAGCCGTCAGCTTCTCACCGAGAGAACTAGCTGAGGAAATCAAGAAACACCTGCCTAAATTCACAATAACCTATAAGCCCGACCATAGACAGGCTATTGCTGACTCTTGGCCAAAGAGCATAGACGATTCAGCTGCGCGGGAGGAGTGGGGCTGGAAACCCAACTATGATCTGCCAGCCATGGTCAAGGACATGATTGATGTGCTTGAAGAGAGACAAAGACAGGGAAAATTGTAACATTAAGGCAGTCACTATCTTTTCGTCCCAACATTATGAGACAAAAAGTCGCATTAATCCTGATTTAAAAAAAATATGGTTTAGAGTGGTCTAACTTTTAGTACATCAGGGTTGACGAGGTTCGTAGGTACTCTTCCTTTAAGAACCTCGATCAAGTTCGTTGCCGCTAAAATAGCCATTTTAGTTCTAGTGTCAACGCTTGCGCTGGCAATATGAGGGGTTACTACGATGTTATCAAGTTTTAATAGGGGGTTGTCTTTTTCTATAGGCTCTTTTTCAAAAACGTCTATCCCTGCGCCTGCGATCACTCTATTCTTAAGGGCATGATATAGCGCCTCTTCGTGAACTATGGGTCCTCGTGCTGTGTTGATGAGGAAAGCCGTTTTTTTCATCGATGCTAGCTCCCTTTCCCCTATCATATGGTAGGTTGCATCAGTTAACGGGACATGAATCGAGACGAAGTCGGATTTTTTTAGGAGGACCCGGAAAGAGTAATGCTTTATCCCTAATTCGTCCTCGAGGTCCCTCCTTCTTATGTTATCATAGTAGATGACGTTCATGCCGAATCCTCTTGCCCTCTTCGTCAACGCGGTGCCTATCCGGCCCATCCCAAGGATCCCCAAAGTTTTTCCGTGGATATCAGAGCCGAGGAACATTTTTGGTCCCCAAGCGTGGATCCAGCCCCCGTTCCGAGTGTGCCTGTCTGCTTCAGCTATTCTCCTTGCGATACACATCATCAGAGCAAAGGCGCAGTCAGCCGTCGTTTCGGTGAGTATGCCCGAGGTATTGGCTACGTACACGCCCCTTTTTGTAGCCTCTGCGATGTCAATGTTATTGAAGCCTACTGCATAGTTGCTCACGACTCTAAGGTTTTTTCCTGCATCGAGGACTTCGGTGTCGATCTTATCGGTTAACAAACATAGAAGGCCATCGACTTTCTTCACCTTTTTTAATAATACCTCTCTTGGAACAGGATTGTCTTCTCCTTCGAAGACTTCGATGTCGGCATGCTTTTTCAAAAGATCTACAGCTTTTTCGAAAAGTTGTCTTGTGACGTACACCTTTGGCTTTTTCAAATCGATCACCCGTTATGGTAGATGAAGGAAATTATATTCCTTTTCTTATCATACATCGTAAATTTAATATTCGTAAAAATTCTGAATATTGATTTGTGAACAAAAAGGACGAGGAAATTTTTTTTCGATCCGAAGAGATTCAACTAACAGACGATCTCTTTGAATTATATTTAAAACCGTTACGCAGTAGGAACGCTCGATTAATTTTTTTAATACTCTTTAAATTGAAAGATGTAGGATATCTGACTACCCATGATATTCAAACCAAGCTGAAAGATATTGACTGCGTCTTGAATAAAAAGGAGATCAATGGGTGGTTGAAATCTTTATGGAACGCAAAATTAATTATTAGGGAAGAAGAACGCGGGAAACCTTCGATTATAAAATATAACGATAAATATACTTTTGATTGCTGGAAGCTCAGCGATGTCGGAACCAACATCGGCATAGCTATACCAAACCTAGTTGCCGCTTCATTAAACCTCTCCGAGCCTGAACCGCTCAAAGATATTAGCTCTATAAAATTGGATGCACTAAACGAAGAATTATTAGTGGACGTAGAGGACCTATACATTTTATCAAAGCTCCTCGTGACTCTTCAAAAAGAGGGCGGTATAATGAGACTCAACATGCTTCGGAAAAAAATTCAGATAACGGCAGAAAAATTAGCCGTGTACAGCTGGCCGCATTCGATTTGGTCGGAAAAACCCCTCTTCGAAGTCGCAAGAAACACGCCGACGATAAAAAGTCGACTTTTGAAAGTGTTTGGCTACGTATCTGAGACAGATTTAGCCTTCTCATTGACTGAGGAAGGTTCAAGAATAGCCGAGAAAATGTTGCGGAAAAAATAAAATAAAAATACTTTCTTCCAGTTGTTTTGAAGATTAGGAATTCAAAACATGATTAAAGGAGTTTTCAGGAGGTTACTCCGGGTTATAATGGTAGGTGATTTGAACTTAACAGAGCTGACAGTGAAACTGATATGTCCTGTCATGGTCTACATGTGGTAGTGTCCACGATTGGTTGAAGATAGACGAATGATTTACACCAAACTATCTAACGACATACGCGTCGTAACAGAGGAGATGCCTGGAGCGAAGTCAGTCGCTATCGGTCTTTGGACGAACGTTGGTTCACGTGACGAAAGGAAGGATTTTTCCGGGTGCTCGCATTTCCTTGAGCATCTCCTTTTCAAGGGAACAGAAAAAAGGACCTCCAAGGAGATCTCCACGATCATAGAGGCGAAGGGCGGGTACCTCAACGCCTTCACGGACCGTGACATGACCTGTTTCCATGCAAGAGTCCTCGAGAAAGACACGGAGCTGGCCATTGACGTCCTCTCTGACGTAGTTCAGAACCCGCTCCTCCGTCAAGAGGACATCAAGAAGGAGCTTCAAGTAGTACGCTCCGAGATAAGTAGAAGAGATGACGATCCAGAGGACCTAGTTCATGATCTATGTGTAGAGAAGGCTTGGAGAGGAAACGACGCGGCCCATTCGGTCCTTGGTGACCACGATCGATTAGTAAAACTAGGTCAAGACGACGTGAGGAAATACTACGAGGAACATTACATTCCTGCAGGCATGACACTTATCGCTGCGGGGGATATAAACCATGATAAACTCATAGATTTAGCCGAAAAGTACCTTAATTTTAAAAGGCCTGGGGGACTACAGAGAAGGATTAAACCCTCTTTTAATTCTGGCATCAACGTTATTGAGAGAAAATCGAGTCAGGCACAGATCGCTATCTCATCTGAGGGCTCCGCCCATGGAGACGATAGAAGGGCGCCTCTGACCCTTCTACACTCTTACCTTGGCCTCGGTGCGAGTTCAAAGCTCTTCCAGGAGGTAAGGGAGAAACAGGGGCTCGTCTACTCAATATATACGCATAATTACTCCATGAGTGATGCTGGGCTCTTCACAATCTACGCTGGTGCCAAGGAGGAAAATGTTGTGAAGGTCGTTCAAACGACTCTCAACGAACTTGAGGCTCTCAGAAACGGCGGTGCTTCAATGAACTTGGATGAAGTGAAGCAGAAGACAATCGGCTTCACCATTCTGCGTTCAGAGAGCCCTGAGAGCCGTATGATCCAGCTAGGCGTCACGACCATAAGGACCGGGAAGCCTAAGACGATAAACCAAGTCATAGAAGAGATCGAGGGCGTGTCATTAGCCACTATTAACAAAATTTCGAAAAACATCTTCGATAGAGAAAAACTTTCTCTAACCACCCTAGGTCTTTCAAGGGAGTTTATTCCTAAGGTGGAAGCTTTACTGGGCTAGGGATGGACGTAGGACTTAGCCGTTTCCCATAGATGCTCGAAATATATCTTGGCGATCATCGTCAGACCCACGTGATCTGACCAGATAGCGATGTTCTCCTCCCCGCCCTTGTTTCCGCTGAGGAAAAGTAAGGATATTTGGCCGTCGGCGACGAGGCCTCCCCCGAATAGATCGTCTCTCACCTTTATCTCCGCGAGGCTAAAGAACTGTTGAGGTAAAGATGCGATTGCTTCGTCCGTTGTTAGAAGCTTGATCTCAACCTTTGTATCCCTCATCATCTCGATGTTCGGGAAGAGTTGCTGGAAAAGCTTAGGTGAGATAACCGGTATGGCGACCATGAGCTCGTGTTTTACGTTGGACATGGTTTCCTTTATCTTGGAGAGAATGTTCTCCTCGCCTCTGACTATCCATATCTCTGGTTTCTCCTTGATCTCTCTCTGCTCATATAGGGCTTGTACCTCGTCGATGATGAGGCCCCTACTTTTTTCGAATTTATTCTCCTGCCTTAGCTTCTCGGCCCTTAGCGCCTCAACTGGGGATTTAGGGTAAAAAAGCCTAGGGCGCCCACTCTTAATCTCGATCCAACCCTTCTTCTCAAGGCTATCTAGAACGGTGTACACTTTCGAGTACGGAATCGACGTGTTCTCGCTCACCTGACCCGCAGTAAGCTCGCCGTACTTGACCAGAGCAAGATACGCCATGCATTCGTATTCCGTAAGGCCGATCTCTTTTAGCTCTTTTCCGACCTTGATGCTCACGAAGGCGACCGACAAAGAAGCTCCCTCATGAGCAACTCTTTTATCCCATTATTTACCTCTGTTGGTGGTCACAATAGTTTCACTACCCAGAAGGTGAAACAAACGGGAACGTTCATAAAGAAAGGTGAAAGTTAGGAAAAAGAGGCAGGTCTTAAAATTGAAAGAGATTAAGGAGACAAAGAGTCTGTGTCCAGAATGCCTGAAGGTGCTCCCTGCGACGATATTCGAGGATAAGAACAAAGTTTACATAAAGAAGACCTGCAACGAACACGGCGAGTTCACCGACCTTTACTGGGGAAATTATGAGCAGTATGTGAGGGCTCAGAGTTTCGAGGAGTTGGGAACGAAGCTCAATAACCCCAGGACGAAGAAGTCAAAGGGGTGCCCCTACGACTGTGGCATCTGCCAAGAGCACAAGTCTGAAACCGTTCTGGCCATAATCGACATCACTAACCGATGCAATCTAAGATGCCCCATCTGCTTCGCCCACGCCGGCGCCGCTGGCTACCTCTACGAGCCTACTAAGGAAGAGATCCGGGGCATGATGGAGAACTTCCTCTCAAATCGCCCCGTCCCGCCTCCCGCCCTCCAGTTCAGCGGTGGTGAGCCTACAGTCAGGGACGACCTTCTGGAACTGATCAAGATGGCTAAGAGCCTAGGCTTCAGACACATTGAGGTCAACTCGAACGGCATAAAGATGGCCGAGAGCGTCGACTACTGCAAGAACCTGAAGAAGGCGGGGTTGAGCACAGTTTACCTCCAGTTTGACGGGGTCACCCCTGAGCCATACAAGGTCACGAGGGGCTTCGACTTATTCGAGATCAAGAAGCGTGCCCTTGCCAATCTTAAGGCCGGGGGCTTCAGGAGCGTTGTCCTCGTCCCCGTCCTCGTTGGAGGCGCAAACGACGACCAGATCGGCAACATAATTAGGTTCGCGATAGAGCACAGGGATATCGTCAGGTGCATCAACTTCCAGCCCGTCTCCATAACCGGCCGCATCAACAAGAATGAGCGGGAGAGGATGCGGATAACCATCCCGGATCTCATGCGCCTCGCCGAGGAGCAGACGAACGGTCTCGTGAAGCAAGAGGACTGGTATCCGGTGTCCACCGTCATGCCTTTCATCAAGTTCATCGGGAACCTGAAAAGAAGACAATACATCGACTTCAGCGCCCACCACCACTGTGGAATGGCCACCTACCTTATAGTAGAAGGAGATAAGGTCGTACCGATATCAAAGCAGCTCAACATTGATGGCCTCTTAAAGGCTGTTTCTAAGGCCAACGAGAAGTTCATGAGCGGGAAGAAGAGGAGGGCTGAGGTAACTGCAGTAAGTGGCGTGATGAAAAACGTGAGGCTAGGTGCCCTGAGGAAGTACATGCTCCCGGTCATAACGAAAGGAGACTACAGTAGCTTGAGTAAACTCCATCACAACATGATCATGATTGGCTCAATGCACTTCATGGACCCCTACAACTTCGATTTGGAGCGGGTGGAGAGATGTGTCATACACTACGGAACGCCCGACGGGAGGCTAATACCATTCTGCACAATGAATACTCTACACAGGGGAGCTATCGAGAAGAAATTTGCTAAACCATTGGACGAGAAGACTAACACTCCACTCTATGACGTTGAAAAATTGACTGAGAAGATCGTGAAGGAAGAGACCTCTAAGGCCTCTTAGCCTCCAGCACCGCACCTTTGTCGGCGGAGGTAACCAGCGAGGCGTATCGTGCAAGGTAGCCTTTCTTTATCTTTAATTCGAGGGGCTTCCATCTTGACAGGCGTTTAGCTATCTCCTTCTCAGGAACTCTTAGGTCAATCCTTCGTTTTTTGATATCGATGCTGATGCGATCTCCGTCCCTGACGATGGCGATTGGTCCCCCAGCCGCGGCCTCCGGCGAGATATGCCCGATACATGGACCTCTAGAAGCGCCAGAGAACCTGCCGTCTGTAACTAGGGCCACCGACTCCCCTAGACCATAACCAACTATCGCGCTGGTCGCTACAAGCGTTTCGCGCATGCCTGGACCGCCTTTAGGTCCCTCGTACCGGACGACGACGACATCCCCAGCTTTAATTTTACCACCGTGGATCGCAGAGACGGCTTCCTCCTCACGGTTGAAGACCCTCGCCTCACCTTCGAAGACCCACATCTTAGGGCTTATAGCCGCCATTTTCGCGACGGCTCCATCCGGCGCTAGGCTTCCTGTAAGGATCGCTATCCCACCTTCTCTGTGGACGGGGGATTCAAGAGGCCTTATCACATCGTCGTCGAAGACCTTTGCCTCGGCAATGTTCTCCCTGAGGAGCATGCCAGTCGCGGTCATGACGCTTCCATCGAGGAGGCTCTCAACTCTTTTCATGACCGCAGGGATTCCGCCGGCTCTATGGAGGTCGGAGATCTTGTACGGGCCTGCGGGCGCCATGTTGCAGAGGTGAGGTGTACCCCTGCTGATCTCGTCGAATAGGGACAGATCGAGGTCGTAACCAAGCTCGTGGGCTATTGCCTTCAGGTGCAGCACGGTGTTTGTAGAGCCTCCCAGGGCCATGTCGACGGTTATCGCGTTCCTGAAGGCTCTTTCCGTCATGATCTTGCTCGGAGTGATATCCTTCTTCAGGAGCATCATGATCTTTCTCCCAGCCTCTATGGCGAGCCTTGCCCGTTGCGCTCCTGTGCTTGAAGCCGTCGCCATGAAGGGGATAGTCATCCCGATGGCCTCGATGAGACATTGCATGGTCATAGCCGTGAACATTCCACCGCACGCCCCGGGGCTTCCACAGCAGATATTCTCCAGGTAATAGGCCTCTTCCTTGCTCATCTCACCGGTCTTAACGAGGCCTGTGACCTCAAACATGTCTTGGACCGTGATCGTCTTTCCCCGGTACCTCCCCCACGTTGGACAACCGGGCTCCATGGGTCCCCCGAGGCAGAAAATGGTCGGTATATCCATTCTAGCCGCGGCCATCAGCATGCCGGGGTCGATCTTGTCGCAGCTGGTCAAGCAGACCATGGCGTCGAAGCCGTGGGCCTCCACCATGATCTCTAAAGAGTCTGCGACTATCTCCCTGCTGGGAAGGCTCATCTTCATCCCGTCGTGGCCCATTACTATGCCGTCGCAGACGGCTATCGTGCCGAACTCGAGTGGGACCCCGCCTGCCTCTGATACTCCTTGTTTAACATACTTGGCTAGTCTATCAAGATGAATGTGACCGGGGTTTATCTCGTTCCAAGAGTTGGCGATGGCTATTAGGGGTTTCCCCAGATCCTCGTCTGTAACGCCCACTCCTCTCAGGAGTGTCCTCTGGCTTAAGCGATCATCTCCGTCGAAAACCTTTGAACTTCGGTGCCTAATGTTTGACCCCATACCGAAGTAGGGGTTACCTGAATAATATTAAACTTGCCAACATGGTTAAAACCCAAGTCATAGGGATTTAGCCCTTTTCATCACAATAATTTGAGACAAAAAGAGGCGTTCGGACTAAAAATCCACTGTTCCCCGTGAAAAACATGTTTAGACATGATCGCTGTCCAGAGATTTTTACGCGGTATAATAAGACTCATTCAGAAAGAGAGTTAAGATGTAAATCAAGCTTTGGTAAAATTATTTTTTTTAAATATACATGTCAATTTGTGGTCGGCTTTTCTTAGGCTTTTAATAAATATACCTTCAAAATCATGGCCAGATTAAGTATCCAAAACTTGAGACTAGTTTCTCCGCCTTTTCTCGGCTTAGCTAGCTTAACTAGGAAAAGGGAATAATAACCTTCCTGATACTAAGGTTGATGCGCAGCCACCACAAGAAACGAGTCAAAAAGATGTACGATGAGCTAGGCGGCAAAATCTACGATCTCAGATATCATGAAGAACAACTCTCAAAGTACGATGAGGTTTTACGGTGTCTGAAGTTAAGCCCAGACGAGATTGTCCTCGACGCAGGGTGCGGGACGGGTCTTTTCCTCGAGAAGATTGATGGCGTGTACGTTGGCTTGGATCTGTCATCGAACCTGATCTCGTTTGCGTATCGGAAGGCTCAATCTTTGGCTGACAAACATTTGTTTCAAGGAGATGCCGAAAACTTGCCTCTCCGCGATGATGTGTTCGAAGTGCTTTTCTCCTTCACTCTCCTCCAAAACTTGTCAGAACCAGCAAGGGCATTGTCCGAGCTCAGAAGAGTCTCGCGAAGAAAGGGATCGATGGGTGTAACGGCGTTAAGGAAAACTTTCTCAATGGACGCCTTTTATTCGATTCTGATTGAGAGTGGCTTCAAGTCGCCTACTATCCTTGATACTGATTCTCACGACTGGATAGCCATCATAAACCCTTGAATGATTGTGTGTATTTAGTTGGTGTTTCAGAAGCTTTTTATAATAACCGCTGAGGCTGTATAACTGAACTAAATAGACGGTGCCTGTATGGAACCTAGCAAGAAGCCGCTGAATGTCCTCATCAAGAGCGTAGGGAACAACGTAACAATCAGCCTCAAAGGACGCGGGGAGTACTGGGGAAGGATGACGCGTGCCGACGGCTACATGAACCTAATGCTTAAAGGGGCCAAGGAGTACGACGAGAACGGCTTGGTCGCAAACTACGGCGACGTCTTCATCAGGGGAAATAATATCTTGTACATCTGCATCGACCCTCTTACCCCACCTCAGCCGAAGGGTAAGAAGGTAGAAGAGGAAGATGAAGACGAGTAAAATAGTCAAAAACCTCTCTGAGACGCGGTTTTAAGCTAATTTCGAGCGCATTTACCTATACTTCTTTGGTATCAATATATGCGGCTGATAATGACTATCACTGGCGCGAGCGCTATTATAACCTCATGAACGGTAGAGTCGACGAATTAAGCCTCCTGTGATAACTCTAGACCAAGCTGGTCTAGATACGCCCTCATGAAAGAAATCCTATTCTCCGCCATCAATCTCGCATCTTCTGT
>CAZVMI010000002.1:44318-47358 GCA_964628365.1 uncultured Candidatus Bathyarchaeia archaeon | reverse complement strand
GGAGGCACCCTATACATCTGTGGCATCAGATCCAACGAAAACGAATCAAACGCACTCCTCCTAAAATACGATGACGATGGCACCCTGATATGGAGCAGGGAGTGGAGGGGGAGAACAGACGCGATCGGGCGAGGCGTCGCTGTAGACTCCTCAGGCTCCATATATATCACAGGCTACATGAGGGGCAATGAATCTAAAACCTGGTCATTCTTGTTGAAGTACAGACCTGACGGCTCCCTCATCTGGGCCAGAGAGCTTAATGAAAGTGACACGGAAACCGGTTGGGCCGTATCAGTGGACGACGGCATCTATCTGAGCTGCACAACAGGAAGAACGGAGATACAGAGCATATCCATAGGTGCCGTGCCCAGGACGAGGATGATGCTGAGGAAGTTTGACTTCGACGGCAACCTCCTTTGGACTAGGAGCTGGGGAACAGGGCTCGAGAACTTTGGGCTGGCCGTAACCTCGTCAAAAGACAGGATTTTCCAAGCAGGCTTTGCTAGGTTAATCAACGGCACGGCAAAGTTCGCCCTGCTAGAATATACATCGAATGGGGACTTGCTCCACGCACATCTATTCGGTGACTCATTCGAAAGCTACGCCTGGAGCGTTGTTGTTACAGGACCCTACGTCTACGTTGTGGGGCATGAGATGAGTCCAAGTTTCATGGATGCGAAGGATGCATACGTCGCCAAGCTTGGCGCCGAGGGTAACATGCTCTGGGCTCGTACGTGGGGAGGCTTCGGAGACGACATAGCTAGATCGGTCGCGGTGGAGGGCGACCATGTCTACGTCACGGGGATAACCTACGGAGTCGGCGAGGGAGGTCAGGTATTCCTCCTAGCTTATACATCGCCGAATCCCTCCGTAGAACCAGGGCTCGTTATTAAATTAGCCTCCTTAGGAGTAGGTATCGCCCTGCTCATATTCGTGGCCTATGAAGGCATCAGACGCAATGCCCTAAGGAAAGCTCCTGATCAGAAGGACGTTAAATAACTTTACAAATAGCCTGACCAACTTCATATCGAACATCCGCTTCGGTGAGAGATATCTTGAATCTAGTTGTCGTCGGCATGGGCTACGTGGGCATACCAGTGGCAGCTCTATTCGCGGATCAGCCCGGTTTCAACGTTACCGGTATCCAGAGACGATCATCACGATCTGCCTGGAAGATCGACTACCTCAACCAAGGAAAATCACCCATAGAAGGAGACGAACCGGGTTTAGGTGAGCTCATTTCGAGGGTCGTCAAACAAGGAACGTTCAGGGTGACGGACGACGCGGAAGCCTACAGGAACGCCGACGCGATCATCATCGCTGTCCAGACCCCCGTGGACCGGAACCATAAGCCCCGATACGATTCCCTCAGGCAGGTCTGCGACGAGATCGGCGTGAAGATGAGGAAGGGAGTGCTCATCAGCATCGAGTCCACAGTAGCCCCCGGGACCACTAACAACCTCGTGAAACCAATCCTCGAGGAGCACTCCGGCCTCAGAGCCGGCGTAGACTTCAACCTCGTCTTCAGCCCAGAGAGGGTCATGGTGGGTCGACTCATTCACAACCTCACGAAGCTAGATCGTACGGTGGGCGGCGTAACCCCCGGATGCACAAGGCGTGGCATTGAGCTATACAGGCATATAGTCCAAGGAAAACTCCATCCGACGGACGCCATCACCGCGGAGGTCGCCAAGGTAGCCGAGAACACCTACCGGGATGTCAACATCGCCTTCGCCAACGAGGTCGCTCTAATCTGTGAGTCCCTCGGAGTCAACGTCCACGACGTGAGGAAGCTCGTAAACAACCTACCCAACGACCCATCCGTGCCACACGCCAACCCCTACAGAAACATGCACATCCCAGGCGCAGGGGTCGGAGGCCACTGCCTCCCCAAGGACCCGTGGCTCCTAAAATACGGGATGGATACCTATGGCACTTTCAAGTTCAACCCCCGGATCATAGTCGAGAGTCGAAAAGTAAACGACGGAATGCCTCAGCACATGAAGGAACTCACCGTCGAAGCCTTGGCAGAACGAAGAATGAGTCTCAAAGAGGCCCGAATCGCAGTACTTGGCCTCGCCTTCCTGGAGAACAGCGACGACTCGCGCAACACGCCGGCAGAGCCCCTCTACAATTCGTTGAAAGGTGAATGCAGTGAGCTCATCGTCCACGACCCTTACGTCAAAGATTACGAAGGGATCAACCTCACAAACAACCTCGAGGAGGCTGTCAAGGGCAAGGACTGCCTCGTCCTAGTCACGCGCCACAGAGAATACCTCAACCTGCAGCTCGACCGACTCAAGCAGCTGATGCGGACCCCAATAATTGTTGACGGCAGAAACGCCTTCAGCAGAGAGGAGTGCCTCAAGAGGGGCTTCACCTTCAGAGGAGTCGGAATCCCGAGGAAGTAGTCGAATCAGATTAAGTCCATGAGATGTCTACTCAATATCGTTCAAGCGGGCTCGCTTCGTCGTCCTAAGAATTAAGCTAAATTTTTAGACTCTGTCTCAGGGACTCTAACTCGTTCTCCCCAAAATCCATCAGCAGCTCGCTCTTCTTGAAGGTCCAGCGGGGGAAGAAGCGGAGGACATCCATGCCGAGGAGGCTGAAGACCATCTGCTGCGGCAGAGGCGCGTAGCCGGAGCCCGGCGGGAGGAGGGGGAGCTGGCTCAGCGGTATCTTGATGAGGGCCTTCTTGTTCTCAAGGATGCCGCCCACGACGGGAAGGTCGACCTCGACGTTCTGGAGGAGCTTCAGGGACACCGGGCCGTTAGCCGTCACTATCGTCTTCGTCACGGTGGGCAAGCTGGCGTGGTCTATGCCGAGCCTGACCACGTCGTCTGGCAGGAGGCACGTCTGTGAGGAACCCGTGTCCACGAGGAAGGTTATGGGCTGGAAGTCGCGCCGTGGCGCGTACCTTATGAGGCCCTCAACCCGGGCCTGGTGGATACCATCCAGCTTCGCGACTAAGAGCACAGAAAGGTCCCCCTGTTTCTACTATATTTTCCTTCAACTAATCTATTAAATCCATATACGACGT
>CAZVMI010000002.1:4896-44218 GCA_964628365.1 uncultured Candidatus Bathyarchaeia archaeon | reverse complement strand
CCCCTGTTTCTACTATATTTTCCTTCAACTAATCTATTAAATCCATATACGACGTTGAGGACGAATCATCGAATTTTTGGAAATTTTAAAAAATTGTTATAATGACCCTCAAAAAGGTGCATTGTCTGAGAGGCGGAGCCTACTTTCGTTCATAGACTACTTCACCGCCGACGATGGTCATCACGGCTTTCGCCTCAATGATCTCGTTGGGGTCAATCGTTAGGATGTCTCTGTCCAGGACCACTATATCAGCCAGCTTCCCAGGCTCAAAGGAGCCCTTCTCCTTCTCGGTTCCCTCTAGATAGGCGCCATTGATTGTGTAAGCCTTTATCGCGTCCATGACCGAGATCGCCTCTTCTTCACAGAGAATCTTCCCTCCCATGGTCCTCCGCGTCACGCAGCCGTAGATGCCCGTTATCGCCCAGCTCTCGCCGAAGCCGTCGCTGTTCCCGCCGGCCACTATGCCATGCTCGGCGAGGCTACGCATGGGGTAGTACCCCTTC
Source organism: uncultured Candidatus Bathyarchaeia archaeon (assembly GCA_964628365.1). Lineage (GTDB taxonomy): Archaea > Thermoproteota > Bathyarchaeia > TCS64 > TCS64 > UBA8941. Next base: position 43,715 of record CAZVMI010000002.1, on the reverse strand, counting down.
ATCCTCTCCTCGCCCAGGGCTTTGAGGTGGCTGTCGCCTATCGGGTAGCAGAAGCCGATGGAGGCCGAGACGGCTACCCCTAGTTTTTTCATCCTCTTAAGCTGCTTCTCCTCGGCGTAGCCCACGTGCTCTATCCTGTGCCGATGGTCCTCCCAGGGCCGCTTCTTCAGCGCCTCCTCCACCGCGTCGAGTGCCATGTCGATGGCCCTGTCCCCTATCGCGTGGATGCACACCCTCAGCTTCGCCAGGTGGCACCTGACGGTCTCCTCCGTCAACTCCTGCTGAGTCACCCTGACGATTCCCCTGTTACCCGGCTCGTCCTCGTATGGTCTGGAAAGCGCCGCCGTCTTCGAGCCCATTGCGCCGTCGACGCCGAGCTTCACGCCGATGACTCGGAGCCTGTCCCCCCAGCTGAAGCCAGTGCGTAGTCCCTGCCTAGATAGGTCGCTTGTGGCGTAGCCCTCGTACGGGGCCATGCCATCGAGCATGAGGCCGATGCGCATGCGGAGCTTCCCCTGCACCAATAGTTCTTGGTAGGCGGTTGCCTCGGGGGCCTTGATGTGGGCCTCGTGCACCGTCGTCAGCCCCCAGCTGAGGAGCTCCTCCTCCACCTTGGGCCAGTTCCGCACCATGGTCTCGACGGACTCCTCGGGACCCGGCGCTGGGATCTTAGAGCGGATCATGTTCATGGCCGCCAGCTCGTCGAGCCTACCCGTGGGCTCCCCATCCTCGCCCTTCTCTATCCTTCCGCCGGCCGGCTGCGGCGTGTCCCTGCCTATCCCGGCGATCTTCAGCGCCATGCTGTTGGCCACGCCGTTGTGGCCTCCGGCTCGTCCAAGATAGATCGGGTTATCAAGCGACGCCTCATCTAGGTCCCATCGCGTGGGGAAGCGCCTCTCCTCGAGCTTGGACTCGTCGAACCAGTTGCCCACGACCCAACTCCCTGCAGGCTTATCCGCCGCCTTGACTTTTAGAGCCTTGATGATATCCCTGATCGTCTTCATGGGGGGTGAGCCGCATTCCACCCAGTCGGCCTGCAGCCCCTTCCTGATGCAGTGCTCGTGGCTGTCGATGAATCCCGGAAGCACGAGCCTGCCGTCGAGGTTGAGGACCCTCGTCTTTCTCCCCTTAAGCCCTATGACCTCTGAGGCCGGCCCTACCTTCAGGATCCTGCCGTCCCTTACCGCCACGGCCTCCGCGACAGTGTCGTTGGGATCAGCAGTGTACGCCTTGCAGTTGGTGACGATGAGGTCGGCGCAGAGCTCTTCTACAAGATTGATTCCCGACAAAGAAACTCCAATTGAATGTTAGCTACGTTTTATAAATTTTGATTGCTCGAACTTCTCTTATTCTCCGAAAAATTTTTACGATCTTTCTCTCTCGATTTTTTCACTCAGAGTGATTTTGTACCACTTTTCGACGGTCTTTTCCTCGTTGTATGCCTTGAGATATCCGAGTAAGTATTGGCATGTTTTCTTGGTATCCACGTAGATCACGGAAAATTCCCGCAATACGTTCTTTATTAGTGAATAGAAAAAGGAAGTTAAGGCGGTCGCGCGCTCTGAAAAGTGCATACAATAACACCAACAGAGGGGATCTAATCCACCTTCTGCATACTCACGATTTCAGCGTAATTCCTTAAGCTGTATTTAAAACCTAAATATGTGACTGAATACGTTTTCCCGACCTCGAAATCATAAAGTCCATTAAACGACCATCCTCCCCCCTCACTGAATGTAACTCTCGTGCAGTTGATCCAATTAAGCTTGAATTGTTCCGACGCCGCGACTGTGAAGACCATGGTCTGGGGTTGATCGCGTTCTCTCGCGTAGACTGAAAAACCTAGCATCGCGAAGACGAATATGCAACTTAGTAGTATAGCGGCTACTTCAAGTCGATTAGTCTTTTTTTCCATGCATCGAACCTCGATACGATGGGCTTGTTTTCACTGAGGTCTGGCTTTTACTAATTCGTCTTGAAATTATATAAACGTATTCGACTCGCTGCTTAAAGCTACGTGGATCGATTTCAAATTTAGTACAATACGTGCCTTGATGCGAAGATCGTGAAGTCCCTGGTAGCCCTTGGGGGAATCAGCAATGGTGTGTGGAGGGAACAGGGTCTTAATGGTATGGCTGGGGGACAGTCTCCGGTTCCAGATCTCGATGAACTCGTCGAGACACTCCCGGCCGCATCTCAGGAGTGCAATGAACTTCAACTTCCAAACGCCTCTTCAAAACCACATTGATTCACCGCGAATCAAGATATGGTAAGTAACCCCTGAATATTACCGTCTCCAAAACTCACATTATTTAATAAAAAAAACTCCGATGTGGAGGAATTCCTGTGTAAAAAAGGATTTTAAATCTCGTCGAAGGGCCATATGGGCCTGGGTATGTTCCTGTAGTTGAACCACCCGAGGTTTGGGCTGGTGAGCCCGGGGGCGTCGACCTCGATGACCTTCTTGCTGAATGGCTCGTAGGCCGCCCTGAAGTGGCCTCTGCTTTTCAGGACCAGGATCTTCTTGTCCCTGGGCTCTATGCCATTCCTCCTGTAGATCTCCGGGTCGTTGGGGGCATGGCTCTTCTCGGTGAGTATCACCTCGATGCCGTCGACGTCGATGACGGCGGTTCGTCCGACGTCCGCCGGCAACCCCACGGCGCCGGCCTTGTGGATGAATCTGCCATCGGTTATTGTGCGGATCTTCCCGAAGACCTCAATGGGCTTACCGTGGAAGCTGTCCGTCTTGGCCCCTATCCTCATTGTCACAGCGCCCTTGACTCCCGCCTGGATCGCCTTCTCCACGGCCTCTGGGTCTTTGATGCAGGCGATGCCCACGTTCTTGGCTCCTCTCTTGATGAGTTCCTTCAGTATCTCGGTGCCGTCGCCGGGCGCTCCGCCTCCGGGGTTGTCAGCCACGTCCGCGAGGATTATAGGGCCCTCAGAGGCCTTAATGGCCTCCTCGACGGCCTCCTTTATCGGCGTGAGGGGCTTGAGGAACTCCTTGCGTTTGCTCCACATCTTCTCCCCGAGTTCGTCGCAGAGCCTCTGAGCGAGGCCCGGGTCGTTGTCGGTCACCGCCACGACGGCGCTCCCGGCCCTCTCCACGTCGGCGTAGGGGAAGGCGGGGAAGATGCAGACGTTTAGCACCCCCGGCTGCTTCTCCATCTTGAAGGCGGTCTCGAGGAGCTTGACCATGGGCCCCTCCGTCGTGCGCTGGTTTATGGTCGGCGGGAGCATCCGCAGCTTCTTGAAGGCGACGACGGGCTTCACCTCGCCCTTCATGGCCCTCACCATCGCCTCGGCGGCCTCCACACCCCTGTCATACATGTCGACGTGTGGGTTGGTGTCGTAGCCGTAGATGGCGTCGCAGTTCTTCACCATCAGCTCGGATATTAGGCCGTGGAGGTCCAGGGTGACGATGATCGGCGTCTTCGGGCCGACCTCTTTCCTGACCTCCATGAGCAATGTCCCCTCAGCCTCTGGGACGTCCTCCGCCACCATCGCGCCGTGGAGGGCGAGGAGAACCCCGTTCACCTTCTCCGCCTCACGGATGCCCCGCGTGATCGTGTCCACGAATACCCAGTAGTCCCTGTTCCTTATCGGGCCAGACGGGGTGGCGTGCCCCCCGATCGTCGAGATCACGTCGACGCCGTGCCTCCCCAGGACATCGAGGAAACCCCCCACACCGGACTTCGTTCCCCTGTGGGTATTGATCAGTTCCTCCCCGTAGAGGGAGTCATAGTCGGCGAGCGTCGTCCCCACCGTGCTGAAGGTGTTAGTTTCATGCATCATCATACCGATGACGACTCTAAAACCAGTCATGGTTTTACATGTCTCAATTGTTTATAAAAGCCTGATTTTCAGCGGACGTTTGACGGTGGTCCTCCTCATCAAATTTGGTTCCGCGAAGAAGAGTTAGTATTGGGGGAAACCCTAAGAAAAAGAGGGGTCCTCGACTTTTTACCAGGCCTCGCGTAGGAGGCGGAGGGCGTTTCCACCGATTATCTTCGCGATCTCCTTGTCGGAGTAGCCGTGCTTCACCATCCAGCGGGCGACGTTCTGGAGGCACTCCGTCGGGTTCTCCATCCCCCTCACGTACTTCAGTCTCTTCAGTGCCTCGATGTTCATGTCTATACCAAGGTACTGGTTCGGCGACGCCTTGCGGTCAGGTCTGCTGTAGTGGCCCAGGCCCATCTTCTTGGAGTCCTCGAGGTTGTGCAGGTACATGCCCACGTGGTCCGCGTAGCTGGTGTCAGGCCCACACCCTACGTAGTCGATGCCCACAAGGTCGATGCAGTACTCTATATGCTCCATGTAGGACTCTATGCTGTGCAGCGGGTGCTTCTCGGTGACGGTGAGGTTGGGCGCCGCCTCTATCCCCATCACCCCGCCCCTCTCGGCCAGAGCCTGGATCACCTCATCCGGGAACATCCTCGTCGTGGGCGTCAGTGCCCGGACACCGCTGTGGGAGATGACTATAGGCCTCTTGCTGAGGGCGATAGTGTCCATCGCCGTCTGATCGCTCACGTGGCTCACGTCCACGAGCATCCCCAGCTTGTTCATCCGGACGACGGCGTCGTAGCCGAAGTCGGTTAACCCTCCGTCCCTGATCTCCTTGAGCCCGGTGCCTAGCATGTTCGACTCGCTGTAGTTCACCCCCATGCTTCTCACGCCGAGGCCGTAGAGTACGTCGAGCCTGTCCACCTCGTTCTCTATACATGAGGAGGACTCTATGACGCCTACCCAGGCGAGCTTCCCCGCCTTGTGGGCCTCCAGAATATCCTCAACCTTCCTGCAGTGAACTACGAAGTCCTGTTTCGCTATGTCGCAGAGCTTCATGCCGAGGTCGTGGACGGTGCTCATCCAGTCCCAGCCGTGCTTCGTATTGATGAAGTTGGAGCCGTCCATCATGTTGTCGAAGACGCAGTCGAGCCCCGATTTGCTCAGCGCTTCGTAGGCGAGGGGCTCCCTCCCCTCCCTGGTGAACTCCTCACGGAGGCTGATGTCCTCTGGCCGCGTGCTCGGGTGCTCGTGGAGGCTGATCACGATGTTCTTCTCCATGATCTCCTCGAACCGATCCTCCTCGTCCTTGGACAATGGAACCCACTCGGCCCACTCAGGGACCATCTCCGCCCTGAGCTTGAACTCCATGTAGTCGATCCCAGGCTCTAGAAACTGGAAAGCCTTGTAACCGGAATATTTCTTGTTCCTACCCAAAACAACCCCCGTAAATAGATCTGATTTCAGGTTAAATACATCGCACCCTCCCAGCCCAAGGATGGCAAAAGCATTTCACTCCAACGGGCAGATAACATGCATGGAATCTCCCAAACAGATATGCGTCTACGGGTCGGGCTACCTTGGGTCCCAGATCGCCCTCCAGTGCGCCGCCAGCGGGCTCCCCGTGAACCTCTACGATGTCTCCAGAGACGCCCTGGAACGATCAAAGAACTCGGTAAATGGATACCTGGACCTGTGGATCCTTGAAGGGAAGATAGAAGCCGAGGAGAAGGAAGCCATCCTGTCCAGGATGCTCTGGACTGTCTCGGCTTCGCAGGCTGCTGCCACTGCGGAGATCGTGATAGAGGCCGTCACGGAGCGCCTCGAAATGAAACGTGAAGTCTTCAAGAATCTGGACAGGCTGTGCAGCCCCTATACCATACTGGCGACCAACAGCTCGTCCATAAGGGTCTCCAGGATCGAGGACGCGACGAACCGCCCCGACAGGGTCCTCAACATGCACTTCTACGGCTTTCCATGGAGAAGCAGGGTAGTCGAGCTCATGCGCGGAACGAAGACCAGCGACGAGACCTTGGGTAGGGTGAGGGAGTTCTCCATAATGATCGGGCTGACGCCCCTTACCGTGCTCAAGGAGAGCACGGGCTTCATCTTCAACCGCGTCTGGAGGGCCGTGAAGAGGGAGTGCCTCCACCTCGTCGATGAGGGCGTGGCCACCCACGAGGACGTGGATAGGGCCTGGATGAGCCTGTACGGCACGATGTCCGGCCCCTTCGGGATGATGGACCGTGTGGGCCTCGACGTAGTCAGGGACATCGAGATGACCTACTACGAGGAGTCAGGCGACCCCAGAGACTACCCTCCGAGGCTTCTCCTTGACAAGATCGAGAGGGGGGAGCTAGGTGTGAAGACGGGCAGAGGCTTCTACAAATACCCCAACCCCTCCTTCGAGGACCCCTCATGGCTCCATGGCATAAAGTAGCGAGCACGCCCGAGAAGCACTTATCAACAATTCAGCTAACTCAAGTACCATGGATCAACTCGCTATCCTAGGTGGCAAACCGGTATCTGACAAGAAGATACCCCTCGCGAAGCCCGTCTTCTCGCAGAAAGATGCAGATGACGTGGCCAAGGTCCTCAGGTCAGGCTACGTCCGGATGGGGCCCTACACCAAGGAGTTCGAGGAAAAGTTTGCTGAGAGAGTCGGCGCCAAATACGCCTACGCCGTCTCCAACGGTACAGCAGCCCTACATGTCGCATACCTCTCAACTCTGAGGCCAGGGGACGAGGTCATCGCCCCGGCCTTCACCTTCATCGCCACCGTCAGCACGGTCTTTTTCAGCAACGCTAAGCCGGTGTTCGCCGACATCGACCCCGAGACGTACCTCATCGACCCTGAGGACGTGAAGGAGAAGATAAACAGCCAGACGAAGGCTATCGCGCCTGTCCACCTCTTCGGGAACGCAGCGGACATGGACGCTCTCGCCGAGATTGCGGAGGACCACAAGCTCCTCCTCATCAACGACTGCGCCCAGGCCCACGGAACAGAGTACGGTGGTAGAGACCTGGGCTCATGGAGACACCTAAACTGCTACAGCTTCTACCCGACCAAGACCATGACGACTGGGGAGGGTGGCATAGTCACAACAAACGACCCTGAACTATATCGTTTGGGAACGCTTATCAGGAACCACGGCGACGACGGAAGGTACCACCACGTGATGCTCGGACTCAACTACCGCATGACCGACATCATGGCCGTCATAGGCTTGAACCAGCTTGAGAATCTCGACGGTTACCTCAGGAAGAGGCGCTACATCGGGGAGAAGCTCAGGAGAGGAATCGAGAAGATCGACTGCGTCAGCCCACAGAAAATTACGCCGAAGACGAATCCAAGCTACAGTTACTTCTCTGCTACACTCGACCTTGAGAAGTTGAAATGCACGAGGGACGAGTTCCTGAAGGCCCTCCAAGCCGAGAACATCGATTGCGGTGTCCACTACCCGACGCCCTTGACGAGACAGCCCGCCATTCTCGACCTCATGAAACCTGACAGATGTCCCGTCTCCGAAGATGTGGCAAACAGGATCTTCAGCCTGCCCATGCACCCGTACCTGTCAGACGATGACTTGGACGCTATCCTGACCGGTGTAAAGAAGGTGACGACGCACTACCACAAGTAAAACCAGCCCATATACCAAAATTCAATAATCAACCTGCTCCCCACAATAACCATTACGGGGTTTATACAGTGAGCCACTTCCTAAGAGAGGTCGAGGAGAAGTACGACGTCTCGAGTATCAGGGTAGACGGCGAACAGGTTTGGCCTTACCTCAGGATCGCTTACGCGACATCCTACCTCTTCAAGGGGAGGAGGATGAGGAGAACACGGTCTAAGACCTTGGCCGGTTCAATTATCGACTCAATCGGCAAGCTGTTCTACGGCTTCGGGGGCTGGTTCAGGCAGTATGACTACGTCATCTTCTCAACATCCAGAAGTAACGTCAGAAAGAGGATCGAAGGCAAGTATTTCGACAGGTTCGCTGACCCACTGGCAGACGTACTCGGGAGAGATAAGACACTCGTGATCGAGGATCCAGAGCCAGACCACCTCCCGAAGGAGGAGGTCTATACAAAGAACATAACCGGGATCTACCCGATCTACCTCCTCTCGGCCGTCAAGAGAAAGCTTAGCCCAGGACCCTTAGAGATCGTGGGGCAGACGACGCTGGACCAGATTAAGAAGGATTATGGTCTCGAGGTCGACGACGAGAGGATAATCAGAACCTTCAGGAGCAGATACTCTGCGTACAAGCGGTTCTTCAAACATTTGAAGCCCAGTTTCGTATTCATCGTCTGCTCCTACTACGATATGGGGAAGGTGAAGGCAGCGAAGGACCTCGACATCAAGGTCGTCGAGATACAGCACGGCTCGACCGGGGAGGGCCACGAGGCCTACAACATCTACGCCGACCTGAACAGGGTCTTCTACCCCGATCACGTACTGGTCTTCGGAAAGAGGGATGCGGAGGTCCTTGAACGTGGCAGGTTCGTTGAGGCGGGGAATGCTTACACAGTAGGCAGCTTCTACATCGACTACATAAAACATAATTTTAAACCAGACACATCGCTCGTGAACAGGCTGAAGAAGTTCAACAAAGTGGTTGGAGTGACCCTTCAATCGACCGTGGAGGACGACCTCATAGACTTTATAATCACCTGTGCAGCACTGGACAGGGACATCGGCTACATTTTAATCCCTCGGCACCCGATTGAGCGCGACTACTCGAGCCTTATCCTCCCCGATAACATTATAGTGGAGCTCGAACGCGAGTTCTACGAGCTGATGCCATATATTGACATCCACTCGACCGTCTACTCAAGCTGCGCCGTCGAAGCCCCCAGCCTCGGCGCCCCCAACATCCTCGTTAACATCAACAACCTCTCGAAGCTCTACTTCTCGAGCCTGCTAGGAGATGAAAGAACTTCAAGATATGTCGAGACTCCTCAAGAGTTTTTGAAGGCGGTGAGATCGTTCAGCGGGATAGAGAGGGAATCCGTTGCTAGGCTCAACGAGGATATTATTAAACCAGGCTACCCCGATAATATCAAACTCTTCGTAGAGAAGGTTGTGAGACAGGGTCGGGCGTGAGTGTATGAGCAGCAAGTCAGAAGCGTTGAGCGTCGTCGGCATAATCCCGGCAAGGGGTGGCTCCAAGGGGATACCTAGGAAGAACCTCCACGATGTCGCCGGGAAGCCCCTCATCGCCTACACGATTGAGGCTGCGAAAAAATCTAGGCTCCTAACAAGGGTCATCGTATCAACGGACGACGAGGAGATCGCCGGCGTCGCCAAGTACTATGGGGCGGAGGTCCCTGTTCTGAGACCTAAAGAACTCGCCCATGATAGTAGCCCAACGATCCGAGCGATACGGCACATGGTGGGGCACATCGAGGAGCAGGGCGGGAAAGTAGATGTCGCCGTCACACTCCAGCCGACGAGCCCGCTCAGGGATGCGAGGGATATAGATGGGACGGTCAAGGCTCTTTTCGATACAGGCGCTGACTCAGTCATCTCGGTCACCGAGGCGAAGCACAGTCCATATTTAATGTTCACCCTTAAAGGAGACAAGCTCGTCCCCTTCTTCGGTGAGGAGACGAAGATCAGGCGCCAGGACCTCCCAAAGGTGTATTCCCTGAACGGAGCCATCTACGCGACCCAGAGGGACACCCTGATGGAGGGCAACTCCCTCTACGGAAAGGACATCAGAGCCTATGTGATGCCTGAGGAGAGGTCGCTCGACGTCGACACACTCCTCGACCTCAGGATAATGGACCTGCTGCTGAAGGACCAGAGGAGGAAGGGTAGAACTTGAGGTCGGTGGCCGTCGTGACCGGCACAAGGGCGGAGTTCGGGATATTAACGCCCATACTCGTAGAGATAATGAGATCAAAGGATCTCGAGCTTCACATCATCGCCACGGGCATGCACCTCTCGGAAGTACACGGTTACACCCTGAAGGACATCGAGAGGAGTGGCTTCAGAGTCGACGAGGTTGTCGATATGAGCCCTTGCGACGACTCTGAGGCGTCCATGGCAAAGGCCCTCGGTAAGGGCATAATAGGCGTCACCGAAGCGTTCGAAAGGATCAACCCCGACATTGTTCTAGTCCTCGGCGACAGGAGCGAGGCCTTCGCAGGCGCCATAGCGGGCGCATACACGAATAGGGTTGTAGTTCATGTCCACGGCGGCGAGGTGACGAAGGGCTGCATAGACGAGTCCATCCGCCACGCCGTTACGAAGCTCGCTCACGTGCACTTCCCGGCCACGAGGGACGGGGCGGAGAGGATCATCAAGCTCGGGGAGAGGCGTGCGAATGTCCATGTCGTCGGGGCGCCTGCGTTGGACGTGATTCTTAACGTGGCGAAGAGCACCCCTGAGGAGGTGGCGAAAGAGCTCGGCTTAGACCTTACCAAGCCGATAATCCTCGCTGTACAGCACCCCGTCACGACCCAGGCTGACGAGGCTGCAGATCAGATGCGGGTTACCCTCGCCGCCCTCGTCGCGCTCCATGAACAGACCGTGCTCCTTTACCCGAACAACGACGCTGGCGGCATAAGGATGATCAAGGTCATTGAAAGATCCAATTTCCCCCCGTACATTAGGACCTACCCAAGCCTCCCTCAGAAGCAGTACCTCGGCCTCATGGCCACCGCGGCCGTGATGGTCGGGAACTCGAGCAGCGGGATAATTGAGGCCCCCTCCTTCGGGCTGCCCTTCGTCAACATCGGCATGAGGCAGGAGGGGAGGCTCCGCGGCGACAACGTCATAGACGTCCCACACGACAGGGACGCCATCGTGGAAGCTGTACGGAAGGCGCTGCATGACAAGGCATTCAGGGAGAAGGTGAGCAAACGCCGCAACCCCTGGGGTGACGGCAAAGCCGCTAAACGGATAGTCAAGCTCCTCTCAGAGCTGGAGATAACAGAGGAGCTCCTGCAAAAACAAATAACCTACTAGCCCGACGAACTCTCAGAGGGAGCAAACGTGAGCAGGTTCAAGGACTGGGTTAAGCCGGAGTTCGACGAACGTGGCATGACGAGGTGGAGCTGGATGTGCCAGTACCACGAGAACCTTGAACTCGCCCCAAACACCGACATAGGCGCCTTCACCTACATCAACGCAAAATACGGCGTCCGCATCGAGAAGGGCGTCGAGATAGGCTCCCACTGCTCAATTTACTCTTGGTCGACAATAGACGACAAGTGGGGTAAGGTCATAATCGAGGAGGGTGCCAAGGTGGGCAGCCACAGTGTCATTATGCCAGGAGTCACTATCGGCAGGAATGCCGTCGTAGGCGCTTTCAGCTTCGTTACTCAGGACATACCACCTAACGTCGTAGCCTACGGTGTCCCCGCGAAGGTCATGAAGAAGCAGGAATAAGGCTATTTAGACAGCGAGAGAGTCCCAGGCTATCAACTCATCTCTCTTAATGAGCCTCTTAGCCCTCTTCCCGACCACTTCATCGATCCTCTTAGGCTCAATGCCGGTTCCCGGCCTTTTAATGTCTAACATCTCACGTGTTATACTTGTCCCAGCCGGGATGTCGACTACTGCAACTACGCTCCTCCTCGCCACCTCCCTGACCCCCTTTTCACTCTCTGTTACCCTCTTGACACCATCGCCCAGGGAGGCCTCAACTTCCCGTATGTTCTTCACCATCTCATTGAACTCATCAGGCTCAAGGGACATCCCATGATCCGGCCCCGGGAGGTTGTGATCCAGTGTAAGATGTTTCTCTACAATAACCGCGCCCAAGGCGACGGACGCCGCCGGGATGACGAGGCTGAGCGTATGGTCCGAGAAGCCTACTAGCACGCCAAATCGGTCCCTGAGGGTCCTAATCACCCTGAGATTGGCGTCCTCGGCCCTCGTCGGGTAGCTGGAGACACAGTGTAGGAGCACGATCCTGTCACAGCCCGCACCCTTGACCGCCTCCAGCGCCTCCTCAACCTCCTCCATTGTGCTCATCCCTGAGGATAGAATGACGGGCCTCCCCTTACCCCCGATGTATCTCAGGAGAGGGAGGTTCGTCAGCTCCCCAGAGCCCATCTTGTAGGCCACGACGCCTAGCCTGTCGAGGAGGTCGGCGCTCTCAAAGTCGAAGGCTGAGGATAGGAAGACGACCCCTTTCTTCCTTGAATGATTCGAGAGTACCCTGAATTCATCCTCGGTCAGCTCAAGCTTCCTGAGCATCTCCAGCTGCGAGTCATCCCCGGCCACTGTATTCTGGTAAGTGGCCTTCCTAGCACCGCTTGAGGCCAGCCTCTCGGCCCTGAAGGCCTGGAACTTCACCGCATCGGCGCCAGCGAACTTCGCTGCCTCAATCAGCTTCTTCCCAAGTTCGACGTCCCCGTTATGATTGACTCCGGCCTCCGCGATCACAAAACAGGGCTTTCCGTCACCTATTAGGTGCCCTGAAATCTCCACCCTCAAGCAGCCCGCCTCAGCTCTAATTTACTAGGAACCCACAACTACATAACCTGAGCGTGAATCTCTACGAAAACTGAGCCTCTGTAACTCAAGAGGCGCTCGCGGAAAAACGCTCCTTAGCCAATCGTTGTCACGCTCGGTTCTCTACAACAATTTATTTAGCCTCCCCTCTAAATCACCATGAGGTAACCCCCATGCGCTACTGTAAGAGGTGCGTTATTCCCGACACCCGTCCAGGCATCACCTTCAACGAAAATGGTGTCTGCTCCGCCTGCGTCCACCACGAGCAGAGGAAGCAGGTAGATTGGAAGAAACGATTGAAGGAGCTGGAGAAACTCTGCGACAAGTACAGGCGCGAAGATGGCTACTACGACTGCATAGTCGCCGTCAGCCCGGGCAAGGACAGCTATTATCAGGTCTACGTGATGAAGGAGAAGATGAGGATGAACCCCCTCCTCCTCAACGTATACAACTTCGACTGGACAGAGGCCGGTCTCCATAACCTCAACAACTTGAGCGAAGCCTTCGGTTGCGACATCATCTCTCTTCACCTCAACAGGAGGCTGGCAAAGAAGATGCTTCGCGTAGCCTTCGAGGAGTTCGGCAGCCCCACATGGTACTGGGACAGGGCTGTTTACGTCTGGCCCGTCCAGATGTCCATCAAGCTCGGCATCCCCCTCGTCGTCTACGGCGAGAACGTCAACTACGAGTACGGCGGCTCCCAGCAGGAGGAGACCTACAGCGCAAGGGAGCAGATCAACAACGACGTCGCCAAGTCGATCCCCCTCGATTTCTGGCTCGGCAAGGGTGTCCAGAGGAAGGAACTCAATCCAATAGTATACCCGCCGCTCGAGGAGATCGAGAAGGCGGGAGTTGAGCCCATCTACATCAGTTACTTCACGCCATGGGACGAGGTAATGCACCTCAGGGTGGCGAAGAGGTACGGCTTCAGGACCCTTGCCCATGAGTGGGACCGGGAGGGCCACTTCGAGGACTGGAAGCAGATAGATGCCGTGAGCTACCTCGTCCACCCGTGGCTCAAGTACCCCAAGTTTGGCCACAGGACAGCCACCGACGTCGCCTGCCGTCTCATAAGGGACGGCTACATCACACGGGAGGAAGGGATCAAGCTCGTGAAGGAACATGACAGCAAGCTCGACCAGAGGGCGCTTCAGGCGTTCCTCGATTTCACCGGCTACACAACCGAGGAGTTCTGGAAGATCGTCGACAAGTTCTATAACCGTGACATATTCGAGTGGAGGAACGAGGGCTGGGTCCTCAAGGACCCCATCTGGGCGCAAGAGAAACCTAGGAAGAAACAGGTCAGCCCGGATACTCCCTGATCTTCTCTGTCATGTAGTCCATCTCGTCCCTCGTCAAGCCCGGGAACATGGGGAGCGTCAGCACCCGCCTTGAAACGCTGTCCGTCACGGGGAGCTCAACGTTCCTTAAATAAGCCGTGTAAAACTCGTTGCGATGGATTGGCTCGAAGTAGACCTTGCAGGTTATCCCGTTCCTCTCGAGGTAGTCCCTCAGAGCATCTCTGTCGAAGATCTCCTCGTCCAGCATAACAGTGTACATCTGGAAGACGTTGACCCTGTCCCCTTGCATCTTCGGCGGGATCACGCCTTTGATGGTCCTCAATTTGGATGAGAGGTACTTAGCGTTCTCGGTCCTCATCCTCACAAGCCTGTCAAGCTTCCTGAACTGAGACAAGCCGACGGAGGCTGTTATGTCCGACATACGCCAGTTGCATCCAAGAGTAACGAAGGCTTCGGTCGTCTTCGAGGAGAACTTCTCCTCGGTCGCCAAGTCTCCGTGGGACCTGATCAGCCTCAGTCTCCTCCTCACCGTATCGGAGTCCGTGATGACGAGGCCCCCCTCCCCCGTCGTGAGCACCTTGTTCCCTGAGAAGCTGAATATAGCGGAGTCGCCGAAGGAGCCAGCTTTTCCCTTCGAACGAATCTCAGCCCCGAGCGCCTCAGCCGAGTCCTCCAGTAGTAGGAGGCCGTGATCCTCGGCTAGTTCCCTGAGTTCGTCTACCCTGCATGGGCATCCACCGTAGTGGGTCGGCAGGATGGCCCTCGTCTTGTTCGTGATCTTCTCTGCAACGCTATCTGGGTTCAGTCCGAGGTACTTGTCCTCGATGTCGGCGAAGACCGGCACGGCGCCTGCGTGGAGGACCGAGTTCACTGATGAGATGAAGGTGAATGAGGGGACGATCACCTCGCTCCTGGGCTCGAAGTCATAGCTGAGCAGGAGAGCTTGGAGGGCGGAGCTCCCTGAGTTGAAGGCTACACCATATCGCCTACCAACGAACTCTGAAACCTTTCCTTCGAACTCTTGGACGAGGGGTCCCGAGGACCAGTAGAAGCCCCTCCTGATGACTCCTGCTACGCCCTTGACGTCCTCCTCGTCCCAGAAAATCCTGTAAAGTGGTATGCTCTTTGAGCCCATGTCAGTCGAACTCTTCAAACGTTTTATAATGCATTTTTCTTTAATAACTTATTCTTGACTCAAAGACAACATAAATTGCATAGAGATGAGGGATCACGTTTTTGAATTCTGAACCGAAGAATAATTTTAATTAATCAACATCAGCCTCCTTTACTGAGAAGAGTGTTCTCGCCTTGCCAGGCTCGAAAAAAGCATTATCTGAGTATTATAGGGGTAAAAACATCCTTATCACCGGTGGATGCGGGACCGTCGGGAGCGCGATCGTCGAGAAACTTCTCGGCTTCGACGTGAACGTCGTAAGGGTCTACGACAACAACGAGTACAGCCTATTTAACCTCCAGCAGAGGTACGGAGACGACGCCAGGCTTAGGTTCCTGATAGGCGACGTCAGGGACAAGACCAGGCTCCTCTACGCCTTGAAGGGCATCGACGTCGTCTTCCATGCCGCCGCCCTGAAGCACGTCTCTCTCTGCGAGTACAACCCATTCGAGGCGATCAAGACCAACGTGGAGGGCACCCAGAACACCATCGAGGCCTCTCTGGAGGAGAACGTCGAGAAATTCGTCATGATCAGCACAGACAAGGCGGTCTCGCCCATAAACACCATGGGGGCAACGAAGCTCCTTGGGGAGAAGCTGACGATAGCCGCCAACTACTACAAGGGCGGCAATAGGACCAAGTTTAGCTGCGTCCGCTTCGGCAACGTCCTCAACTCGAGGGGCTCGGTCTTCGAGATATTCAAGTCCCAGGTAGCGTCGGGCGGCCCCATCACGTTGACCTCTCTGGATATGCGGAGGTTCGTCATGCTCATCTCTGAGGCCGTCCAGCTAATCCTCGACTCCTCGGTCATCTCTAAGGGCGGCGAGGTCTTCATCCTGAAGATGCCCACCCTCAGGATAAGCGACCTGGCCGAGGTAATGGTGAAGAGGCTCGCGCCCCAGTATGGCTACGATCCAAAGAAGATCAAGGTTGAGACCGTGGGTGAGAGGGCGGGCGAGAAGCTCGACGAAGAGCTTATGACCAAGTACGAGTCCAGGTACGCCTTGGACTTGGGGGACTACTACGCCGTGATACCCCTCTACAACATAGACGACAATTACCAGAACGCGGAGTTCAATGGGGGCAAGTTAGATGCGCTCAACACCGACAACGCCCCAATCTTATCGAAAATGGAGATCGGAGCTCTAGTTGAGAGGGTGATGGCCGAGGAAGAGGAGTAAAATCTCCTCCCTGAGCTATATAAAACGTCTTCTATCCCTGATCCCAGCGACGCTTCTTTTCTAGGTACTCCTCTAGACTATACTGGACATTAGCAGGATTGCCATAGACGACGGTCTCGGGTGGAACGTCCCTCGTGACCACGGAGCCGAACCCGACGACGGCTTTTCGGCCTACCGTGACGCCGGCCTTGAGCATCGCGCCCGCGCAGATAATTGCCCCGTCCTCGACCTTGACTCCGACCATCTTGGTCGACATGGGGAACGGGTCGTTGGTGAGGATGACGCCCGGGCCCACGAAGACATCGTCACCGATGACCGTTAAAGGCGGTATGTAAACCATCCCCTCTATCTTGCATCTCTTCCCGATCTTCACGTTATAGTCGATGTGAGCCAGTGAACCGATCTTGGTCTCGTCGCCGATCTCGGTGTTGTCGCCGACGTAGGTGAAATGCCAGAGCCTGACGTTCTTCCCTAGCTTGACGTTCTTGCCTATGTGCTTGACGGCCTCAGACAACTTGGGTCATCCTCATACTTGGACTGAGGCGTTGAAAGGGTTTCTATTGCACGTCGACGTTGAACCTCTTGACCCATGCCCCGAAACATACTATTCTCCAGAGAAGAAGGTCGTAGCGCGCGCGATCTGATTAAATGGCCTGAACGCATCGTCAAGCGCTACTAAAGCCACAATACCGCACATGGCTACCTACTTTTCCCTCCATCATATAAAGAAAATATTGCCTCAATGTTGGGCTACCTATTTGATATAGCCATTTATTAAAGGTATAATTGATGCGCGGCAACTCATCCTCTCGTCGAAAATTCGAATAACATCATCTTTAAATTTGATTGAAGCCTTATGGGAATCCTAACCCGGAGAATGGCATTCTTCGAAGAGATGCAACTTATTGGACCTGAGTGAAGCCCCCAAAGCCCTGAGAAGGATGAATATGGCCACCGCCGCCCTCCTGGTGCAGTTCTTGGTATCAATCGCCTTCAACTTGATGGGCGGCTTCATGCCTCTCTTCATCAGCAGCGACCTCGGCTTCTCACTCATAGATGCGACTTACTGGACGGGGATCGCCGCGTTAGTGTCCTCGAGCCTGTTGGCATTGACCGCTCCATTCTGGGGCTGGATGTGTGACAGGGTCGGTGTGAAGAAGATCATGCTCCTCGTTATCGTCGGGAACATCATCGTCTACGCCGGCATGGCCCTCTCAGCGGATATCATCCACATAATCCTCTTCAGGGGCCTCCAGGGCACCTTCGGCGGACTGAGCACTGTGATGTTCGCCCTCGTCGCTTCAGTGGTGCCGGCGAAGGACCTGAAGAAGGCCCTAAGTTACCAGATGGTGGCGATGACGATGGGCAGCCTTGTCGCCCCAGGAATAGGTGGGGTGATGGCCTCATTCGCAGGGTATAGGATTACCTTCGCCTCGTCAGCTATTCTCTTCGTCTGCATAATCCCAGTCGTTTCCATACTGAGTATGCCGCCACCTGAGGCGAAGAGGAGCGATGCGAGGCGCTTCACCTTCGAGGACTTCAAGTCGATTCTACCAGACGTGCTCGCCCTTGTCCTGATCTACATCTGCATCAGCTTCATCGCTCCCACGATCTCCTGGTTCCTCGAGTCATTGGGCATCCCATACGAGCAGTTACTACTCTACACTACAGTGGCCACTGTCCTTAACGGCCTCGCCTACGCGGTTGCGACTCCTCTCCTGACAAAGGTAATTACAGATAGGTCGCTGCCGATCCTTTCCGTGGGCGCTGGGGTGGCTATTATGGCGACCGCCTTCGTCGTTAATCCCGTCCAGTTCATCGTCCTAAGGATCCTAATTGGAGCTATGCAGGCCGGGATCCCGCCGAACCTCCTCGGCGGCAAATCGGGCAGGAGGGGTACGGGGATGGGCTTCCTTAACTCAGCCCGCTTCCTCGGCATGGCCATCGGCCCGTTCATGGCGACATCGATCCTCGGCAGCGGTGAGCCTCCCCGGCCCTTCTACATGTTCGCGACTATAGCCGGCATGTCACTCGTCGCGGCAATCTTCATCTACATGACCCACACCAGGAGGCCTTCCTCGGGTGGGGAGCAGGTGAGCTAAAGCCGTTAAGGGTTATGCGAAACCGATAAAAGGATTCCGTGGAGACTAGAAGACAAATAAAGGTGGCTGGCCGGCTGAATAAAGATCTCTCAAGGCTCGTGCAGAAGTCTGCCAAGGGAAGCTTCATACTGATCCTCGGCCAATTCATCTCGACCCTTATTTCAGCCGTCGGCGTCATCGTCATCGCCAGATTTCTGGGCTCGACGAACTACGGACAGGTCGCAGTGGCGATGATTCCGATCAACATCGCTCTCCTCTTCAGCGACCTCGGCGTCAACTCCGCCCTCGTCCGCTACCTTTCTCAGTTCAGGCATGAGGAGAACTACGACGCCCTGAAGAGTTACATCAGGGCGGGCCTCCTTATAAACGCCTCCATCGGCGTCCTCCTCTCTGTGATCGTATACGCCCTTTCGGGTCTCCTAGCTGGCATATTCAACCAGCCCGACCTTGACCTCCTCATCAAGATCGGCTCGGTGAACATCCTTGCCCAGAGCATGCTGTCGACGGCCCAGTCGATTTTCACGGGCTTCGAAAGAATGGAACTCCAGAGCTACACCACAATACTCTTCGCCACGCTCAAGACGCTGATAGGCCCGGTCCTCATCTGGCTCGGTTATGGTCCGGTAGGGGCGATCATCGGGTTGACCTTACCCTATATAGTCGCGGGCTCTCTCGGCGTCTTCCTCGTTATGTTTCTACTCGTCAGTAGGCTGAACAAGGATGGTGGGGAGAGCCTGCTCGGAACTGGGAGGACTATGCTGATCTACGGTTACCCCCTCTTCTTCTCAACATTCCTATCCGGCGGGCTAGGGCAGTTGAACAACTTCCTCTTAGCCCTGTACGTCTCAAGTGACCTCATGGGGAACTATAACGCCGCAACGAACTTCGGCGTCCTGATAAGCTTCCTGACGCAACCGATAGCGACGGCTCTCTTCCCACTATTCTCGAAGCTCAACTTCCGGAAGGATGACTCTCTCAAGATAGTCTTCCAGAGCACCGTCAAGTACGCCGCCCTCATCACGATGCCAATAGTGACCGTGCTTGTAACGCTCTCCGACCAGATCATCAGGATTGTCTACGTCCACGGCTTCTCGTACGCGTCGCAGTTCCTCTGGATATACACCCTGAATTTCATCTTCAACGCCGTGGGCGCGATCAGCCTTTCTAACCTCCTGAATAGCCAGGGTAGGACGGACATCAACCTCCGGATGACCCTGTCGGCCCTCATCATCGGCCTACCCCTGTGCTTCGTCCTCATCCCGACATACGGCGTCCTTGGGCTTCTCATCATCCAACTGCTGGCGTCGAAGCCAGGGCTCTTCTACGGCTTGTGGTGGATAAAGAGGAACTTCGGCTTCACCGTGGACTGGCTCTCCTCCGTCAAGATCCTATTTGTATCTCTCTGCACATGGGCAATTACCCGGATAATTCTCAGCCTCCTGGGTCTGAGATATCTCTACGAGTTCTTCGTAGGTGGGTTCCTCATCGTAGTCCTGTTCCTCCTTCTGCTACCACTTACAGAGACGATAGACAGAGAGGATATCAGGAACATCAGAAGCATCGGCTCGGCGATAAAGCCCCTCGAGCCCTTCGTCAACCTAGTACTGAATATCCTCGAGAAGCTGGTTAGGAAATGAGGGGGAGGCTCAGCCGAGGACGTTTATCGCCTTGTAGAGGCAGTCCTTTATCCCGGCGAGGAGCTCCTCGTCCTCCACCTGAATAGCGTCGAGGGTGTTGTACTGGAGGCCAGCCATCTCCCTGAGCGCTGCGAATTCCTCGGAGGGCATCATGTTCCCTATGTCCTCTAGGTAGGCGATCTCGTTCCTGTTGCCGGCGATCTCCGCATCCAAATATTCAACGTCCCACGTGTAGCCTGGCGCCTTCGCGGCGTACTCCTCCTCTGAGGCATCGCCTATGAACTTCCTGATCTCAAGGAGCTCAAGCTCACCTGTTGACTTATCGTAGGTCTCCTGCATACCGTCGATCTCGGCGGCGAGCTTGGCCATCATCTCCTCGCGTTTGTCGATCCAGAGCTTCGCCTCATCCGCGTACTTCTCGAAGAGCCTGGCGAAGGTCTCCTCCTTCATCCTCCCATCGCGGAAGAGCCTCACGAGCTTGATCTCCGTGGCGAGGCTCTTGGCGAGGCTCATCATGACCTCCTTTGTCAGGGGGTTAGGCGTGTACGTGACCGTCTCAACTGGCTTGACCGCCTCCGCGCTCACCTCAACGGCCTCCTTTACTAGATCAGGGGAAGGCTCCGCGCTTATTGCTTCATCGGTCACATCAATTGGCTCGGGCGCGAGCGGCGTCTCCACCAGGGGCACTTCCACCACGACCGGCTCGGCTTTAGGCTCCTCCACGACTACCTCCGATGACGGGGTAGGCGGGGCGGGCTCCTCGGGCACGGCCTCGGCCTCCACCTTAACCTCGCTCGGCGCCTCAGCCTCGACCTTCTCGGCCGCTCCCTCAATCACCACATCCTCGACGGGCTTCACCTCTGCGACCTCGACGACGGGAGCCGCCTCGGACTCAGACGGCGCTTGCGGATCCTCCGGGGCAGCGGTCTCGACCTCGATTATGGGCAACTCCTCAGCCGGCGGGGCCTCCTGAGCTTTAGGCGCCTCCTCCTCGGCCTCTATCTCGACCTCTACCTCCTCAGAGACCTCAACGGGCTGAACAGCGTCAACCGACAGCTCCTTCGCCTCGGCCTCCTCGACGATCGCGGGCTTCTCCGCCTCGACCTCGGTCGGAGTCGCCTCGGTGGCGGCCTCCACGGCGGGTTTTTCCTCGCTTAGCGGCTCAACCTCCTCCGGGGCCTTGGCTTCTGCGGGCTCCTCGGGATCATCCTCTTTCCCCTGCTCGGTCTTGTAGAGCGGGTAACCACAGTTCAGGCAGTAGAGGGTCTTAGGGACACCCTCCTTGCAGTTGGGACAGTTCACGACCTCGGGCGACTCATCTACCTGCATAACGACCCCTCACATAATCTATTGACTAAAAGAATCTCTGTTGGGTAATTTAATGATTTTTAGAATGAACCTTTACAAAAACAGTCAATCGGAGCCTTAATTCTGCTCAATATTTAATATTCTAGCCTCTCTCCGAATCGATCCACTGATCTATATATCAATATTAATTAAGTTCATATGTCATAGAGACTATTATTTAACATTTACATGTAATATTGGCTGGTCGGCTGAATTAAGACCAGATAAAGAAAATCGCTAAATTTAGGATATTTCCCCTGATGTAACCGAGTTCGCACCGAGAGTCAACTTCTTCGAGAATTCATATAACCCGAGATGGCGATATGTTAACCATGGATTGCAAGCCGAGGTTCAGCGAGCTGGAGCTGAGCTACTACTCGCGCCACATGGTGCTGGATGAGATCGGGTCGAAGGGTCAGCTTAGGCTGAAGGAGTCGAGGGTCCTCGTCGCCGGCCTCGGCGGCCTTGGGAGCCCGCTCTCCATCCAGCTCGCCAGCCTAGGCGTCGGCCACCTCAGGCTTGTAGATAGGGACATCGTCGAGGTCTCCAACCTCCAGAGGCAGCAGCTCTACGGATTCGATGTCGTAGGCTACCCAAAGGTCGAGGCAGCGACGATGAGGCTCGCCAAAGTCAACCCCTTCATCGAGCTTGAGCCAATAGCCGAGTCCCTCAACGCAGGCAATACACTGCGGCTTCTGGAGGGTGTCGATGTCGTCGTGGACGGCCTTGACAGGATGGCGCCAAGGTACGCGTTGAACAGGGCATGCGTCGAGACCGGGACGCCCTACGTCTATGGCGCCGTGATAACCCACGTGGGGAACGCCTCGACGATAATCCCCGGCGAGACGCCGTGCCTAGAGTGCTTTCAGGGCGGCCTAGATGACACGAACATCCCTACATGCGCCACAGTCGGCGTGACCCCCTCAATAATCGCTATAACAGCGAGCATCCAGGTCTCGGAGGCCGTGAGGATCATCCTCGGCAGGAAGCCTAACCTTGCCGGTAAACTGCTCTTCTGCGACCTCGAGGACCTGAGCTTCGACTCCATCAGCCTCGCCAGGGCTGGGGGGTGCCCGGTCTGCGGGGCCCGGAAGACTGAACCGAAGCCAACGGAGTTCATTGAGGAAATCTGCGGCAGAGATGGGAGGAGGGTCTTCGTCATCACACCAGAGGAGACTGTCAGGCTGAACCTGTGCGAGGTCGTTGGGAGGCTCAGGGAGAGGGGATTGAAGCTCGACGTCGAGGCGAAGATGGGCGTTACGTTCTCCGGTGAACCGTCACTTAAGGGAAGTATACTCGTCTCAGGCGTGGGCATCATCGAGGGCCTCAAAAATAGGGAGGAAGCAGTCTCATTTTACACAGCCTCGACCGGGCAAGAGAAAAAGAGCTGAAAAAAGAGTTTTCGGGGTAGGCCTTTCATTGCGGCCTTCTAGAGCTCGCCGCGCGCGAAGACCGCTGCCTGATCTTTTTTTAATTAAAGGAAAACGCACGACAACGTAGAACTCATATTACTACGTTACTCTATACTATCTGGGGTTATTCCTGTGCTGACCATAGCCATCGTCGGGAAGACGAACGTCGGCAAGACGACGCTCTTCAACGCGGCTACCCTCCTGAACGCCGAGATCTCCAACTACCCCTTCACCACCAAAGAGCCTAACGCAGGCACCGCCTACGTCAGTGACATCTGCGTCTGCAACGAGCTCGGCGTCAAGGACAACCCGCAGGACTCAGCCTGCATAGACGGCTGGAGGTACAGCCCGGTCAAGATGCTCGACGTCCCAGGTCTCATAAAGGACGCCTGGATGGGGAGGGGCCTCGGCAACAGGTTCCTCTCCGTCATCGGTCAGGCGGACGGCATAATCCACGTCGTCGACGCCTCGGGCTCCGTGGACGCCGAGGGAAAGATAGCCCAACCGGGGTCGGGCAACCCCGTCCAGGACGTCCTCGACATAGAGATGGAGATGGAGAGGTGGCTAGCCGAGATAATTATGCATAACAAGCCTCTCATCGAGAAGGAGGCCTCCGAGACGTCTCTCGCCGAGGCGATGTCCCAGACCCTCTCCGGTGTGAAGGCGAGGCCAGCACAGGTCACCGAGGCCTTGGAGAGGTCGGGGCTTGGGAATAGGCCATTCGAGAGGTGGGGGAAGGAGAGGACGATGCGGTTCGCCGCCGACCTCCTCCCCGCGATAAAGCCGATAATGATCATCGCCAACAAGATGGATATCCACTCAGCCGAGGAGAACTTCAACATGCTCACAGACTACTTCAGCGAGAGGCTCGTGCTGGCGTGCTCCGCCGAGGCGGAGCTGGCGCTTAGGAGGGCTGAGAGGCTTGGGCTGCTCCAGTACACGCCGGGTTACGAGAAGTTCAAGATTTTGGATGGGGCGAAACTGACGCCCGAGCAGAGGAGGGCCCTCGACTACGTGGAGCAGAGGGTCTTCGCGAAGTGGATGAGGACCGGGATACAGCAGGCCCTCAACACCATGGTCTTCAAGCTCCTCAAGACGAACATGGTCTACCCTGTCGCTGACGAGTTCGGCTACGCTGACACCCACGGGAATGTGCTGCCACACGTCCACCTGATGCCCGATGGCGCGACGCCGATGGACCTCGCCAAGGAGGTGCATACCAGGCTGGCCGAGAACTATGTCCTCGCCATAGATGCCAAGACTGGGATGCGTCTGCCGAAGGACTATCGCCTCAGGCACAGGGACGTGGTCAAGATCATGACCCAGCCGAGGGTGAAGCCCAAGAAATAGGCACAGAAAGCACTCTTCACAGAAGGTCGGATCGAACTGGCTAAACCTTTTATTGAAATAGTTTTTAAGAAAATAATATTCGGGTTATTTAGATGAGCGAGAAGCAGGTGGATATGAGAGGAAAAGTCTACGAGCTCAGGGGCCTCGTTGAATACCAGGAAGGCTCTGTCGTCAGCCGCACCATCATAGACAGGGGAGTGGGGACGGTAACTTTGTTCGCCTTCGACGAGGGGGAGGGATTGAGCGAGCACACCGCGCCATACGATGCGCTTGTCGTCGACCTTGAAGGCGAGGTCGAGATCAGGATAGCTGGGAAGAGGAGCCTCCTGAAGGAGGGCGACGTGATGATAATGCCGGCCAACACGCCCCACGCCCTCAAGGCCCTGACGCGCTTCAAGATGATGCTGGTGATGATAAGAGCAGACTAGATGACGGCTTTATCCCTTCCTGGTTTCCGAGGTCTAGTGTTTATGTCCTCCGGCCTCCTCGCTTCCATGTTCACCTGCTCCGGTGATCGAGGCGTAGAGGCCGTGTGAGAAGAGGACGAACCCGAGCTCGGCCTGGACGTATTCTCTGGCTGCCTTTACGTCGTTCACATCGTGTTTCTTTGTCTCCAGAATGTGTTTGAAGCGGGTAGTCAATTCCTCTTCGAGGACATGTGAGAGGTAGCTGATTACCTCTTTCGGGTCCCCTTTTTCGATGGCTTTCTCAGCCCTGGGAACGACCGGCCCCCAGTCCAGTCCCGCTGGTTTGAGCCCCGAGTATGGTGCTCCTTCTCCCTCCCTGCACAGCCTGACGGCTGTCTCATAGAACCAGTAGTCGGCGAGTTCAGCCGCTTCCTTGCTCTGCTTTCTCACTTTTAACGCCTTTTTGAATGCCTGAGAAAACTTCTTTTCAGCCTTCTTGGGAACCCAAGGGAGAACGTAGTTGACGTTCCCCGTCTCGAAAGCCTTCTTTGCGGCTTTTACCCCAGGTCCATCTAAAGTATCACAATGCGGAGGCATCATTAGCCCAGAATTATTTTTTTTAATTAATCCATTTTTAAAAATTTCTTTAATATATGATGAAAGAGAGCTTCCGCCACCCGACCAGCCTAAACCTCTCCCTAAACCTTTTTATTCCGAGGGCGTGGTTAAGAGTTGCTAAAATGCGGGTGAAAGGCTAGGTATATATGCCTGCTCCCGCACAAATTGAGTAGCGTCTGGGAAAAGGGAAGGAAGATGACGACCGCGTACGACGTGCCCGCCGACTTGCTGATAGAGAAGCTGAGCACCTACATCAGGGAGAACGTCAAGGAGGTGACGCCGCCGGGATGGGCATCCTACGTGAAGACCGGGAGCCACGCCGAGAGGGTGCCCCAGAGACCAGACTGGTGGTACATCAGGGGCGCGTCGCTCCTCAGGAAGCTCTACTTCAACGGCCCCGCCGGCGTCCAGAGGCTTAGGAAGGAGTACGGCGGTCGCAAGAGGAAGGGGGTATTCCCAGCCCACTTCAGGAAGGCCGGCGGCAGCATCATCCGCGACGTGCTCCAGCAGCTGGAGAAGGCCGGCCTCGTCGACAAGGTGGAGAAGGAGGGGAGGAGCATCAGCCGGAAGGGCAGGGGCCTCCTCGACGCCGTCTCCACGCAGATAAAACGGGACCTAGACCGGGATAACCCGGCGATGAAGGCCTACTAGGCGTGAAGTAAGATGTCCTCTGACGAGGAGCTTGAGAGGCTTAAGGCGAGGAGGATCGCCGAGCTCCAGGCCCAGCAGCAGCAGGGCGAGGAGGTGAGGCGGGCTCAAGCGGAGGCGGATGCACAGAAGCAGGCCCTCATGAGGCGCATCCTGACGCCCGAGGCGAGGCAGAGGCTCGCCAACATAAGGATGGTGCGGCCAGACTTCGCAGAGCAGCTGGAGATGCAGCTGGTCCAGCTGGCTCAGGCGGGCAGAGTCCAGCTGCCGATAAACGATGAGCTGCTAAAGAGGCTGCTCTCACAGCTGGAGGGGCAGCAGAGGAAACGGGACATAAGCATAAGGAGAATATGACATGGCTAGGAACAAACCGCTCGCATACAAGCTACGCCTGATAAAGGTGGGGAAGCAGAGGAGGTCTGTGCCCGCCTGGATCATCGCGAAGACTAAGGGCACGGTCCGCTGGAGCCCAAAGAATAGGAGAAACTGGCGCAACACAAGGATAAGGGACTAAAGTTGATGTATCATGTCTGAGGCAGCTGAGGAAAGAATATACACGGTCCCCCTTGGAAGGGCCTGGATCGTGCCACGCTACAGGCGCACCGAGAAGGCTGTCACCGTGCTGAAGGCCTTCGTCCAGCGCCACATGAAGGCCACGGGCATAGTCATAGACCCCACGGTCAACGAGGCCCTCTGGGAGAGGGGCATAAGGACCCCGCCAAGGAGGATCAGGGTCAAGCTCTCGAAGGACGACGAGGGCGTAGTCACCGTGAAGCTCGCCGAGACGGAGGCTGAGGCAGAGGAATGAGCGAGGTCAAGGTCTTCAGGGTCAAGGGAGAGATCAGGAAGAAGCAGTTCTTCGAGCCCATGGTCTTCACCCAGGATATAGCGGCGACCAAGGAGAAGCACGCCGTCGAGCGGGTCTACACCATCATGGGGAGCCGCCACAGGGCCAAGAGGAACCAGATCGCCATCCAGAGCATCGAAGAGGTTCCAGCCGGGGAGAAGAAGCCGGGGGAATAGACTCTTGACAGCTCCAAGCAAGGAGGACCAGTTCAGGCGCGTCGTCTACGAGCTCCAGCTCATGGACGGCTCCGTCCAGGTCCTCCAGCAGAGGATGCAGATACTCTCGGCAGCCCTCGCGGACCTGAGGCTCGCGCAGCAGTCCCTGAACGACCTCAAGAACGTCGACGCGAAGACGCCCATCCTCATCCCCGTCGGCGGAGGCACTTTCGTGAACGCTGAACTGGGCGAGATGAAGAAGGTCATAGTGGGCGTAGGCGCGGATGTCTCCGTCGAGATGGAGCTGGATAAGGCCATCGCTGATATCTCCTCGCGCCTCGAGGAGGTGGAGAAGGCACAGGCGGCGGTCGACCAGCAGCTCACCCAGATAGTCGCACAGATGCAGTCCCACCAGGAGGTCGCGAACAGGCTGAGCGCCGAACTCCAAGGGGAAGCGAAGCGTGTTTGAGAAGCTCAGGCAGGGCCTAAAGGGCATAGTGGAGCGGATCTCCCAGAGCGGGTTAACCGAGAAGGACCTCGACCCACTCGTCTCGGACCTCCAGCTACAGCTCATAGCCAACGACGTCTCAGTCCAAGTCGCCGAGAAGGTCTGCGGTGAGCTGAAGGCGAGGCTAATCGGAACCGAGGCTCCAAGGCTCGGCGACAAGTCTAGGATCGTCAGGGACGCCCTCAGGGAGTCGATCAGGGCCGTCATGGCGACCGGACGGGAAGTAGATCTTCTTGAGATGGTCTCAGAGTCTAAACGTCGGGGGGAGCCCCTCGTGGTCATGTTCGTCGGCATCAACGGCACGGGCAAGACGACCACCATAGCGAAGGTCGCCAGGCTCCTCATGAAGAGCGGCTATAGTGTAGTCCTAGCCTCAGGTGACACCTACAGGGCCGGCGCCATAGAGCAGCTCGACGAGCACGCGAGGAGGCTCGGCGTCAGGGTGATAAGCCACCGGTACGGCTCGGACTCGGCCGCCGTCGGCTTCGACGCCGTCCAGCATGCGAGGGCCCAGGGGATAGACGCGGTCTTAATTGACACCGCGGGCAGGATGCAGACGAACAGGAACCTGATGGACGAGCTGACGAAGATCAGGAGGGTTGTACACCCCGGCCTAACCATAATGATCATCGACAGCCTTGTCGGTAACGACGCCACGGAGCAGGCGCTGACCTTCAACGGGAGCGTCGGATTCGACGCCGCGATACTGACGAAGGTCGACGCAGACGCGAAGGGGGGCTCGAGCCTGAGCGTCCCCTACCTTACCGGAAAGCCAGTCATCTACATTGGTGTGGGGCAGGGGTACGACGACCTCCAGCCCTTCGACGCGGCTTGGTTCACGGAGAGGCTCCTCGGCGATACGTAAAGGATTTAAGTCATCTCGGCACCGATAGGAGCGAAAAGCATGGGCGTCGGCGAGTTCATGCAGAGCGCGGAGCGCCTCATCAAGACCCTGAGCAGGCCTGACTGGAAGACGTTCTCCCTGAGCGTCAAGATCGTCTTCGCCGGCGTGGGCATACTCGGCGCCATCGGCTACCTCATTCGGCTCATCTCTGTGACCCTCAGCGGCATCTCCATCTAAGCGAACCACTGTAAACGGCCTCAAGAACTCCCTATAGGCCGTTATTCCCCTCGTCGCGGCGCACCTTGCCCGCCTTCAGCAATATTAATATTAGCGGGGACCTTACGCATACGGTGCACACCGGACGTGGAAAAGTTGTCCGAAGAGAGACCGAACACATCCCTCTACGCCGTGAAGGTCACGAATGGCCAGGAGAGGACGGTTGCCCAGATGCTCGCCGACAAGGCGAGAGTCGAGCACCTCCCCCTCATCGCCATCCTAGCCCCGGCTGAGCTAAAGGGATACATCATCGTCGAGTCGACGACGCCCCACGTCGTAGACGAGGCGATTAGGGGGATGCGGTACGCCAGGGAGCGCGTCCAGGGCACGGTCTCTCCGGAGGAGGTAGGGCGCTACCTCGAGACCAAGCCGGCCATAGAGGGGCTGGC
The DNA here is from genome assembly GCA_964628365.1 of uncultured Candidatus Bathyarchaeia archaeon. Taxonomy (GTDB): domain Archaea; phylum Thermoproteota; class Bathyarchaeia; order TCS64; family TCS64; genus UBA8941. The sequence continues at coordinate 15,263 of CAZVMI010000002.1, read as the reverse complement.
GGAGGGCACACTGGTCGAGGTCGTCGCGGGCCCCTTCAAGGGGATGCAGGCGAAGGTAGTCAGGGTCGACACCTCCAAGGAGGAGGTCACCATCGAGATACTGGAGGCCGCCTTCACCCTGCCGATAACGGTCCACGCCGACTACGTCCGTGAGGTAAAAGGAGCATCATAGCAATGGTTGAGAAGACTTTCAACTTCATAGTGCCTGGAGGCCAGGCGTCGGGCGGTCCGCCCATAGGCCCCGCCCTAGGCCCACTCGGCGTCAACATAATGGCGATAGTCAACAAGATCAACGAGGAGACCAAGGAGTACAACGGCACGCCGATACCAGTCGACGTGACCATAGACACCGACACGAAGGAGTTCAGGGTAAAGGTCGGGATGCTCTCCACCTTCGCCCTCATAACCCAAGCGATCAACATCAAGAAGGGCTCAGGAACCCCAAACACGGCCTCGGTCGGCGACATGAGCTTCGACCAGCTCCTCGCCGTCGCCAAAAGGAAGAAGGAGGGCCTCTTCGCGGCGTCTCTGAAGACGGCGACTAGGGAGGTCCTCGGCACCTGCCAGAGCATGGGCGTCACCGTGGACGGGAAACCGGCGAAGGAGGTCCAGGCCGCGATCGCCCAGGGCGCCTTCGACGCCAGGCTCGGGGAGGCCGCATAAACTCTTATATTGTATTTATGGTGAGAACTAGGAGGCTCAGAGATGTCGGTACCAAGGCAGCAGATCATGTCGGCGATAACCGAGGCGAGGGGCAAGTCCCCTAAACGGAACTTCGAGCAGACCTTCGAGCTAGCAATCAACCTACGCGAGCTCGACATGAAGAGACCTGAGAACAGGGTGAACCTCAGGGTGCAGCTGCCCAACGGCATCGGCGGACAAAAGGTCCTCGTCTTCGCCTCTGGCGACCTCGCGCTGAGGGCGAGGAGGTCAGGGGCAGACGACGTCATCGAGCCCACTGAGCTCGGCGAGCTCGCGAAGGACAAGAAGGCGGCGAAGAAGAGGCTCAAGGACTACGACATATTCATCTCGGAGGCGCCGCTGATGCCGACTGTGGGCCGCGTAGCCGGCCCCATCCTGGGTCCGCGCGGGAAGATGCCCACGCCCGTGCCGCCCCAGGCGCCGGTAGACAACGTCATAGAGCGTGAGAGGCGCGCCATAGTCCTGAGGAGCAGGGACAAGCCGTTCGTCCACTGCAAGGTGGGGAAGGAGGAGATGACGGACGAGCAGGTCGCCCAGAACATAGAGGCCATCATGACGAACCTCACGGGCTCGACTAAGCGCGGCCTCGGAAACATCAGGTCCGTCTACCTGAAGATGAGCATGGGTGAGTCGGTGAAGCTCTTCTGAGGTGTATTCGATGTCACAGGTATCAGAGCAGAAGATTGAGACCGTCGCCTCGACCGTAGACCTATTGAAGAGGTACGAGGTCATCGCAGCCGCCGACCTCAACAAGGTGACGAGCGGCATGCTCCAGGACACCAGGAAGAGCCTCCGCGGCCAGCTCGAGGTCAGGTGCGTCAAGAACACACTGATGCGCATCTCCATGGAGAAGGCGGAGAAGAGGGGCACCGTGGAGTTCATGAAGACCGTCGCGGGCCCCAACGTCTTCCTCTTCACCAACGGGAACCCGTTCAAGCTGGCGATGACGCTTGAGAAGAACAAGGTGAAGGTCTTCGCCAAGGCCGGCGACAAGGCTCTCACCGACCTCGTCATCTCAGCCGGCAACTCGGGCCTCTCCCCCGGCCCCCTGATCGGGAAGTTCGGCGTCCTCGGCGTCAAGACGAGGATAGAGTCCGGGAACATCTGGGTAGCCCAGGACACCGTCGTCGCGAGGAAGGGCGACGTCATAACCGCCGACCTAGCCGACCTCCTCATGAGGCTGGGTGTCAGGGCCGCCGAGATGGGGCTCAGCATAAAGGCGGCGTACGAGCGCGGCGTCGTAATCCAGGGGAGCGACCTTCTCCTCGACATACCCGGCTACAGGGACAGGCTCGCCCAGGCCTACGGCACAGCCTTCCAGGTCGCGCTAAAAGCGGCCTACATCACCTCCAAGACCACGCCGACGCTCCTATCAATGGCGGCACAGAACGCGATCAGGGTCGCAGTCGAGGCGGGCTACGTCACGAAGGAGACGGCGGCGGAGCTTATCGCCAAGGCGAACGCCCAGGCGCAGAGCCTGAAGGCGAAGGTCGACGCGGCGAAGCCCGCGCAGTAGCCTACCCCTCCATATTTTACCTGGTTTTTATCGTTCTCGCGCCTTTTCCATGAGACCTAGGCGCCGTCTTTATCGGTTACTGGGCGACGTCGACCGGTTTTGAGCCCAGGACCCATTCGATCTCGGCGGCTGAGATATGCATGACCGAGTTGGGGTCGCCTGCCGCGGCCCAGACCTTCTCAAAGCGCCTCAGCGAGGAATCGAGGAACACCTCCACGCCCTCGCCGTGGGGGAACGGCGGGACTCCGCCGATGACGTAGCCTGTCCGCTTCCTAACCCAGTCGGCGTCCGCCTTGGAGACGCCGCCGCCGAACGCCTCGGAGAGCTTCACGGTGTCGACGCGCCTGTCGCCGCTGATGACCACGACCAACGCGGTGTCACCTCCCCTGAAGACGATGGATTTCGCTATCTCGGCGACCGTGCAGCCGAGGGCGTCTGCGGCCATCTGGCTCGTCTTCGTCGAGTCGTCGAGGGTGACGACCCTCGCCTCGATGCCCCTCTCCCTGAGGAAGCTGCTGACCCGCTCAACTCCCCTCGACATCTCTAAACACCGCGTACCTTTGACTATGCGCTGGCCCACCTCGTGAGGAGGTCTTCCAGCTCCCTCCTGGTCGGGCCTCCCCTGGTCTCCTTCCTCGTCGCCTTGAAGGAGCCGGCGGCGTTCCCACGCCTGAGCGCCTCAATGTCGTCGAGTCCCTCGACCTTGGCGGAGGCGAAGGCGCCTATGAAGGCGTCTCCGCAGCCGACGGTGTTCACGATCTCGAGGCCGAGCTTGGCGAGGGGGACGGCGTCTATGTGGATAGTAGCACCCACGCTGTCCTGCGTCAGGGTGCAGCCCTCCGCGCCGTGCTTTATGATGCACTTGATCCCCCTCACCCTGTCTGCGAGGATAACGCTGACCCGGTGTGGGTCGCTGGTGCCGAGGATGTTCTCGAACTCGAGGCTGTTGAGGATGAAGTAGTCGACGTTCCTCAGCGTCGGCATGAGGGCGTCGAGGCCTAGCTCCGCGTAGACTCCTGGGTCCCAGATGACGGTGACGCCGTGCCTTCTGCATAATTCGGCGAGGCATCTCCCGGTCTCTATGGGCGGGTCCATGATGACCGCGATCTTCGCGGACTTTATCAGGCTCAGCCTCTCCGGGTCGCTGAGGCAGTCGCCCGTCAGCTTTAGGTTGGCGCCGAAGAATGTGTGGATCTCGTTCTCGCCGTCTGCGGAGATGCTTATGTACGCTTGGCCCGACTCCTCGCCCTGGAGGTAGAGGAGGCCCGAGTCGTCGACGCCCTCCTCCCAGAGTATGGCGCGCTGCCTGTCGGCGACCTCGTCCTTGCCCAGGGCGCCTATGAAGGCGACGCGTTTCGGGCCGAGTAGGCGGGCGGCGGCGACGGCGACGTTCGCGGCTGTTCCCCCCGAGACGCGCTGTATCTCCTTGACCGATACCTCCTCTCCGGCTCGGGGCAGCCTCTCCACGAACAGGTTGATGTCCCAGTTTATGGCGCCGCAGCAGATGAGGTCGGCCAAGGCTAGCCCTCGCCGAGGACCCTCTTGACGATGAAGTCGAGGAACCTGGGGGCGTCGACGGAGACGATGACTTCGACGTTCGCCTCCGCGCGGGCCTTATGGAATGGGCGCCTGTCTATCACAGTCATCCCCTGGGTGAGTTCGCCTCTCGTCTCTACATCGACTCTGTGCCTCTCGGTCCTGAACATGGTCGGGTCGACGGCGTAGCTCATCGCCATGGGATCGTGGAGGCTGAAGCCGTTGAACCTGTTCACCATGCTCCCACAGAGGTCGCCGATGAGCTTCGCCCTCCTAGTCTTCTTCTTAATCATCTCCTCGAACCTCGCCTTCGGTAGCCTGTAGTCCGGGTGCGTGGTGACGTCAAGACCGGCCGCGACGATGGGGACTTCTGAGTTGAAGATTATCCTCGCGGCCTCTGGGTCGTGCCAGATGTTGAACTCTGCGACGGCGTTGACGTTCCCAACCCCGTAGGGGGTCAGGTTGAAGGCGCCTCCCATAATGACGAGGCCTCCGATCCTCTTCGGCAGCTTTGGGTCAGCGAGGATCGCCGATGCGATGTTGGTCAGCGGGCCTATTGGGACGATGGTCAGCTCCTTCCCGAGCTCGTCCGCCTTCTCCAGGATGAGCTCCACGGCCCCCCGTGGATCGGATTTTAGCCTGGGCTCTGGCAGGACGGCGTCTCCTAGGCCGGTCTTGCCGTGGATGTCCTCGGCGTCGCTCGTCTTCCTTAGGAGGGGCTGCTCCGCTCCCCTGGCGACTGGGACGTCCTTGACGCCGAGGAACTCAAGGAGCTTGAGCGCGTTCCCGTGGACCTTATCTTGGTTGGCGTTCCCAGGGACCGTCGTGACCGCCTCAACTCTGAGCTCCGGGGAACTGAATGCGAGCATTATAGCGAGGGCGTCGTCGACCCCAGGGTCCGTATCGATGATGATATGCCTCATTTTTAAAACACCTGACCACGCAGAGATGATTATGTGGGCAGGGTAAAAGAGCTTTAGGCTAAAGAATCTTCTTAATCTTTATACGTGCCAACCTGTGCGCTTGACAGGCGATATCCTTTTAACATTGTAAGCTTATGTAACCTTACGGAGGTATGGATGAGCTTTCAGTTCGGCTATCTGACGCCGAAGCAGAGAAGTTTCTGGCGGCTACGTTTTGATGGCCTAAGCCAGGCAAATATTTCAAATAGGATGGGTGTCACTCGCCAGACCGTTAACAAGGCCTTCAGCGTCATAGACTCGAAGGTCGCCAAGGCTTTGCTTGAGGCAGCCCACATAAGCAAGGTCGAGATAAGCAAGCTGGACATGGAGAAGGGTTTCCTGCTTGGCCATTCCCGGATTTTTGGTCTGGACACCCTTGTAACCTTCTCTGACGAGAACGGCATCCAGATCTGGTACAGGGGGGAGGGACGCTGTTCAGAGTGTGAAGCGGTTGAAAGCTGCAGGGAGAAGTTGTTGATAGAGGCGAAGGTGAGAGGCGTCGATCCTCAAGAGTACTCAGAGGTCATTATTCCTTCCAAACTTGCCGACCTACTCTTCGAGAAGGTAATGGAGTGATGAGAGCGGATCAGTTAAAGCGGTTGATAAACTGGTGTCGAAATCCAGACATGATACGTGCGAGCGCACACGAAGTTAAAGGTCCTAAGCTTTGGTGGAAGCCTCTATGGATAGGTGTCATACTATCAACTGTAGCGTTGGGGGCGGCTAGTTTCTTCCTCGTGCATGCTCCTTTAGAGAGAGTTGTATACGGAGTAGCTCTAACCCTTGTTTGTATAGGTATCACATACTATATTCGCATACGACCGTCCAGGAGAGTGAACAGAGTTGTATACATATTCGTCGGGATCACACCCATCGGATTCGTTCTATGGATAGTTCTTGCAGTAAGCGGCATCGGCGGCTGGCTAACCTATCATTTTGGGGTTTGGCCTTCCATTATCATAAGTTTCACTGTGCCATACATCATAGGAGCGTTCATAGGTGACTGGATAGGCAGAAGGAGAGACTACCGTCTTCCGTTAAGTCCTTAATAATAGTGAAATCCTCTCTGGTTTAAGCGAGCATGATGGGCTCAAATCCTCCCTCCTCCCTCAACCATGTAGATCATAGACATTTTCTTTTAACAGTTTTAATCGGGATTTCTTGCAAAGTTTCATGAATTGCTTTAACAAGTTTTGCGTATCTGACTCCCCCGTCACCCAATCTACAAGACTTCCATGATCTCTCCTCCCCATAGATTGCTTACCGTTATTAATCCTTCAACCCATACTCACTAGCGTATGAAGCTCAACGATGTCTACGCCGCCCACAAGAGGATAGGCGGCTGGATACGCAGGACCCCCCTTGAACATTCGCCCATCCTGAGCGAGCTTTTCGGCTGCGATGTCTGGCTGAAGCTGGAGAACAGGCAGCTGACGGGCTCATTCAAGATCAGGGGCGCGGCGAACAGGCTCATGCTCCTCAAGCCTGAGGAGAGGGGGCGTGGGGTCGTCGCCGCCTCCTCCGGGAACCACGCCCAGGGTGTCGCCTACGCAGCCAGGGGGCTCGGCGTCAGGGCCGTCATCGTCGTGCCCGAGAACACGCCGAAGGTGAAGAGGGACGCCATAAGGGCGCTGGGCGCCGAACTCACAGTCCACGGCGCCGAGTACATGGACGCGGAGCGCCTCGCCCAGAGGATGAGCTGCGACGACGGGATGCCATTCCTCAGCCCCTACAACGACCCGGACCTCATCGCCGGCCAGGGCACCGTCGGGCTCGAGATGCTCGAGGATGAGCCTGGCCTCGACGCCGTCCTGGTCCCCGTGAGTGGAGGCGGCCTCATCTCCGGCGTGGCAACGGTCTGGAAGGAGGCGTCGGACGCCGAGGTCATCGGCGTCCAGACAGAGGCGAGCCCAGTCATGTACGAGAGCGTCAAGGCCGGGAAGATAATAGACATCCCCATGTTCGACACCGTAGCCGAGGGGCTCCACGGAGGCATAGAGCAGGGCAGCGTGACATTCCCCATCTGCCAGCGCCTCGTCGACGACTGGATCGTGGTCAGGGAAGAGACCATCAGGGAGGCGATGAGGCTCATGCTATTGAGGCAGCACGAGGTCGTCGAGGGATCGGGCGCCGTAGGAGTCGCCGCCCTCATGGAGCAGGCCAGCCGGTTCAAGGGCAGGAAGGTCGGCATCGTAATCAGCGGAGGCAACGTCGACGAAACCCTCCTAAGAGTGCTGATGGCCGGCGCCTGACCTTCGAGGGGTAGAAGGCTCAAAGCGTAGGGTCCCTCCTCCCCTAAGGTAAGTATGAAAAAATACGAACCCCCACAAAAAGGTATAAGAAAGTACGCCCGTTAAGACGTTTTGCAGCGTATCAGACGAAAAGGAGCCTAAAAAACGTCCCAAAAAATAATAGGGGGGGAGGAGGTGTCCTCAATACATTTATTAGCCGCTCTCCCACGGCGTAGAAACGGTGAGGTCGAGACGCCGGTCTGCGAGATATGCGGCATGGACGTCCAAGACGTCAACGTCTGCAAGGAGTGCGACTCCAAGTTCTGCAGCGAGTGCGGGGACACGAAGAGGATGCTCTGCTACGACTGCCTTGGATGGGAGGACAACGAGATCGACGAGGACCTCAAGGACGAGGAATGGGAGAGCGACGACCTCAACTAGAACCGATCCAGTAACCACAAAAAATTCATGAAACACCTAGCCGGCTGGAGATACGAACATCTTTGATTGATAAAAACACTTAATCCTCTCAAAGCATAACCTGGATAAGTCTGAATCGACGGGGTACGCCACTTAACGAGAGTTCCGATAGAAACTCCTTTATTCTCGACCTTTTGTAATCAATTGAAACATGGGCGGAGAGGCGGATCGCCGCAGCAGCGTCTCCTTCACGGTTCGGGACGCGTCTCGGCTAGGCTTCGACTACATCAAGCGTCGGATGCAGAGGGCCGCCATAGTCATGGCCTCAATAGCCCTCGCCATAGCCTTCCTAAGCTCCCTCATGATGACCGACCTCTTCTACAGGGTCTACTCCCAGCTATCCGGCGCGAGCCTCAGCGTCGAGACCTACCAGTACTGGCTCGTATTCGTCGCCCTCATCGTCTCCGTCGTCGGCATAACCAACGCGATGCTGATAGCCGTTTACGAGCGCTACAGGGAGATAGGCACGATGAAGTGCCTCGGCGCGTTGGACGCCCACATAGTGATGCTCTTCCTGGTCGAGGCCATCATACAGGGGCTGATAGGCGGCGCCGTGGGCTTCCTCCTCGGCGTTCTGACGGGTCTTCTATCAGCCGGCTTCACCACCGGCTTCGACATAATCCTCAAGGCTCCAGGGCTGGACCTGCTCGCATACCTCGTGGGCTCTATCGCCCTTTCGATAGGACTCAGCGCGGTTGCGACTCTCTACCCCGCTTGGAGGGCAGCCCGCCTGAACCCAGTGGAGGCGCTAAGGTATGAGCTTTGACTCAATAATCGAACTTGAAGACTTGGCAAGGCACTACGACATGGGCGGAGACACCGTCAAGGCCCTGGACGGAGTAGACCTTAAGATAGGCCGAGGCGAGTACGTCTCGATCGTCGGCCCCTCAGGCTCGGGGAAGACGACCCTCTTCAACCTCGTGGGCGGCCTCGACAGGCCGACGAGGGGGAGGGTCTACATAGACGGCATAGACATCTCGAAGCTCGACGCCTACGAGCTCGCCTGGCTCAGGTGCAGGAGGATCGGCTATATCTTCCAGACCTTCAACCTGATACAGGTCCTCAACGCCCTCGAGAACGTGGCGCTCCCGACGGTCTTCGCAGGCGTCCCGAGAGACGAGGGGCTGAAGAAGGCGGAGAAGCTCCTCCAATCCGTCGGCCTCGGCGAGAGGCTCCACCACCGCCCCACGGAGCTCTCGGCGGGACAGCAGCAGCGAGTAGCCATCGCGAGGGCTCTAGCTAACGACCCCGCCATCATCCTCGCAGACGAGCCGACGGGGAACCTCGACCTCAACACGGGCACTGAGATCATAGACCTCCTACACGGGCTGAACAAGAAGGGAGGGCTCACATTGATTGCGGCGACCCACGACCTGAAGATGATCAAGGCGAGCGACAGGATAGTATGGATGAGGGACGGCAGGATAGAGAAGATTGAGAGGGGCTAGCCCTCCCCCATCGTCGTGCTCCACTCCATCGTCAGCAGCCTCACTAGGCTGCCACTCATGTGGGACATCCCGGAGTTACCTATCGACTCGAAGGAGACAGAGTACTCCCCGCCGGGGCCCGGCTTCAGGAGAAGAACGTTCCGGATGTAGATGTCCCCCACCATGCTGTTCACCGATTTGTGTATGAAGCGTATCAAGACGTCGTCCCCTCTCCGCTCGGTCCTTATCATCGATGTGGCGAGGGAGGGATCATCCTCGTACCTCTTCAGCGCCTTCGTCATGAAGTCGACGAAATCATCAAGCTGCTCGTCCCTCAGCTTGAGCGGTATCTTGATGATCCAAGGCTCGTTGTAGGCGAAGCTGTCCTTATCGAATCTCCACCTCCTCGCCAGCGACGGGGTTATCACGATGGAGCTCTTGAGGGCGGTTAAGGCCCCAACGAAGACGGCGGCGATGACAATCATTATCGATGCTACCAACCAGAGGGCTGAGACCTTCTGGTGGACCTCGAGGGCTAAACCCACCGCCCCCATAAGCTTGTAGACGCCGAAGCCGAGGAGGTAGCCCAGTCCCCCAGCCATGAAGCCCATTAGCCCCACCTCAGCGACGAAGATCAGGGATATGTGTGCCGGGTTGAGACCGATTGAGGAGAGGATGTTTATCTCCCACCTCCTCTCGAAGAGCGAGTTCAGGGTGATCATGACTATGTTGAGAACCACTATAATCCAGGGTATGAGAAGCGGGAAGCCCTTTCCCTCGATGTAGTCGACTATACCCGCATAGGTGACACCTTCACTCGTCGAGGCCCAGGCCTGGTAGCCCCTCTCCAGCGCGATCCTCTCAGCGAAGGCTTGGGGGCTGTAGCCTTCTCTGAGCTTCACCGCTATCCTCGAGCCTCCGACGGAAAAGAGGCCCTGGGTCAAATCGATGTAGGCTAGGACGACCTCGTGCGGCTCACAGGTTTCCTCGATCGGGCTCTCCGTAGACATGGGGCTTATCTCCACTAACTTCTTCGGCAGGTAGTCGCTTCCATCCATCTCCTTTAAATTGGCTAGGTATGTGTCGTCCATCACGCCCTGCAGCGTGACTTTCAGGTTGTTGAGGGTGAGGTTATCGCCGACAGCTACTCCGAGTTTTTCCTTAAGACCCCTGCTTATCACGACGCCGCCGGGTCCCGGGAGCTTACCCTCCACGAGCCCTGAGCTAAGATTCATGATGGGGTCCTCCTTCGAGGGATCTATTCCCACGACGCCTCTAAGCGGATTATAATTTAGCCAAGCTATGTACAGATGATTGGGCAGGTTCTCGTTTTTGAGGGATACGGCGAGGACCTCCTCCTGTCTCTCGAGCCACCCCGTGTTAAGTTCGTCGCCGAGGAGATGGGCTTGTGAAACTTGACGACTTCGCAAAAAAGGGGATAACTCCTCGCTCCAGGAGGAGGATCTTAGGAGTACCCCTTGGAGCGGCTGAGCCCTAGCCTGTACGGTGCGGG
>CAZVMI010000002.1:3453-4796 GCA_964628365.1 uncultured Candidatus Bathyarchaeia archaeon | reverse complement strand
GAGGATCTTAGGAGTACCCCTTGGAGCGGCTGAGCCCTAGCCTGTACGGTGCGGGTGATCAAACCGTACCCCTCCGAGAACGATGTAAGGGTGACGAAGCCCATCACCAAGACCATCATGGAGAAGAGGAGGAGCAGGAACCTCAGCCTCCTCCTCTTAATGCTGCGCTTGGCGATGCTGAAGATGGGACCCACGATCCCCAGCGAACTCAGAACGGTGTCTTTCCCGACCCTGTTTAGAAGCTTGGAGAAGGCGACCGTAAGGCCGAGCATCGCCGCCAAAGAGAGGACCGCTGAGGCGATGAAGCTGCTGAAGGCGACCATCCTGCTCCCGGGATATACGTAGAAAAGGGAGACTAGGAGAAGAAAGTAGAGTACTATGCCGATGGTTACCTGAGGTCTTCGAGAATCCTTTAAAAGGAATCCTGTAGAGATCGACATCGCGCAGAGGAAGGCGATGAGGAAATAGACCGATGTTGAGGCGTCGTTATAGAGCCCATCTAGCTCACGGCTCGTGCTTATGAGGTCAATATAAGTCCGCTTGGCTGCATCGAAACAACCTCTGTAATCACCGGCCTCGAATAGCCTCTTAGCCTCGATCAGCCTCCTCTCAGCGGTCGATGTTTCGGTCATCTGTTTTGAGAGGTAGAATCCAAGTGAACCCATCTCATTCAGCTGGAGCCTGACCTCGTCTAGCTGATCATCTAAATAATCGAGGTTGCCCGGGAGGGAGAACCGCCTGATGTCTATCTGTAACAACTCACCGGCCTCCAGGCTCGGAACAGGCTTTATGTCGAATACTCTCGTCACAAGCCTCTTCTCGGAGATTATGGAGCAGTTCACCCGTATCCCCGTGGATACGCCGGCTGGGACCACGACAGTCGACGTGCTCAGCCCGGGGATATCGAGCAGGCGAAGCACTTTCCAGCCGAACACGAGCGGGAAGCCTGAGGGTGCGAGTATATTCCCCTCTTGATCTTGGACCTCGTACCTGACCGATAAGGGCAGATCATCGGTGTAGACGAACTGCAGGTCCTCGACGAGGGACACGGAGGCCGATGGAATCAGCCGGACCTCCAATTCGCCTAAATCCCCGCTGGCGTCGACGAGCGCCGGAAGATAGTCCCAGCCGGGGGTCGACACGTTATCGTAATAGATGAGAAGCCTGTTGTCTTCACCAACGAGCCTTACCTCAAACCAGCCGTCAGCCCCCGTCCTCACTCTCTCGTTCACTAGATTGTCCTTAACGGCGGCGATGTACACACCTTCGAGGGGGGTGTTAGAATCGCTTAGAACCCTTCCCTTTACGCTTCTCTGGGCTGAGACCTCTCCTGACAGATTGAA
>CAZVMI010000002.1:1846-3353 GCA_964628365.1 uncultured Candidatus Bathyarchaeia archaeon | reverse complement strand
AGGACAGCGGAGATGGCTATCCCTATGGAGGCGAGGCTCCAGACGGCTGAGACCTTCTGGTGCACCTCCAGGGATAGGCCCGCGACGCCCATCAACCTGTACGCCCCTAGGCCAAGAAGATAGCCTAGGCCACCCGCGATGAACCCAGTCAGGCTCGCCTCCGCGACGAATATCGCCGATATCTGGGCGGGGTTGAGCCCGACGGACGAGAAGATGCTGATCTCCCTCCTCCTCTCGAAGAGCGAGTTCAGCATCGTCACGACGACGTTCAGAACGACTATCGCCCAGGGCACGACGAGGGGCAACCCCCTCCCCTCCAGGTAGCTGCTGAGGGCAACGTACTCTACGCCTCTCTGCGACGAGGACCACACCTGATACCCCCTCTCTAGGGCTAGCCTCTCCGCGAAGCCGAATGGGGTGAAGCCGATCCCCACATCGACGTCGATCCTGGAGATGCCTACGCCTGGAGCCCGAGTCGCGACGTCGATATACGCCAGGACCACCTCGTTGGGTTCGCAGGGCTGCAGCTCGTACTGGGCCGGCTCCCCCTCCGGGGCGACGTTGACGAGCTTGCTTGGCATGTAGATGCTGCCGTCGATGTCCCTCAGACTTGAGAGGAAGACGTCGTCCAGGACCCCTTGAAGGACGACGCCTTCGCCCCTGAGCCTCAGCGTGTCACCGACCTCGACGCCCATCTTCTCCTTAAGGCCAACGCTTATCGCTACACCGCCCGGTCCGGGAAGTGAGCCCTCGACCACGCCTTCTTCGAGGTCCACAACACCCACCTCTAAGGTTGGGTCGAAGCCGATCACGCCTCGAAGTGGCGCCCTATTGAGGGAGACGACCGAGCGTGTCAGAGGGATGCTCTCGGCCTTCAGCGAGATCAGCTTTGCCTCAGGCTGCCTCAGGAGCCAAGCAGTGTCCGATTCGCCGCCGACTAAGGTCGAAGGCTCCTCCTCGCTCCAGGAGGAAGACCTGATCAGGACGCCGTTCACGGACGAAACCCGGCTGGACACCCTCCTTGAGAGAAGGCCGTACCCCTCTGAGAACGAGGTCAGGGTGACGAAACTCATCACGAGCACGGTGAGTGAGAGTAGGGTTAGGAGGAACCTGAATCTGCGTCTCATCAGGCTCCTCTTCGCTATGCTGAATATCGGCGTCAGGATGCTCCGGATGCTGACCCGCCCCTCCCTTAATGCGACGCCCATGAGGCGCGGGAAGAAGGCGGCCAACGCCAAGATGCCTATGAACGAGAGGGCGGCCAAGACGACGAAGCTCTCCCTCGGGACGATGCTGCTGCCAGGATAGGCGACGTAGAGGATCAGGAGGGATACGATGTATGCGGCCAAGCCTGATAGTGCCTGCATCGTCGAGGAGTCTGAGAGGAGGAAACCTACAGCTATCGACGTTGCCGCCAGGAACACGACCAGGATGTAGGCTGAGAGTGATGCATCCTGGTAAAGTCCATCGAGGGAGTCCAGCGTGTGCCTGAGGGCGATGTAGCTCA
>CAZVMI010000002.1:0-1746 GCA_964628365.1 uncultured Candidatus Bathyarchaeia archaeon | reverse complement strand
GTCTCATTCAGATCGATCAGAGACGGCAGGTAGTCCCATCCGGGAGTGGACTCATCGTCGTAAAATACGAGGATCTTGGTCACGCCGGGGTCTACACGGATCTCGAACCCACCATCGCCACCTGTTTTCACGGATGTGACGACGCTGTGTCCCTTAACTGTGGCCACTGAGGCTCCCTGGAGTGGCCTCCCCGCCTCGTCTGACACCGTGCCCTTCACGGCATCGGCTGCATTCACTGCTTGTGCCGAAAGGAGGAGGAACGCCATGAGGACTATCATCGCGGCGTAAGTTCCTCCATTCCTCCTCAAATTCAGCGTCAGACCTCTCTCCCCATGGAGCTCAGAGGCGTCTCTCGAAGCCCCGACGATCAGGAAAACTCGAAGGGTAAAAAGTTTAAGCTAGTCCACCCGATTTTAAAACTAAAATAGGCGCTCGGGGGTCAACAGGGTTTGAGGCTCAAGATAATTTCGAAGGCAGTCGGCGAGGCGTACGCCGAGCTCACGAACGAGAACCCCCTGACCGTCGACGCCATCTGGTCTAAGCTGCCTATAGAAGGCAAGGCGAACACCTGGGGCGACGAGATATACTTCCCCATACCTGTGCAAGTCGGCGCCGAGAACCAGAGCGAGGTAGTCCAGATGGGTGACCTCGCGTACTGGCCGCCTGGGAACGCCCTCTGCATCTTCTTCGGCCCCACACCGGCCAGCTGGGACAAGGAGATAAGGCCGGCGAGCCCCGTGAACGTCATCGGCAGGATAGTGGATAACCCCCGACTCTTCAAGCTCGTCGGTCCAGGGGACAAGATACGGCTGGAGAGAACCTAGCCAAGCGCCAGCTTGATCTTCTCTAAAAGGTAACCGCTTAGCGCTTCCACGTTCTTTCTGTCTCTCATAATCGCCACGCTCGGGGCCTTCTCCTTCGACCAGAAGTCAATGGTCAGGGGCCGCCTAAAATCTGCCCTCGGGTAGTCCTTCGTGTGGGCCAAGAGGCCCTCGATCTGCTTCTTCATCGACGCTTCGCTCACCCCCTTGTCCACGCATCTCGCGTATATCGACGGGAAGAGCATGTTGATGGCTGGCAGACCGGGCGTCGAGAGAAGCGTGTATCTCTCGTGCTCCGTGAACGCCTCAGGGTAGATCGCCCTGACGCCGCTCCAGAAGTCTATCAGAGTGTCTGCGAGTTCCCTGACTGGGAGCCCTGAGAACGCCTTCTCGCGTAGTATCTCGGCGACTGAGGCTATGAATAACTTGTCAGGGACGATGGTCTTCTCGTCGCTCTCCTGACCCACCATCCTTATCCTCCTGTAGAATGGTGACCTCGGCTCTGAGTTGAGGCAGTCCACCGCCTCGCTGGCTAAGCCAATCCGGACGCCCCTCGACCCCTCTAGGTCCACGAGCCATGAGGTTTCCTTCTCCCAGAGCATCCGCTGGAGGTGCCTGTAGGCGCGGTCGGTTGGGACGCTCTTCTGCCCCCTGTTGACTATGTAGAAGAGCATGAGTTCGTCGAATCTTGCCGGCTGCCTCAGGATGGAGAGGATGACTGGGTACCTCTCGAAGTCGCTGTTCCTTTCCATCGCCCTCTTGAGCGCCTCTATTTTGTGCTGGCCATCTATGAGCCAGAACCTCTCTTCGCCGACATCGAGTCTGCCGATGGAGCACCATCCGAGGCTCGCCTCCTCCCTGAACTTTGCATCACCCCTTATGTTCACGAGGATCGAGGTCGGGAAGCAGCCCATCTCCCGCGCGC
>CAZVMI010000001.1:26207-48609 GCA_964628365.1 uncultured Candidatus Bathyarchaeia archaeon | reverse complement strand
TAGAGGCTGCCCTCTGGGTCTGGACGAAGTCGCCGGCGTAGACCTCGATGGGGTCACGCCTCAGGTTGAGGACGGTGTCTATCTTGAAGTCCAGGCCGGCTATCCTTGCGCACTCCTCGGCGTCCAGTCTGAGAATGTTGGCGTCGTTTAGCATGTACCCCGTGCTCTGATGGGGCTTCAGGCCCGGACCGAAGCCCCCGACCGGGCCATGGTTGTGCCTTATGGTTTCGATTCCGGCGACGCCGGGGCAGATCATCTTGCCTCCGCCGCTGAAGCCACTCATACTGTGGAAGAGGACGGTGCCTATGCCTATCTTGAGGTCACATGCCATCACCTCGGCGTTCACCCAGACCGGCGTCCCGTAGCTAGTGTTGCCGACGTGCTTCACCATCTCGTAGGGGTTATGGTTGTAGACGGGGTAACGGTCCACTATCTCCTCGCCGAGCTTCTTGACGAAGTCGAGGCGGCCGAACGTCCCGTGGCTCCCCGGGGCGATAATGAAGCGGACGTTCTCGTCCCTGATCCCCGCCTTCTTCAGCTCCTCGAGGACGATGGGCGCGTACTGGTAGGTCTTCGTGGGACGGGTCATGTCGTCGAAGATGATCACTGCCTCACTCTTCCCGTCGGCGAGCTTCGCCAATGGCTTGGCTCCTAAGGGATGCCTTATCGCCTTCCTGATCTGAGCCTTAGTCAACCCCTTCTGATCCTCGCAGGCCATTTTACACCTCTTGACCTTCCAGCCAACTGGAAAGGTAAGGGGGATCGGTTTATCCTTGAACCAGGGCTGTCCGGGTACCTCGACGGTGACCAATCCGTTTACCTCTGAGTAATGAGTACAGATGGGGCTGAAAGGATTTAAATGGTGAATGTTAGTCATCGCAGTGCTTTCGAGGGCAAGGCGCGAGAGAGAAATTGATCGAGCTTCCTCCTCCCAGCTTCTCCTCAACGGCCCGTTCCTAACGTCGTAGCATACGCGCCTCTAGGCAACGCCGTTCTTAGGCTTAGAGACTGCAGCCACCAAATCAATACGGTTACGTTGCCGGGAGGCACATAGGAGGAGCATGACGACAAACCCGCCATCGAAGCACCCTAAGCACTCACCGACTACCAGACTGCCCTCAAAACGACGATCGTAGTTCTACCCAACTCACACCGAGATAAAAGCGTACAAGAAAATACAAATCCGTACAAAAAACGCTGGAAGAATACACCAGTTGAACCGTTCCAGGCTTCCTTCGGCGATAAGGAGCCCGGGAAAGGCTCCGAAAAAACCTAGGGGGGTCTACTCCTCACTCACGTACCGCTTTATCGTCCTGTGCGCCTGTAGGAACTCCCCGCCCCTAGCCGTGATGACGTAGCCCTGGTTCCCGCCGTAGTCGCCCTCCTTCACAAGGCCACGCTCGAGGAGGAACTCGACTGCCTCCTTAGCCCTGTCGACGGGTAAGTTCGCGCCGTAGCTTATCCTAGTGATGCCTATGACGCCCCTGCTCCTTATGGTCTCCAGGATGTCGGCGTAGATGTCGTACCGCGTCCTCCGCTCCAAGGCTGGCACCCGGCCCTACTAGAGGGGAGGCTGAGGCAGTTTTTCAGCCTTTTCAGGCTGGGAGGAGAACGAAACTCTGCGGTCCACCCGGAGATGATCCGAGTAGACCACATGTTCGCGGAGCTCGACGCCGTTCTCAACCCGCAGGTCGACGGCGTACACGTTCCCGATCCTGCTGCCGCGTCTCAGCGTTACGACGCCTCCGTAGACATCCTCCACCTCGGCGTCCTCGCCGACAACGACCTCTTCGGCCACCAGTGGGCCATGGGCCTCACCTCGGCGGCCTATCTCGATTCTAACTGCCCTCGCGCCGCCAATGGTGTGGATCGAGTTGGATTGGATCTCCGTCTTTGCGTTTATCCTATCGGCTCTCACCGATCCCCCGACCCTGACGGACCCGGCTTCCAGTATCCCTGAGATATCCGCCTTGCCACCTACTCTCAAGCCCCCAGACAGCCTAAGTCCGCCGTGGACCCTTAAGGTGCCGCCGACCTCGACAGCCTCACCCGAGGCGTCACCGTCCAGTTCGACGGTCCCGCCCACCTGGATGACCGTGAATCTCAGGGCGCCGGAGCTCGTGAGTTTGCCCCCAGCTCTAAGCTCACAGCCCTCACCACCCGACAGCCATATCTTACCACCGGCGTCCAGCCTCCCGAACCTGAGAGGCTTTGATGATTCGAGTTTACCACCGACGTCAACCTCGCGCCTGACCACCCCCCCGCCGAGCCTTATGGTGCCGCCGACATCGATCTTGCCTATGTCCACATCGCCCGCCTCGAAGCTTCCGCCGACATCGACATCATCGGCTACGACGCCGTCGCCGACGAATTTGCCACCCACATCTATCCTGGAGCTCCTCGTCGCACCCGAGACCCTCACGGAGCCGCCTACGTCTATCAGGTCAGCGTCGAGGCCAGAGGCACATTCGACGGTCCCCCCCACATCGAGTCTGTTCACCTTTGCGGGGCCTTCGACACCGAGGGAACCGCCAACGGAGATGTCGCCTGCGTCAAGGCCACCTCTTACATCCAGCCTCTTCCTCACCTTCACCCTCTCAGCCACCAGGATCCCACCCACGCTTAGGCTACCGTCCCGCACCTCGACCAGGCCGCCGGCGCGGAGGTTGCCATCGACGCCGACGTCGCCGTGCCTCGACTCCAGCGAGCCGGTGCTGAGGTTGCACCTGAAGTAGCAGTTGCCTAGGCACTCTGTAAGATCCGAGACCTCGACGAGGTCCCCTGAGGCCGCCTCGACAGTAGCATCGTCCACGAGAAGTCTCCCCCCCACCTTCCCTAGGGCTCTCACGCCGCGTCTGACCGCCTCATCGTAACCCAAGCATCTCACCGAGTAACCCGCCGTCGCCTCCCCTTTTAAAGCTAAGACACTTCGCATACTCACAAGTTGTGACTACGAACCGTGATGATTTCAGGTAATTATGCAACTTGAGTCGGATTTAAAAACCGAGGCCGAATCTTCAGCCTCGATGAAAGATGAAGACCTATGAGGTATCGGAGCAGAACCTGAAGGCCCTCGAGGCTCTAATCAAGGTGATCTCCATCGAGGAGGGGAGGGAAACCTCCTTCGACCAGGCCCTAGGCAGGGTCATCGGATACTACAAGAAGGCCGTTCCCTTCAACTGAAAGGGTGAGCCGGTACGACGGTGAGGCTCAGCTCCTTCATCCCTTCCAAGATTTCTCTCAACGCCAAGCTCTTCCTAGTCGGCATGACCCTGAACGGCTTAGCCAACGGCATATTCACGGTCGTGGACCAGCTCTACCTCGTCTCCCTCGGCTTCGGCAGCGCGACCCTTGGAGACATATACACGATGAGGTCCATAGCTACGCTCCTGCTGACACTGCCCATGGGCCTCCTGGCAGACAGGATCGGAAGACCAAAGATCCTGGCGGTGGGCATCGCCACCTTCTGCGCGGCGATCATCCTACATCTAACCTCGGGCACCGTGGTGATCTTCATGGCTGCGCGTTTCCTGTTCGGGGCCAGTAACGCGGCCTTCGTCGTCCTTGGCCCCATGTACTCCTCCTTCTTCGACTCAGACGACATGGACAGGGCCTTCGGTCTCATGGGGTTCCTAAATATCTCCATGATGGCGATTGGAAGCCTCGCTGGGTTCATACCCATGGCGCTTGTCTCGACATTTGGCCTCAGCCTGAGGGCATCCTACTGGACGCTTCTCCTAGCCACAGCCCTGGTCTTCTTCACGACGTTTCCGTTCTTCCTACTCGCGGCCCGTGGGGCACGGCGTAGCGAGCAGAGTAATGCACGGAGGTTCACTCTAGAATCGAGGGGTGTTGTGGCGAAGTTCTTCCTCCTGAACCTGATCGGGCAGACTGGTGTAGGCCTGCTCTTCAACCTGTTCCCGTTCTACGTGAACGCGAAGTTCATGGTCGAGTCTGACGCCCTCGGTACGCTCTTCTTCGCCTCATCATTCGCCTCAGCGACGGCACACATCTTAGCCCCGAGAGTGTCCGGGAGGATGGGGACGCTGAGGACCATCGTCATGTCCCTTGGCCTCTGCGTGCCATTCTTCTTCATGATCCCCTTAGCTCCTAGTTTCGCCGCTGTAGCCATCTTTTACGTGGTGCGGATGGGGCTGGCGAACATGTCCTCACCCCTCTCCTCCTCCCTCTTCATGAGACTCCTCTCCCCCGAGGAGAAGGCGACGGCGAACAGCGTCGTCTCCATGGCATCAATGGGGGGCTCGGCGATCTCCACCTGGGTGTGTGGGCAGCTCATGGGGGCGTCCCTCGACCTCCCCATCTTCCTCGGGGCGACGATATACGTCTTCAACACTGCGGCATACTACCTACTCCTCAGGGACGAGAAGCCGAGGGTGGAGCCCGCCGCCATCCTTCTGGTGAAGCCAATGAAGGTCGACGAGCCCGGGCTCATCCAGAAGAGGTAATCTTTAATCCAGTCATTTCTTTCTCTTCAGCCATGGTCCTGCGCAGGGTCATCCTCGTCGTGAGGGACGGCTGGGGCTACTCAGAGGAGGACAAGGGAAACGCCGTCCGCCAGGCCCACACACCGAACAACGAAAGGTACATGCGCAAGTACCCTTGGACCCTGCTCAAGTGCACCGGGAACGCCGTCGGCCTCCCCGAGGGGACACAGGGCGGAAGTGAGCCCGGCCACCTAACCATGGGCGCCGGCCGAGTAGTCTGGCAGCCCTACGAGGAGATAAACCAGAGCATAATGAACGGGTCCTTCTACTCGAACCCCGCCCTCCTAGGAGCCATCGAGAACTGCAGAAAGAACGATAGCAGGCTCCACCTCATGGGGCTTCTTAGCGACCAGGGGATCCACGGTGCGACGGCCCACCTCTACGCTCTCCTCGAGCTCGCCAGGAGAAACAGGCTGGAGTGGGTCTACGTCCACTGCTTCCTCGACGGCCGAGATGTCCCGGAGAGGAGCGCGGTGACCTTCATCCGGGGTACGCTGAGACAGATCGCCGAGAAGGGGGTGGGGAGGATCGCCTCCATCGTCGGCCGCTTCTACGCCATGGACAGGGACACGAACTGGGGGCGCACAGAGAGGGCATACAACCTACTCACCTTAGGCATGGGCAAAGAGGAGACAGACCCAATTGAGGCCGTGAAGTGCGCCTATGAGCGCGGGGCGGCGACAGATTACTACGTTGAACCGACGGTGCTTACAGAGGACGAGAAACCAGTCGCCCTCATCCGGGACGGGGACTCCGTAGTCTTCTGGAACTTCAGGAGCGACCGAGCCAGGCAGATCACCTACGCGCTCACCCAGTCAGACTTCAAGGGGTTCGAGAGGAAGGCGTTCCCGCGGGTACACTTCGTCTGCATGAGCGGGTACGACAAGCACCTCGCCCTCCCCGTCGCCTTCCCCCAGCTCCCCGTCACCAACAACCTCGGCCAAGTTCTCAGCAGGAACGGGTTACGCCAGCTCAGGATAGCGGAGACCGAGAAGTACGCCCACGTCACCTTCTTCTTCAACAGCCAGATCGAGGACCCGAACCCAGGCGAGGACAGGATACTCGTCCCGAGCCCGAAGGTCCCAAGCTACGAGGAGAAGCCCGAGATGAGCGCCCCCGAGATCAACCAGAGACTCATCAAAGAGATAGGATCGGGGAAATACGACTTCATACTCGTCAACTACGCCAACGGCGACCTCGTCGGCCACTCAGCCAACATGGCAGCGGGCATAAAGGCCTGCGAGACCGTGGATAGGTGCGTGGGGGAGGTAGTTGAAAACGGATTGGCGGCGAGATACACAGTAATCATCACAGGGGACCATGGCAACGTAGAGACCATGTTCTACCCCAACGGGGAGCCTAACCCGAGCCACGGCTTCAACCCCGTCCCCTTCATCTTGATAAGTGGGGAGCCTGAGCTGAAGAGGATTAAACTCAGTGAGGGTCTGGGCTTGAGCAGCATCGCCCCCACAATACTCCTCTTGATGGGCATCGAGAAACCGGTCGAGATGACGGCGGAATCCATCATCACCTCCTAGTGGCTTAGTAAAAATCATATCTGACTAGAATTTATTGTTGAATATGCAGAGGGACGTCGCTTCAGGCACAACCGATCAAGATTCTCTTAACGCAAAAACATTGATTGCGCGCCCCGTCTTCGAGGTGTCTGAATGATCAGGGAGATCGGTTTCGACGCCGATAGGTACCTAAGGTTTCAAGTGGCGAAGATTCTTGAGCGTGTCAGCCTCTTCGACAAGTTATACCTAGAGTTCGGGGGCAAACTCAGGTTCGACCACCACGCCTCCCGCGTCCTCCCAGGCTTCAACCTAGACACCAAGATGCAGATGCTCAAAAAACTCGGCGACAGAACTGAGATGGTCCACTGCATCAGCGCCAAGGATATAGAGGGCAGGAAGATAAGAAGCGACTTCGGCCTCGCCTACGAAGACCAGATACTCAAGGACATAAACGACCTCCGGGACCAGGGCGTCGACGTCTCCGCCGTCGTCATAACCAGGTACAGCGGCGAACTCTCAGCCAGGAAGTTTAAACAGAAGCTCGAGAACCGGGGCATAAGGGTCTACCTCCACTACGAGATAGAGAACTACCTCACGGACCTCGACCTCGTCGTCAGCGACGAGGGCTACGGCAAACCTGACTATGTCGAAACCGACAGGCGGATAGTGATTGTGACCGCCCCTGGCCCTGGTAGCGGTAAGATGAGCTTCAGTATGAGCCAGGTCTTCCAAGACAGGAAGAGAGGGATAAGCTCAGGATTCGCCAAGTTCGAGACCTTCCCCATCTGGAACCTAGAACTCAACCACCCAGTAAACGTCGCATACGAAGCAGCGACAGCCGATATAGGTGATTACAATGTCGTCGACCCATTCCATAAGGCCGCCTACGGAGTCACAGCTATCAACTACAACCGTGACGTCGAGAACTTCGCCATCCTCAGGAAGATCATAGAGAAGATGGTCGGCCCGGACGACCCCCTCGCAGGGTACAGGTCGCCGACAGACATGGGCGTCAACATGGCGAAGGAGGGGATCGTCGACGACGCTGTCGTCAGTGAGGCGAGCAGGCAGGAGATCGTCCGCCGCTACTTCAGGTACCACAGGGAGTTCATAGAGGGTGAGACGCCTCACAGGACCCTCGAGAGGATGGACGACATCATGGCGAAGGTGGGGGTGAAGCCCGGCGACCGTTCAGTCGTCGAGCCGGCGAGGGAGGCAGCCGAGGACGCGAGAAGGAGGCAGCGTGAGGGGAAGGGTGACAGGGGCATCTTCTGCGGTGCCGCCATCGAGATCGTCGGCGGGAGAGGCAAGCCCATCATCATCACGGGGAAGAACTCGCCACTCCTCCACGCAGAGTCTGCGGCGCTACTGAACGCGGCGAAGACCCTCTCCAGGCTTCCAGACGAGACCAAGGTCATCGCCAGGCCTGTGATAGAGAGCCTGATGCTCCTCAAGAACAGGATGGGGCTCACCAGCGTAAGCCTCGATGTTAAGGAGGTCCTCGACGCCCTCGCCGCCAGCTCGGTAAACGACAAGAACGCCCTCAGGTGCATGAACTCCCTCGATCAGCTCAGGAACTGCGAGATGCACACCACCCACCTCATGGACGAGGGAGACGAGATTCCGCTCAAGCAGCTCGGGCTCAACATCACGACGGACGCCAAGATACCGGTCCCGAACGGCTAAGCACGAGCGGCTTCAAAAGGGGCTTCGAAGCCAAATATCATACAGATGATAATTTGGTTAACACAGTATTCAAAGAGTTTATCTTTCACCCCCTGTTCTTTTCGATTGTGTTGTGAGCAGGTATCCCCATTGACCAAGTACGTTTTTATTACTGGTGGGGTGCTCAGCGGCATCGGTAAGGGGCTCGTCACGTGCTCCGTGGGCAAGATGCTCCAGACCCGCGGCTACTCTGTTACCCCCATAAAGTGCGACCCCTACCTCAACGTCGACGCGGGCACCATGAACCCCTACATCCACGGCGAGGTCTTCGTCCTCGACGACGGCTACGAGGCCGACATGGACCTCGGTGCCTACGAGCGCTTCCTCGGCCTTGAGCTGACGGGGCTCAACAACGTCACCTCAGGTCAGCTCTACCAGCAGGTGATCCAACGGGAGCGCGAGGGCGGGTACCTCGGTCACTGTGTGCAAATAATCCCCCACGTAACGGACGAGATCAAGCGGAGGATAAGGCTCGTCGCCGAGAAGAGCCGAGTCGACGTTGTCCTGGTCGAGTGCGGAGGTACGGTCGGCGACATAGAGAGCCTCCCCTTCCTCGAGGCGTTCCGCCAGATGAGGCGGGAGGAGAAGCGCGGCGACACGATCCTCGTCCACGTCACCCTCGTCCCTGTCCTAGAGGCGGTCGGAGAGCCCAAGACGAAGCCAACCCAGCACAGCGTCAAGGAGCTACGCGCTATAGGGCTCCAGCCCGACATCATAGTCGCCCGCTGCGAGGCAGGCCTCCTACCAGAGGCTGCGAAGAGCAAGATAGCCCTCTACTGCAGCGTCGAGGAGAGGGCGGTCCTCACCTCAGTTGACGTCGAGACGATCTACGAGCTCCCACTCCTGCTAGAGGAGGAGGGCATGGGAGTCGTGCTATGCGAGTACCTCGGCCTTGACGGGCGTAAGCCCGACTGGACGGAGTGGAGGAGGATGGTCACGCGCTTCAAGGAGCCTAAGGACGTCGTCAAGATCGCCATGTGCGGCAAGTACGCCGAGTTAGCCGACTGCTACGTCAGCGTCAACGAAGCGCTTCGGCACTCCGCGGCCAAGGCAGGGTGCAGGGTCCAGATCGACTGGATAGAGACCGAGGCCTTCGAGGAGGAGCCGGAGAAGGTTGAGGATCTTTCCGGCTACGATGGCGTCCTAGTCCCCGGCGGCTTCGGCAAGCGGGGCGCCCTCGGCAAGATCAGGGCGATAGAGTACTGCAGGGTCAGGGACAAGCCGTTCCTTGGAATCTGCTACGGTCTCCAGCTGAGCGTCGTCGAGATCAGCCGCCACCTCCTCGGCATTGAGGACGCTGATAGCACGGAGTGCGAGCCTCACACGACGAACCCCGTCATAGACCTCCTCCCCGAGCAGCGGGGCATCTCAGCAAAGGGAGGCACCATGCGTCTCGGCTCACACTCCGCAGTCGTCAAGCTCGGCACATTGGCTCACAGGCTCTACGGCTCCGAGCTTATCCAAGAGAGGCACAGGCACCGCTGGGAGGTGAACCCCGACTACTGGGTTAGGTTGGAGGACGCAGGTGTCGTGTTCAGCGCCTGGAGCCCAGACGGCGCCCGTAAGGAGATGATGGAGCTCCCCAACAACTACTTCTTCCTAGCCACCCAGTTCCACCCGGAGTTCAAGAGCCGACCGTGGGCGCCAAGCCCCCCATACTACGGCTTCGTAAAGGCAGCGTACGACAAGAAGAGGCGAAGACTGAAGCCGAAGTTTTGACCAATTTAACGAACTAACTCCTCGCTATTCCAAGGATTTCCAGAAAAAAGCTAGTCGACGAAGTGCTTGTAGGTGTCTTCCCTGAGCTTCCTGTAGACGACTTCGAGGATCTCAGGAGGCGCGACCTTCAGCGCCTCTGGCCCAGGTCCTTGGAGAGTCATCTTGAGGGTGCGTTGATCATCTTGAGGCCAAAGTGAGTTATGGCAGTGCGCGCGATAATGACATCATCACTATGTTAACTGCACGGTACAAACACCGCCTTGTTTACGTTGACACCCTCTAGTATAACATAAAATCTCCAAAGGATTACCGACGAGGCCCCTGTATTGTAAGATTTCCAGATTGTGACCACATCCGTTGCCATTAGACCAGGGTCGAGAGCCGCTACCCATGTCTCTCTTCTCACTTCGAAATCGCAACCAGCTGTCCCTGGTACATGCCCGAACGACTTGCCAATGTCAAGGGCGCCGCCACTGGGTGGAAGATTGTATGGGCCTGGGCCATAGTACCTTAGGTACACCTTGTCGTAGGTTCCGTTGCTGAGCCACTCAGCGAAGCCTGTAACGATATTAGGAGTATCATAGCCCCCAATCCAAGCCACAGCATCCGAGGCGCTTTTGAACTCGAGCACCTGCGTGTATCCTATGGATCTGGGGTCTCTCACTAGCTGAGACACGTTAAGAGGGATGTTGAAACGGACATCTTTGTTTCTTATCTTTGTGTAGTTGAAGCTCTTCGTGAAAATCTCGTCATCGTAAACTGCATCGTCGATATATACCTTGAGGGGCCTCCAGCTTGAAGGCACAGTTTGAATCGAGAGATAGAAAGCTACCCCCATGATTAATGTTGAGGATAAGATGCCCACTACAAGTACACTACTAGGCTGTATCTCTCTATCTGGCATGAATCTAGCTGCCGCCCTAACACCTGGACACCATCCGAAGAAGCTAAAAAAAACAGTTCGAGGGTTCATGCTCTAAGCTCCGGTATCATCCTAGAGAAGATTAGGTGAGCCAGCTTGGATGGGGGTAGTTTCCTCTGTTCTAAGCCGAGCTCTATTCCTCTCTCCTCAGCCTCATCCAGCAGCCTTTCCATGCACCGCTTCGTGTACCGGCACCTGTCGCAGTCAGGCTCCTCGAAGTGCCACGTTTGGACCCCATGCTTCCTTGAGAACGTGATGATGACTCTGCTAGAGTCAACAGGAACTATGCCTAAAAGTATGCCATTCTTGGCGTCGACGTATTTTACTTCAATCGAGTTTGCCTCGGCTGTGTGTCGTAGGGCAAAGTCTACTTTACCTAGCGATATTTTTAACGCGTCATATACTGCCTGCCTAGTGGCCTCGATTTTCCTACCTATATCTGCTTGGCTGTAGCCGTGTCTGTGGAGGTCCCATATCGTCAGCTGCTTGTCGGTGAGGTAGGCTGAGGTTAACAATTATCTTCACTCATTGTTAGTATGTCAAGTATAAAGGCTTTACTAATTGATCATTTGAATCAAAAATCTGATTTCATCCTCTTCTTTTCGCGCGCTTCCCGAAAGCCTGCAAACACGCATAGAACAGACGCCGAGAACTAAGCTAGAAATAAAGGGATTAAACAGTTTTATAGTAACCCTTCCGTAGGGGTGCTCCTTCAGCACCATGAAGACATAGTCCAGCTTGGCCATACAGAAAATAAAAACCGGATCGGATTTGAACCTTTTCGACCCTAAAGGAGAGCGTACTTAAGCGCTTCCCCGCAGCCACACTTCCGCTCCCTCGGCATCCCAGGCAGCGCGTCCATGATCAGCTTCTTGAATTTGGCCGAGTTCTCGCGCATCGTCTCGACAACCTCGTCGGACGAGACAGGCTTCTCCGCCCAGACGTCGTAGTCCGTGACCATGGCGATCGACACATAGCAGATCTCCATCTCCCTAGCAAGGATCACCTCAGGGTAGAGGGTCATGCCTATGATGTCGCATCCCCACTGCCTGAAGAGGCGGGACTCTGCCCTAGTCGAGAACCTGGGCCCCTCCACGCAGACATAGGTCCCCTGTGGGTGAACCGTAAACCCACTCTTCTTCGCCTGGTGGACGAAGTAGTCGTGGAGCTGGGGGCAGATCGGGTCGGATGAGGAGATGTGGCAGATCCTGCCTCCCTCGTAGAAGGTGTCGGGCCTATTCTTCGTCCTGTCGATGAACTGGTCGGTTATGACGAAGTCGCCCGGCTTGTAGTCGTCGCGGAGGCTGCCGACGGCGCTGGAAGCCACTATCTGTTTAACGCCGAGCTGCTTCAGGGCCCAGATGTTCGCCCTGTTGTTTATCCTAGCGGGCGGGATCTGGTGACCCCTACCATGGCGGGGGACGAAGGCGACGCTTCTACCCTTGTAAAGACCAAGGGTAATCATGTCGGAGGGGGCGCCATACGGCGTGTAGACCTTGACCTCACGCCTCTCCCCGAGGATCTCCGGGTCATAGACGCCGGTGCCGCCAATCACGGCCAGTTCCGCACAGTTCTCGATTGACATGCATCATAAGTGGGCCGCATTTGTGATAAGTTTTTCACCGTTGAAGGTTCGGTAAGGCTTAAATTTTTGTGCGGCGTCGAAGGGGGGATACTGTTTGGAGAAGAGGCGCTGGTTCGCCCTCGTCATCCTCGGGAGCATCTGCGTGACCTACTACGTCGAGAACTTCCTGAGGACCGCGGCGTCTGCGCTCACGCCCGTGCTCATAGTCGAGTTGGGCATAAACAAGGGGACGATGGGACTCCTGATCTCGGCCTACTCCCTCGTCTACGGTCTCATGCAGATACCGGCCGGGATGCTCACCGACGTCCTGGGACCGAGGAAGACGATCCTCGGCTTCACCGCCCTAACAGTCGTCGGCGTCTTCCTCTTCTGGCTCAGCTACAGGCTCGAGCTCCTCTACGTCGCCCAACTCATGATAGGGATAGGATGCAGCGTCTTCTACATCAACGCAGTCAGCATAATCGGCAGGTGGTTCCCAGCTGATCGGAAGGCGACTGCGATAGGTATCCTGAGCGCCTCAAGCGGCCTGGGCAACTTCACCAGCTATATGGGCTTCCCCCTCGCGAACACACTGTTCGGGGGCTGGAGGAGCCTATATTTCATGGTCGTTGTAATCCTCGTCGTAAACTACGTGATGAACTTCTTCATACTGAAGAACAGCCCAAGCGGAAACGGGATAACCAAGAAGTCCAGCAGCAAACTATTCGCCACCTTCGGCGAGGCCCTTAGGGACAGAAGACTTTACCCCTTTATCGTTGGCTATGTACTTCTAAGTTTCAGCTGGGTCTTCATGACATGGATGCCTCAGCTCCTCATCGAGACGAAGGGCTTCACTTACATCGAGGCCGGCGTCATATCCAGCGTCGGCACAATAGCCGGCATCCCCGGCTGCATCGCGATGGGGATCATATCGGACAGGTTGAGGAAGAGGAAGCTGCCCATCGTGCTCTTCTCATCCCTCTACGTCCTCCTCCTGATAACCTTCCTATTCGCCCCTGGCTGGGTGCCTGTCCTCGTCTACGCCACCCTCTCGGGCGCGATAAGCTTCTGCATGTCGCTCTGGGTCCTCTTCTTCAGCATGGTGCCCGAGGTGCTTCCCGTCGAGAAGGCGAGCATCGGCCTGGGCCTCCTCAACGGCATCGGCACCATCGGCTTCTCTGTCATAACCCCGATATTCGGCGGCCTCATCGACGTTACAGGGAGCTACTTCGTCTCCAACATGGCGCTCATCGTCATAGGCGTCGTGATGACCACTATATTCATCTTCTTCACCACCGAGACATACGGCGGGTTGAAGAAGCAGTCTTAAACCTATGACGCCGATACCTCTCAGCATGGAGACCGAGGACATAATCAGGGCCATGCCGAAGCTTGAGCAGCATATCCACATAGTCGGCTCTACCCGGCCGGAGACCCTCCTCTGGTTGGCGCAGGAGAGTGGCAAGAGCCACCTCTTCGGCTCTCTCGACGACATAATGCACTTCTTCCAGTACAGAGACTTCCCCCACTTCATACAGGTTTACACCATGGTCGACGATTGTATCACGAGGGAGAGCCAGTACGAGCGCCTAACTTACGAGATGCTGGAGGCCGACGCCCTCTGCAACGTGAGGCACGTCGAGGCGATCTTCTCGGCGAACGACCATGTCAGGAGAGGCCTCGACTACGGCCTCATGCTCGACTCCATAAACAGGGGGATAAGGAGGGCGAGAAGGGACCTCGGCATCTCCTGCACAATAAGGATCGACCTCGTCAGGAACTACGGCCCTAAGATCGGCATGGACGCCCTCGGCTGGATCGAGGAGAAGGGGGACAACGTAGTCGCCGTCGACCTCGGCGGAAGCGAGCACGGGTTCCCGCCAGAGCCTTACGAGGAGGTCTACAGGAGGGCGGCCGAAATGGGGCTTCACCTCGTCGCCCACGCCGGGGAGGCCGCCGGCCCGGAGAGCGTCTGGGGCGCGATCGATAGGCTCGGCGTCGAGCGTATCGGCCACGGCATAGCAGCCGCCCGCGACGCGAAATTGATGAAAAGGATCAGGGAGAAAAATATCACCATTGAGGCCTGCCCAGTCAGCAACCTCAGGACCGGGGCCATCAAGTCGATCGAGGCTCACCCAATAAGGACCTTCATGGAGAATGGGATCAGAGCAACGGTCAACAGCGACGACCCCCCTATGTTCGGTACGGACATGAACAACGAGTACCTGACTCTACATCGGGGGCTAGACTTCACTCCTGAGGAACTCTTCAAGATAAGCCTTGATGCCGTCGACTCAGCCTTCCTCCCGGAGAAGGAACGCAGACGCCTCAGAGGCGAATTCATCAAAACATACGAGAGTATTATGATCTAGGCCGGGCACTCTTGGGTTGATATCGGTCGCTCAGGGTGTCATCGGGGCTCACTCTTTTTGGGTTCGATAGTCAGGCCTATCTCACTCGTCATCCTTTGACTGCTGCTCCTAAGATTCATCACCTGATTCTCGATTGAGGAGTAGATGTCGGCGATCGAGAGTGGTGGTAGGACGAACCTCTGGTAGGCGATGCCGGCGCCAACGATACCGCAGCCAATGACATCCGAGATGAGCGTCGGCTCTGGGATGGCTATCAGCGTGATGCCGAGGGACACGAGGGCCGCACCAGCCCCCTGGTTTCCGGAACCGTAGAGGTTGCTGGTCTCATGGACGCCCTCAGCGAATCCGGCGAGGAGGGAGGCGGTCTCCTCGTATGCCTCGCCTAGCTCCTTCGCCGCCACAACCACGTCACTAGCGTTGCTCTCATCCATGCTTCCACCCGCTTACAGGGCCTTGAACTGGTCGAACCACTTGTCGTATGACTCTATCATCTGCTTCGAGACGCTCGGCTTCCTCGACTCTATCGAGTGGACGAAGTCCCCCATCCCTATAGGTCTAGGTTTAGCTTTGGTGTCTACGGCTCTGCCCGACTCGAAGAGCTCCCTGATGACCTCCTGGCGGACGACCTGGCAGATGTCCTTTATATCACTGCCCGTGTATCCGTCCGTCAGCTTCGTCAGCTCGTGTAGGTCGACGTCCGTGGTGAGCTCGAGTTGGATCGTGTTGAGTTCGAATATCTGGAGCCTAGTGTCGTAGTCGGGGAGTGGAACCATCACCCTTTTCTGGAACCTGCGTATGAAGGCCCAGTCGAGGTCCCAAGGCTTGTTGGTGGCGGCGACGACGTAGAGATGGAATTTCTTCCCCTTGTCCTGCATGCCGTCCATCTCCTTCAGGAACTGGTTCCTCATCCTCACCTCTCCGCCGACCTCGTTCGTGTGGACGCCTATGAGGGAGTCGACCTCGTCGATGAAGATGATGACAGGCTTCCCACCAATCGCCGTCCTTCTCGCGCTTCCGAAAACCTTGGCGACGTTCTGCTCCGCCGCGCCCAGCCACTTCGACATGATGGCAGCAGGGTCGAGCTGTATGAACTCGGCGTCGATCTCTGTGGCGACGGCCGCGGCTAGGAGCGTCTTGCCGCATCCAGGCGGGCCAAAGAGGAGAAGGCCACGGGACCAGCCGAGGGGATATAGGTCCGGCCTTTTAACCGGGTAAACGATGACCTCCTTTATCGCCTTCTTCGCGTCCTCGAGACCGGCGACCTCGGTCCACTTAACGTTCGGCCTCTCCATCGGCTCCTTCGCCTCAGGCGTCTCCATATTGGAGACGGTGGTCTGGGTCTCGAAGGAGGTGAACTTTTCGCCGAAGGAGGACTCGTCGCCTGACTCCTCGGACTTGAGGAACCTTATCCTCTCCTGGTAGGTTGTCACCTTCTCGATGTAGAACTTGTTGAATGTGTAGTCCGGGTAGAGCTTTATCAGGCGCATGAGCTGCTCCACGGCCCTCTTGTAGCACTCCGTGGCCTTGTCCCTGTTACCCACTTTGTCGTACTGGACCGCCTCGGCGGCGTAGTGCATGGCATCCTGTTCTAGCTGCGTCGCTACGCTCATGCTACGCACTCCTCCATCTTGACCCGGCCCCTCGCGTTGAGGTCGTCCAACATCTTCACGACATCGTCGGATAAGACTGACCAGTCGCTCGATTTGGAGACGCTGTCCTTATGTGACGGTCTCTGTACCTCCACCTGCCTGGGGGCTTGCTCGTATGCGAAAGACTCCAGTGGGCGCTCAATTATCCTCTGGGGGGTCTTGATGGGGGGCTCGGGGAAGCTGCTCTTGATGTTCCCCTCGACCAGCTCGGAGACCTCCCTGAGGATGTCCTGGCTCTCCTGGCTGCTAGCCGAGAGCGCCTGCTCGAGGCTCGGCTGACTGAAGTCGACGCTTCCACTCAACAGCGTCTCGTTGGCCACTGAGAAGAGCTGCTCAAGTTCAGCAGCGAACTGGGGTATGACGCTCTTAATGTCGCCCGATATATCCTGGATGATCTTCGACACGGGCCTCAGGTCGGTGACCAGATTGTAGAGCTCCATGAAGTTCTCGAGCCTGATGGTGATGCAGTCGATGGCGAGCTGGCTCTGGGAGATCATCCTCTTCAACTGGCGTACCCTGTTCAGCTCATTCGCATATATGTTCGCCCGGAGCATGTCGGACCTCTCAATAGCCCTTGCGCATAGGTCGAACAGAGCCCTGTCCCGCTCCTTCAGGTTCGTGGACACTTGGTCCAGCTGGGCGCTTTGCTTCTTCAGCTGGGCTATGGTCTCTGGACGGGGGGCGAGAGCCTCTCCTTGACGAGTTGTGAACTCCATTTTGACACGCTCCAGCGCTTTTAACAGTTGGACGAGTGGTTCGTCCTAGGAAAAACACAGCTAAAATAAGGCCTAATGCCTAGCTTGCGATTAATCATCAAACCTAGCAATGCCTGGTTCTTCAGGCTTCTCTTAAAAAAGGAGGGGGAGGGGTTTTTCCGGCTCATCTTGTCTGGCCACCCCTCTTAGACGCGGTCGGTGAGGGAGCTTCCGAGCTGACCGGCCTTGCCGGGTAGCTCTGGGAAGGTGTCCTTCATCCTCGACTCCGCTATGGTCTGGGCTTCCTCGAGGATCTTCGCAGAGTCCTCGTTGACCGACTCGAAGTTGATCGTCATCCCCGTCACAGCGCCAGCGTCGACGACGATGCCACTGAGGAGGTTTCCGATCTCTCCGAGCTCCTTCTCCGCCTGGGGCGAGATGGCAGCCATACCGTTCTTGATGTCGCCGATGACACCGACCACAGGGAGCAGTGTGACAGCCACGTCGCCGAGCTCTGTGACCGTCTTCAGCCTCAGCGTTATCTGCTCGAGGGCCA
This sequence comes from uncultured Candidatus Bathyarchaeia archaeon, assembly GCA_964628365.1. GTDB lineage: Archaea > Thermoproteota > Bathyarchaeia > TCS64 > TCS64 > UBA8941. Next base: position 31,385 of record CAZVMI010000001.1, on the reverse strand, counting down.
GCTTCGCGTGGAAAATCATCTTCTCCATCTTGCGGATCTCCGCAAGCTCGTTGGCGAAGACGTTCGCGCGTGCGGTGTCGTGCTTGGAGTAGGCGTCGACGATCCTGTTGAATATGGACTTGTCGCGTTCACCGAACCTGTTGGATGCCTGATCCAGCCTCTGGATCTGCATCTCGATTCTCTTCGTCGCTGCGTCGAGCCTTGGCTTGAGGGGGCCTGGCGGGTGTATGGCGTCCTTCACCTTTGCCGAGAAGGAGGGATCATCTTTTTTCTCCCATCTTCCAGCGAAAGAGTCTACCATTTGAACTAACCTCGAGAGAACTCTACACCCCGTTAATGCAATAGATTATTGCATCGCTTATGTGATTAATTGAGGCTTTTTCGCCGATATTTTACTTATCAATTGATATGAAAATGTAACTTAACTTCCAGAAAATGAAAGTAACTCTTGTAAAAAAGCATTAAAAAATTATCTAACAATAGTAGGAAATTAATTTATTAAGTAAATTATACGCTCAGCACATTTAATATATAAACCTAGGGTATCGGTTATCAAGGTTGAGGATAATGGCTGGAAGACTTACCGTTTTCACAGTGTTCGCCTTTATAGGTTTCCTCGGCGGGATCGTCGCCTACTTTGCCTACAAGAGGCTGGTCCCGATTATCCTGGAGATGTTCCCGGAACTGCTGAACGCCGAGTGGTTCCTCTCGGGCCTGGGTGGCGCCTTGATGACGCTGATCCTCATCGTCGTATGGGCCTCATTCTCCCCTGAGAAGAAGTAAGGAAGCCTATTCAAGTCGAATAGCTGGATCATGTGAAGGATTAATCCGGGTCGGGTAGTTGCATCTATTTTTTTCACTGCATCGTAGCACTAGTATCACCATTACGAGGTCTGCGTCAAAGATTGCCATCCTCAGTCTGTGGTTGGAAACCTTTTATTGCGTTCTTTCTCTATTCAATTAACCAAGGTGTTCTATACTCACAGCTGGTAATGTTTTGAAGGAGCATAGGTCCCTGCTTAATGAGTCATTGTTGATAACATGCGGCGTCCCGTGCGCAAACAGGAAGATCAGGGCGATGTTCCGACGCATAGGCAAGGCGGGCTAGGGGAAGAGGTATGGTGTTTTGAAGCTCAAGCTCGACCTCCACCTCCACACCTTTCACAGCAGCGACGCCGTCAACAGGATAGAGGAGATCAATATGAGATGCGTCGAGCAAGGGCTTGACGGCTACGCCATCACCGACCATGACACCTTGGACGGGGTCGAGGAAGCCCTCAAGAGCAGGGACGGGCTCGTTGTGGTGCCCGGCTTGGAGGTCTCCGCCCTCGGCGCCCACATCCTGTGCCTCGAGCCCACGGAGGTCGTCCCCCCAAACCTCTCCATGAAGGAGACAGTTGAACGTATCCACGGCCAAGGGGCCACGGCGATCCTCGCCCACCCATACGGCCTGCCGAGGAGCTGGGTAAGCATCAACCAGGCTAGCCTCTGCGGCTTCGACGCCGTTGAAGTCGCCAACTCCGCCCAGTTCCCCTACGACGCAATCACGGGGTACAACAGGAAGCTCGCCGAGAAGCTTGACCTGCCGGTGACAGGGGGCAGCGACTCCCACATACCAAGAACCATCGGGAGAGCGTACACAGTCGTGGACTCGGCCTCAAGCGAGGTTGAGGACATTATAGAGGCGATCAAGAGGGGGCGGACCGAGGCCATCGGCTCGGGAACATCCGTGACTGAAAGGCTCGAAAAGGTCTGGGCTAACCTCAGGAAGGCCCTAGCTTAGACTCTCCTCCATGTTGTAAAGGTCGAGGTCAAGGTCGATCCACTGGTCGTTGCACTCCCAGGGGTCGACGTTATACAAGGGGCTGAGCTCCGCTTCGTAGCCTGAGGCGGCGTAAGGCGACGTGACGCCTGTGACGACCAGGTTTACTCTTATCAGTGTTCAGGGCTGGGTCCACGCGGCTCCCCCAGATTCCCAGCGCCTCCTCTCCCATCGACTCCGTGACTGACTCCGCCGCTCTCATGGCCTCTCCTAGGGTTAAGTCTTCGCCGCCACTTACGTGGATGAGGGCCCCCTTCGCCTCACCTAGGAGCGGTCCTTTTATTCCGCGGTCCATTCTTCAAAACTGCGAAAGTGGGCATGCCGACGATACACATCGAGGTCTACGGCTGCAGCGCCAACGCCGCCGACGCCGAGATCGTTCAGGGCCTTCTTCTTGAGGCCGGATACGGCCTGGCGGAGAGGTCCGAGACGGCTGACGCCTCGATGGTCCTTACGTGCGTCGTCAAGACGCCGACGGAGCAGAAGATCGTCAAGCGGATAAGGGAACTCGCCAGGAGCGGGAGGCCACTGATAGTCGCCGGATGCATGCCAAAGGTCCTACAGGAAGTGGTTGAGGAGATTGCCCCTGCCGCGAGCCTTCTGGGGCCGGATGACATCCTCAGTTCCGTAGAGGTCGTTGAGGAGACACTGAAGGGGAATAAGGTGGTCTTCGTCGACGGCGAGGCGCCCGACAGGACCCTCCTCCCAAGGAAGAGGAGAAGCGGCGTCGTCCACATCGCACCCATCGCCTCTGGCTGCCTCGGCAGCTGCAGCTACTGCATAGTGAAGAACGCACGGGGCCGCCTCCGGTCCTTCCCTGCCGAGGGGATTGTCGAGGACGCTAGGAACGCCGTCGCCGACGGGTGCAGGGAGATATGGCTGACGGCAGAGGACACGGCCGCATACGACGACGGCGGCCTGAGACTGCCCGAGCTCATAGGCAGGTTGAGCGACCTAGCTGGCAAGTTCTACATCAGGGTCGGCATGATGACGCCGAACGAGGCTGAGCCGATCCTCGAAGACCTGATAGGCGCTTACAGGAGCGAGAAGGTTTTCAAGTTTCTCCACGTCCCAGTCCAGTCGGGCAGCGACGACATCCTGAGGAGGATGAGGCGAAGATATACCGTCGACGACTTCCTCAGGCTGACCTCGAGGTTCCGTGAGGCGTTCCCTGAGTTAAACATCTCGACGGACGTGATATGCGGTTTCCCCGGTGAGACTGAGGATCAGTTCAGGGCTTCCGTCGGCCTCGTGGAAAAGCTCAAACCTGGTGTCCTCAATATATCGAGGTTCTGGCCGAGGCCAGGAACAGAGGCTTCGGCAATGGGTACCCAGCTCCACGGCAGGGAGACGAAACGTCGCTCCAGGATCATGAGCAGCTTCTGGAGGGGGATATCGGTCGAGACGAGCCTGCGCTGGGTCGGTTGGAGGGGGGAGATCCTCGTCGACGAGGAGGGCCACAGCGGTTCCATGGTCGGGAGAAACTACGCATACAAGCCGGTCGCCGTGAAGACCGATAAGAGACCCGGCGAATTCGTGGATGTCGAGGTCACGAAGGCCGGAGCGGGTTACCTCCTGGGAAGAGAGGTCTGAAGAAGAGAAAAAAGGCACCTAGGTTTAAAGTTCCTTGGGTTCGAAGGCGAGATATGGCGTGATATACTGCGGAAGCACAACGACCTCGTCGGTGTGCTGACCAGGAAGCTGAGCGGTGATCGCCGGAGAAGCCTGTGAAAAGCATCTAGATGCACTACGCAATTTATTAGGAGCCAAAATCTCTTAGTTGCACGCGCGTCTTTCAAACTAATATTTCGCGGCGAGAGGAATGTAAAATTAAATAATTTTGAGGAGAAATAATTAATGAGTGAAAGAACGAGAACACGGCTCTGGAGAAGGGATCATCCGTCTCCACGATCTAACTACGGCAGGAAATGTAAGGAATGCCGGAAGTATTCGAGGAAAACCTTCTACTGCGCCAAGCTGTTGAAGGTGTTGGATCAGAATAAGGAAGCGTGTACGAGTTTCTTTCCTCGACGGATTACGCGGGAAAACAGGACCCGAAAAATTTAATTAATTTGATTTTGAATAGAGGGCTTTTCTTCTAGAAGTGGAGACCTGAGAGATTCAAACCCCATATGGTCCAGGGATATCTTTCACCTGAATTGTAGCAGAAGCAGTTCAATGGCGTGGTTTCGACAAGCGCGTGCAGCTGCTTGCTTTTCAAATATTTTTTAAAGATATCTCGCGCTCGTGAACCATCATATGAGGGTTCGATTGCGCTGAAATCTTTTCAGATAAAGTGATTTGCGCTATCTGATGCGATAATATTATAGTATTCCTTTTTGTTTAATTATAAGGTGCCAAATGGGTCTGACAATCCCTGGGGACTGGTTCGTAAACCCAAGAGTGTTAGACGAGTTTCATAAGAAATATGGCGGCTACCCCGTCGGGGAGATCAGGAAGGTCTCATACGAACAGGGTTTGGCCTTTGGCCGCTCAATAAAAGCTGAACTCGGTCTCAAGAGCGACGACATTGAGACCTTGGCGATCGTTCTGAGGGCAGCGATGCGGGACGAGCCTACAGCCAAGATCATGGGCGTGGAGGAGGGGAGAATCCATCTGAGAAATTCGGGCTTTTGCCCCCTGATGACCGCCTGCCTCTCGATGAACCTGCCTTGGACCTGGCTCTGCAGCGTCCTCGGGTGGCCATTCTTCCACGGCCTTGCCGCGGCCGTGAACCCCAAGATCGACCTCACAATGACTAAACGCAGGGAGAAGGGGGATCCGTACTGCGACCACATATTCGAGATCGGGGAAGGAAAATTGATCATCCCAGAGGATGGCGCCTCAAAGGCTTAATTCAAGGTCGATGGCGTTGACATGTCACAGCTGACATCTCCCGAATGGGCTCCGGATCTGGTCTACATCGCTGCCCATCAAATTAAACCGGAACAGCCAATAGAGCCACAGATCGTTCTGGAAAAGATGCAGAAAAAGTATGGCGGAGATTATTCGAAAGATGATCGCGCCCTGGAGTTCAAATCTGGTCGAGTTTCAGGTTACGTTCACTGCGAAACGGAGGATAAAATCCATAGTTACCTTATAGCATTAAGCCGCGTCAATTCGGGGAAAAAAGGTGACAGTTCACTCCTTTCATGGGATAAAGATCCTGAGATCATAGAGGATTTGAAACAGTTTTTGCCTGGTAGCCCAGTCTGTAACTTTACGCTGAGGTTCATACATGTTGAGGATAAAAAAGAAGCACTCGCCCTTATCCAAAGATACGAAGGGAATAAACGCCGGCTAAAATGTGCTGGTTTAATTGGAGACTTTCTATTATTTTCTAGGTTAGCTAAAAG
>CAZVMI010000001.1:9856-26107 GCA_964628365.1 uncultured Candidatus Bathyarchaeia archaeon | reverse complement strand
TAAAATGTGCTGGTTTAATTGGAGACTTTCTATTATTTTCTAGGTTAGCTAAAAGTGGGTCGTCAGGAAAAATTCATTCCAGAGAGTTCGTAATACTTCCACGCGAAGGCTCAGGAACTGATGTTAACGATGCCTGGGCCCTATCTTTCGACCTATTTTCTTTGACGATTCTCAGCGGGCAGATGTATGTTCTATACAACGATCGGAGGCTTATGTTCGAGCAGATGGAGGCCTCTGAGACCAGCACCCAGATGAGGATTAATGAGATAGTCGCTCAATTACGTCGGCCTGTTGAGGAGATCAAGCCGAGCGATCTAGAGGATATCCTGAAGGAGATCACGGTCCAGTTCTCGCGCCTCTCGACTCTCGGCAGCACCATGACGCGTGACCACGTGAAGATCAAGGCGATCTTCAGGAGCCTTAGAGGCCTTTTACGCGGATTGAACGAGAGGCCCTATGAGACCTACATGACCATTACATCGGATGTCACCGAGGAACATGAGGGCATCATTGTGCCTTTCGAGGTTTTCATTGGACGCGCCGAGGCATTACATTCCCAGTTAAACACCGTACTCGACTCCGTGAGGACCTATCTTGGGATACAGCAACAGAAAATGAGCATCGTGGAGCAAACGTCCTCCCGTGAACAACTGGTCCGGCTGGTAAATCTGCAGGAGATACTTCACAAGTTGGAGATACTGGTGGTCGCCTTCTACCTCACGGAGATGGCCAGAATAGTCATCGAGACGGTCTCCCATGAAAACGCCGGTCTCCTGACGGCTGCATTCATCCCGTTCGCGTTGCTGATATCGATATTAATAGGCAAGGTTCTCAATAAACCACATTAAGCCCCACTCTGGAATTGATTTTTTCTTGATCACGAGCCATTAGGTGGATGATTTCAACGTTGTTTGGTTACTCTTTTCCCGGAAAATTGGTGGAGAGTCTCATTAAGAGATATCCGACTTGCATACCCACGGGAAGATGAAGTTGAAAGGCTCTCTGTTTAGCGAAATGGCGGGCCCGGGGGGATTTGAACCCTCGACCCCAGACTTAGGAGGCCTGTGCTCTATCCGTGCTGAGCTACGAGCCCGCGGCCCACGTAGGCTAAACGCTACACAAATTTAAAAATAGTCCCGGTATCAGCGGACGCCGCCGCCCCCGCCCCCGAATCCTCCTCCGCCGCCGAAGCCGCCCCCGCCCCCGAATCCTCCGCCTCTACCGAAACCCCCGCCCCTAGCCCCAGCCGGCGCAGGCCTAGAGGCCACAATTATCGGGTAGAAGTACATTGGCATTATCGAAACGATCGGAGCTATGTCTATTGGGATATTGAGCTGCTTCATCGCCTCCGCGACCCTGTCCCCGACGCCGAGGGCTGTTCCATAGACAAGCCAATCGCCCCACATCGATATGTCCTCTGTCGAGTACTTCCTGAGCTGGGCGAGGTCGGCTAGGTGATGCCTGAACGCCTCCCATTCGAGCTTCTCCTTGTAGATCCCTGCCGGGAGGCGGGCGAAGAGCTCCTCGGGGGCTGCGAGCGCGGCTATGCCCTGGAAAACGATCACTGCACCTATCCCCAGCGACTCGAAGAGGAGCCTCGAGCCAAGGGGGAAGACGAGGCTGAAGATCGAGGAGGCCACGAAGACGGCGGCTCCGAGCAGGAGGACTGGGAGGACGTTCTTCCTCCCGTCGACTGTGAACTGCTTCCCCACCCGCCTGTCGACCCTGTTTGTGAGGTCGAAGAGATCATCCTTGACGCTGAGTGCGAAGACAGCTGACTTGCCCTGGCGTATCTCGTCTGCGAGTTCCTGGAGCCTGTCGGTGTCGAAGACGCCGTCCTTGGCGACCTTCTGTATGAAACCTATGACCCTCTTCTCATAGGCGTCCTCCACAGAGGCGTCGAGCAGCGTCATGCTGATGCCACCTGGCCTGGACTCTATCTTGATCTTCTTCTTCATGTGGAGGTCGAGGAGGGTGGCGTAGAAGCCATCCTCGTCGAAGCGGTGGACGTCGTTCTTGAAGACAAGGTTCACGAACCATGGCTTCCGGTCCCTGTTAGGAAGGACGGTCAGGTAGTGGGGGACAACGACATCCTCCTCCCGGCCATACCTCATGTAGAGACCGAGGAGCAGGAAGGGCGTGGCGAGGACAAGACCCTTCGCAGCGACACCCCACCAGTACGCGGCCCCGTACTGGAGAGAGTAGTAACTGTTCGCCTGCTCGGTCTTGGCGACCACGCCACTGACCTGGGATTCGACGCCGCTGATCTTTGCCTTGCTCTTATCCATGAGGAGCTCCACCTCGATGAGCTCATCCTTCGCCGAGGAGCCTGAGATCACAATGTCGTTCCCCCGATTCACAACAGTATACGAGGGAGGGTGCGCGAACGCCTTCGTGACATAGCCCGCGTCTGCGATAACGATGGTCACGTTTTTGTAGGAGATGTGACTGCTGGCTAGCATCAGGTTTAGGTGCGAGACGCCGCCGTCAGACTCCAAAGGCGGGTAGAGCCTGAACATGTAGCCGATCTCGTATGTGCCGGGGGAGAAGAAGTACGAGTCATAGCAGCCCACCTCGTTAGGATCTGCCAGGTTGTAGATGGTGCTCTTCAGCTTGGTGATGTCACCTGAGATCTGTCCCAAAAGCTGGACGACCCCGCTACTGTCCTTCACGTAGGCTATCGTCCCCGTCGGGTTATAGACACTCAATACCTGGATGTGGGGCGTCGCGATGGGCTGGGTGGAGACGGGGACCAGCCAGTTCCTGTAGAGCATCCTGTACTGGGTCACTGTGAAGGTGTAGATGTAGCTCTCTCGCAGCGTACCGTTTGAGTACAGCACAGCACTGTACTTGTCCACGGTCACCCCGCTGGGGTCTCCGGCGTCCTGTATGAGGCCGACTGCGACGACGCCGACGACGCCCATGGCGAGCGTGATGATCACTAGGAGTGCTATCTGCCTCGTCTCGTTCAACCTGGGCCGATCCCCTTGACCTCGGGCGCCTTCTCGACTTCCTCGCCGAAACGGAGGTACTCGAGCTTCCTCAAGCCAAGGACGCCGGCTACTACGTTGGACGGGATCGTGTCGACCATCGTGTTGAACTCCTGGACGACGTTGTTGTAGGTGTACCTCTGCCTCGCGATCTCGTCCTCGACGCTCACGACGGCGTCCATCAGCTTCGTCACGGTCACGGAGGCTTTGAGGTCCGGGTAGGCCTCCGCGATCGCCACGATGTTTGCCATGAGGCCCCTCGACTCCTTGTCTATCTCAGCGAGCCTGCCTGCGCCAGCCTGCATGACCGCCGACCTCAGCTCCGCCACCTTCTCCATGACCTCCCTCTCGAACTTCGTGTATCCCTGGACGGCGCCGAGGAGCTGCTCTATCATGTCGAGCCTCTTCTTCATGGCCACCCTTATCTGGCCTAGCTCCGCCTCTGAGGCGTTCCTGAACCTGAAAAGCCTGTTATAGGTCAGGACGAAGACCACGATGAGGCTTACAGCTACGACTACGACGACTCCAATCTGCACCATGGTGAGGGTATCCAAATGCTAGCACCTGAAAGTAGGTTCATAGCCCTCGATAAAAAGAATGCTAAGGGCTTCACCTTCGTCAGAGCCGCGAAATAAAGCATTTAAAGCCTCGGCGAAGGAGACATGTTTGAGCAACCATGGAGCCGGCTCTCAGGGGCATAATAGAGAAGGTCATAGACGACGAACTCTCAGAGGACAAGCTTAACAGCAACTACGGCGTCTTCGCCGAGTTCAAGAACAGGGGGCTCATCGACTCCGTCGCAAGCGCCATGTTCGGCCGCGTCTACATGAGGGCCTACTCCTCCTGGCTCGAATACAAGGATGACCGGGGAGAGGAGCCTAGCGCCGAGGAGGCGATAGAACTCGGAAGGATATTCGAGGCCAGGTCGATAGAGATAAAGTCCAGGATCAGCGAGATGGCGAACCTCTAGGGCGCAGCTCCCACGACACGAGGACACGGCGCAGGATCATCTTAAATCAAGATACTTCAACATCTTTCTCAAAATAACCATTAGAAGGCTTCCTTGTTGGAGGAGGAGCCTGCGAGGAGGCGCCGAAGATATTCGGCGTCAAGACGATCTCCTTCAGCGAGGCCTGGAGCCTCTTCGGGGACGAGATCGAGAAGGAGGGACTCGGCCACTACTCCAGGGTCATGCTGATGATCGCAAAGAAAGACAAGGTGCCTGCTTAGAGGAGGTAGAGGGTCCTCTCGGTGTTAGTGAGGAGCCTGAAGCCCTCCTTCGTCACCACCGCCGTGTCCTCTAGCTCGAGGCCGCCCCAGCCCAAGTCTAGGTATGGGATGTCGACATTGAGGACCATCCCCTCCTCGAGCTCCACCTCGCTCCCGGCGACGAGGGCAGGCTGCTCGTTGCACTCTATGCCGAGGCTGTGGCCCAGCGAGGCGCTGCACTCCTTCAGCCCAGCCTTCCCCAGCTCCTTCTGGGCGGCGCTGTAGATGTCGCCTAGCTTGACGCCAGGCGCCACGGCCTCTAGGGCGGACTCCTGGGCATCTACAACGGCCTTCCACCTCTTCTTAGCTTCGGCGGAGGCATTGTCTATGACCGCTGTCCTCGAGATGTTGCTCTGGTAGTTGTCGAAGACGGCGCCCAGGGTCATCCTGATGAGGTCTCCCTTCTTGGCTTCGAGGGTCGTCGGCAGCGGGTTAGGGTAGGCGCTCCTCTCGCCTATGCCCATGTTGCAATGGGTGACTCTGCCTCCGTCGTAGGCGACGCTGTAGCTGTACATCCCGGCGAGGTCGACCTCCATGATCTCGGTTCGGGCGATCTCCAGAGCGTCCTCCATCGACTTCTCCGTGATCTCCGTCACCCTCTGTATCCTCTCGACCTCTTCCTGGCTCTTCACCATCCTTATCTCCCTGAGGAGCTCGGCGCCGTCGACGAACTTGGCGTCAGGTAGGTTCTTCAACACGTTCTCGTACCTTGACGGAGTCACACCCGAGGTGTCGTAGGCGAGCTTCTTCTTATGAAGCCCCCTGCTGGTAACGGCGATGACGAGGGAATCGCACGAGGACTGCTCAACGTCCATCTTGGTCGCCTCCACGATCCTCTTGGTGACGTCTGAGGAGGCGGCGTTCGGAGTCGTCTTCACGTTCAGACAGCCGTAGTAGTTGACATCCTTGACCCATGATCCGCTCTGGACGACGAGGTCAGCCTCGTTCAAGGGTGCTATTATGGCCGGTTCGCCGTCGAGGGGGAGGAGGGCGTATGACTGTGTGCCGCAGCCGAGCTGCATCCCCATGCTCCAAAAGTCTGAGATGTAGTAGACGTTCGGCGTGGAGGAAGCTATTATGGCGTCCACGCCCGCCCTCTGCATCACCTGCCTCGCGCGCTCAAGGTTGAGGGGCATACCGAACGGATTAACATCGATGGCTTCAGTTTTTAAAATATGGGGTTATTCAATGGTCAATACCCACTTAAATGCCCCTAAATCTTCTCTGATGCCCTGATGAGGATCGATATAGTTCTCCCTTACCTCGACGTCGATGTAACGCGGTCGACCTGATTCAAACTTTGCTCTATGTGTCGCCTCTTTAAAGTCTGTATTAAGGCTGTAGAGCAGAGATCGATATAATTACGTGGCTGAGAAGCCGCGGGGAGGAGTCGGCGCAATGTCGTTCAGCTCCTGTAGCCTGCTTAGGTCGTAGATGTAGTTGGTTTTCTTGAACTTCGCGATCTCACAGCCCCCTATCGAGATTAACAACACCCAAGAAGTCAAGAAATCCGTATAAGGAGGGTTTCGGCGGGATTATACGAGGTTTAAGCGTGTCCAATCTCCCCGCTTCGGGCGTGGCGCTCGGGTTCCTGGAGGCCCTCATAGGCAGCCCCATCATCATAATAGTGACACTGCTCGCCCTCCTCGTAGCCGGCGTGATCATCATCTTCGTCGTTGGCACCCTCCTGCTCTTCCTGCCAGCCCTCATCGTCGCCGGCGTCGTCTGGTGGATGACAGGAAGCGAACTATTCGCCGGCGGCGCTTTCCTGCTCGTGGCCCTGGTCGCCCTCGCCAAGAAGTAACCGGCTTAAAACTGAAATAGGGTTCCAGTTTCTAAACCTTCATGGCCAAACTCTTTGCCATAGACTCGGAGGAGCCAAGATGAGGAGCTTGGATTACAGAGTAGATGGGGGCTTGGACGGCTATAGTGACCAGATCAACTGGCTGCTGGAGGACGACGCCCCTTTCGTCAAATACAATACACTCATCGAAGTACTCGGGCGCTCCAAAGACGAGCCTGAGGTGCTGGAGAGCCTAAGGCTGATGATGGAGACCCCACCAGTCTCATCGATCCTAAGAAACCAGCAGGAGGACACGGGGCTCGACAAGTCGGCGGCCAAGAACTTCGGGGTAGAGGCGGCGAGGTCAGGCTACTTCCCCAAATACACAGGTGCCACCTGGAGGGCCCTCTTCCTCGCCCAGGTCGGGGCTGAGCCGGGGAACCCTAGAGTCAGGGACCTCTGCGAGCACCTCCTGAGGAACGCTTTCGACGGGCGAATGGGAGCCTTCGGCTTCCGACTCGAGTGGAAGAGAGGAGCGGAGGACGCCGTCATACCCTGCTTCATCGCGAACATGGTCTGGGCCCTCTGCAGGCTCGGCTTCTCCGGCCGACGTGAGGTGAGGGAGAGCTTCGACTTCCTCGTCAAGTACCAAAGGTTCGACGACGGCGGGTTCAGTACGCCGAACGATTGGCCTTACAGGGGCAGGAGGGAGAGGTGCTGGGGAAGCCACACCTGCTACTGGGGCGTCACCAAGATGCTGAGGGCGATGACCGCTATCCCTGAGAGCTACTGGACGGCGGAGGCCGAGGAGGCGATGAGGAGGGGTGTGGAGTTCGTCCTCCTTCACAGGCTCATGTACAGCAGTCACGACCCCGGTAAGCCGATAACGACGAAGAACACCAGGCCAACGAGGCTCTTCGCCCCCCTCACGTACTTCGACGACGCGATAGAGATCGCCTCGACGCTACTGAAACTTGGGGTATCTGATCCAGTCATAGATGCTGCCGTTGACTTCGTCCTCTCGAAGAGGAACGAGGGGGGAAGGTGGGTTCTTGAGGGCACCCCGGGTCCCCTCGACGCTAGGTTCGGCACAAAGGGCAAGGAGAGCAAATGGATGACCTTCCGTGCACTCAGGATGCTGAGGCTGGCCGGGCGCCTCGAGGTCTCCCAACCTAAACGATCTTCAGTTCAAACAGAAAATTCGGTAAGCTAAAATATCTCTCTTAGGATTCAGTCGGGCTGACGAGTCGTTCAGGGGCCGAGTAGGATGGGTGTAGGTAGCAGGCTGTTGAACTGGGGGAGGCTCCTCACCCTCTCAATCATCTCGGCCCTCAGGGGTGTTCGGGATAACCTCCGCCTCGTCGTCTGGCAGCCCTTCGCCGTGAGCCTCGGCCTCGACATGAAGGCCGTTGGCAGCCTCGAGAGCCTCACCGACTTCACCAGGATACTCACGGAGCCTTCCTTCGGCAGCGTCTCAGACGCCGTCGGGAGGAAGAGGCTGCTGGTCGTCAGGGAGGCCCTGATGCTGGCGTCCGGCTTGATGTTCCTCCTCGCCCGAAGCTGGCACCTTCTCTTCATAGGCATGATACTCAACGGACTCTCAAACGCCCTCTACTCGGTCTGGAGCAGCGTCATCGCGGAGTCGTCGGAGCCGGACCGCCTCGCCTTCGTCTACAGCGTCGTTGGAGCCTGCTACACTGGTGTCGGCCTCCTGGGCACCCTCGGCGCAGGATTCATGGCAGACGCCTTCGGCTACGGCTGGGTCTACACGGCAGCCTCAGGCTTCGGCCTCGCCTCCCTCCTCATAGTCTGGCTCAGGCTCCCGGAAACGATGATAGGCGAGCCGAGGAGGGTTAACTGGGGGAAGGCGATTGCGGCCCTAGCCAAGGCTCTGAACCCTCCCAAGAGACTGAGGGGCTTCTACCTCGCCATGGGGTTGGACCTCGTCGCCTTCGGCATGGGTGTGAGGCTTCTCAGCGGGATGCTGAGCAAGGGCTACGGCTACACGGGCACCATGATCGGGCTCTACACGACTGCGATGACCCTCACCATGGCTGTCGGCCAGATCCCCTTCGGAAGGCTCGCGGACAGGTTCGGCTACGCCAGGTTCCTGGCAGCCTCCCAGTTCACGGCCTGCGTCATGCTCGGGATGATGATCTACTCGAAGCAGTTCGAAGTAGTGCTTGCGGCAAACCTGATTCTAGGGGTGGCGAACGCCTTCTGGATGCCCGCGGAGCAGGCCTGGATCGCCGCAAACGTCAACCCGGAGGAGCGGGCGCAGGCTCTGGGCAGCTTCTCGACATTCAGGGGCCTCATCGGCTTACCTGCCCCACTCATCGGCGGCGCCCTCTTCGACGCCTACGGCTTCGACGTGCCCATAGCCATGAACCTCATCATAGCCCTGATAGATGGCATCCTGATACTCGTCCTCGTGAAGGACAAGCCGAGAACCTAGCTAAACCCTCACCTGCCAGAAGAGAGAGGGGCGGTAACAGCCAAGACGATGGGAAATCCGTCACTTGTTTAACTTTATTAGTCGCCCGGAAATGAGTAGTTTAGGTGTCGTTTTGGATCTAGATAGACCGATCAAGAAGTTCATGAAGAAGGATCCCTTGATCGTCGGCCCAGACGAGGACCTCCGCTCCGTCGCCGCGAAGATGGCGAAGGAGAAGAGGGACGTCGTCGTGGTCAGGACCAAGGAGGGAGAGGTGAGGGGCCTCGTCACAGCCGGCGACCTCTTCGACGCGGTGAGGGCCTACGTCCTTGGGAAGGACATGCTGGAGAAGATCCCCATGGATATCAGGGACATGAGGGTCGCCGAGATCATGAAGAGCACCCAGGCGAGGGAGTTCATGGAGGCCTGCGGCTTAACGGGGACCCAGGTCTGCATAAGCCTCGGCGAGGACGAGACGATCGCCAACGCGATAAGGGTGATGGCCATCGCCGGCATCGACCACATCCTCATCGTGGGGGGCGAAGGCGTAGTCGGCACCCTCTCGGACAACGACCTCATCAAGGCATTCCTCGAGTAGTTTCACCTCAACCTTTTTTCAGCCTTTAAAAGGGTTCGAAGGATCAGGTCCAGGGGGACGCGCAGCCTCAATCCTATTGAATGATTCTTCTGTCTCGGTATCACCATTGGATGATTCTCCTCAAGCAGCTGGCTGTCAATCTCCCTGAAGACCTAAGCCCATTTATGCGTGCAGACGAAGACAAACCCTAAGGGGTGCGCCGCGTTGATCGTCGTCGGCGCCCTCGAAGTGGATCACAAGCTGATCCTTACCACCTAGAATGTGCTCAAGGTGGCCGACCAGATCAATGCCACTGAAGAATCAATAAATTTATCAGGAGCCTTCAGAGCGGCCTTCAGCTCCCTGTAGGCGGCTTCTCAGCCCTTGTAACGCGAGGACCGCTCCTTCTTTCTCTCGTCCCGCTGGTAGTCCCTCTTCCTCTGCCCTTCTATCCTCGCCCGCTTGAACTCGCCGCCCCTCTCGGAGCCCTCTATGAAGCGATTGACCTCGCTGTAAAACTGAGAGTAACCGATCTTGTTCTCGTACAGTTTCGAGACGATCTCGTTCAACGTCCTCCTCTGCTCCTCGTCCTTGGCATTGTCGAAGGACTTGCTGTAGGCCTGGTAGGCTGCGATGAACTTGAAATCGGGCATAGATTTGAACGTAATCTTGGTAACGGGTCCTTCTTCTGTTGTCACTAGTCTGTCCTCACAGTGGTAGGGTGGCTTTAGTGATATAAATCCCTAGGTTAGCCCGATTAATGGCACGGAGGCTATGTGGGGACTCATTTATATCCGGGGTCTCTCTGGTTTCAGTGATGCTCGACTTCGTGGAGGGCTTCAGGGACGGCGAGACGGCGCGGAGAGTCTGCCGCCTCATCGGGGAGCTCTCAGAGGGCCGTAGGTTCAGGATCGTCCACGTCTGCGGCACCCATGAGGACGCCATCACAAAGTATGGCCTAAGGAGCCTCCTCCCGAGGAACGTCGAGGTGCTTATGGGCCCGGGCTGCCCCGTCTGCACGGTGCCGCCGAACAGGATAGACTACATGATAAGGCTCGCCGAGGCGGGAATGACCGTAACCACCTTCGGCGACATGATGCGCGTCCCCGCCGGACGGGGAAGCCTCTCAGACGCAAAGTCCCGCGGCGCTGACGTCCGCGTCGTCTACAGCATCCACGACGCCGTAGGGATAGCCGAGAAGACGAAGAAGGAGGTCGTCCACTTCGCCGTAGGCTTCGAGACGACGGCTCCCACGACGGCCTCCGAGCTCCTCGCCGATCCCCCGGAGAACTTCAGCGTCTACTCCGCTCACCTCCTAATCCCGCCTGCGATGATCCACCTCCTCGAGGCTGGGGAGACCAAGGTCGACGGCTTCATCAATCCCGGCCACGTCAGCGCCATTATAGGGGAGGACGGTTACGCGGAGGTAGCTAGGCGATACAGGGTCCCCCAGGTGATAGCCGGCTTCGAGCCCCTCGACGTCCTCTTCGCCGTCGTCACGATACTGAGACAGACAAAGGAAGGGAGGGGGGAGCTGGAGAACGCCTACAGGCGCGTCGTGAAGACCAAAGGGAACCCCAACGCCCTCAGGATGATGGACAAAGTCTTCTCCGCCGAGGATGCGCCCTGGAGAGGCATAGGCACCATCCCGAGGTCAGGCCTTAGGCTCAAGCCTGAGTTCGAGGGACACGACGCGAGCCTCAGGTTGGAGGGTGAGGCGGAGGAGGACTACTCTATGCCCGCCGGCTGCAGGTGCGGCGAGGTGCTGAGGGCGGTCATCTACCCCTGGGAGTGCCCCGCCTTCAACAGGGACTGCGACCCCGAGCACCCCATCGGCCCATGCATGGTCAGCCATGAGGGGAGCTGCTTCATAGCTGCCAAGTATGGTGTTGAGGAGAGTTGATGAGGGCACACATCGTCGTCTCTGGTCGCGTCCAGGGAGTCAACTACAGGAGCAACGCCCAAAGGAGGGGCTCCCAGCTCGGCCTCGTCGGCTGGGTGAGGAACCTCCCTGACGGCGGTGTCGAGGTGGTCGCTGAGGGGCCTGGGGAGAAGGTGGAGGAGTTCCTCGAATGGTGCAGGCGTGGCCCCATCCTCGCCTACGTATCGGACGTCGAGGTGTCATGGGAGAAACCGACAGGCGAATACAATGACTTCAAGATAATCCGCTGAGAAACAATTAAAAACCTGACAAACGCTGAAATAATGGTCCATTCCCTAAGAAAGAGTCTCCTTGAATCGTCTTAAATACCTTAAAAGTGGGCTGATAACCAATGGAGAGGCCGGCCGGCGTCCTGGTCATTGCCGTGATGCAGTTCATAACTGGCGTCCTGAACCTCGGCATCATCTACTACACCTACTTCACGGCCTTCTTCCCGATGGACTCGCTGATTTACAACACCGTGACAAGCGTCCTAGACATCGTATTTGCCATGGGGCTCTGGTTCGGGAGGAGGTGGGGGAGGACAGGAAGCCTCCTCATCGCGGGCTGGGGCGTCGCCGTCGGCGTACTAGGTCTGGTAGCTTTGACGGTGTTCGCCATCGCCTCGCCCGATCAGTCGATCATAAGCATCGCCGTGAACCTCCTCGTCATCTACTACCTGACGAGGCCGGTCGTCGCAGAGTTCTTTAAGCAAGAAAAGGTTAGGTGAGCTCCTCGAAGGCTTCCTTCAGGGCTGCCAGCATCTGCGTTATGTCGCTGGCTTTGATGTAGCCCATGTTGCCGATGCGGAAGGTGGAGTCCTTGAGGGCGCCGTAGCCCTGGGCGAGCTCGAAGCCCTTCGCCCTCATCGCCTCGTAGACCTTCGGCCCGTCCGTCCCCGTGGGCGCCTTTATGCAGCTCACCGTCGGGCTCTCGGCCCCCTTCTTGGGGTACGTCGAGGTTCCTAGCCTCTTGACGCCCCTCCTGATCCGGGTGTTCCTCCTCTTGTAGAGGTTGAAGTACCATTGCTTCCCACCGTTCTCCTCGACCATCCGGAGCGCGGCGTTCAACCCGGCGACCTGAGGAATGACGCTGGTTACGGGGGTCCCCTGCCCCTTCTCGTGGTCCCTCTGCCAGAGGAGGAGGTCGAAGTAGTAGCCGCGGTTGGGCATCTTCTCGGCGACCTGTAGGCACCTCTTGCTTACGGAGCCTATGCCGAGTCCTGGGGGGACGCCGAAGCACTTCTGGCTGCTGCTGAAGCAGATGTCTATTCCCCACTCGTCGACCTTGATCTCGGTGCCGCCCATGCTGCTGACGGCGTCGACGAAGATGAGCTTCCCGTGCTTTGTGGCGACGGCGCAGAGCTCCTTGAGGGGGTTGATGAGGCCTGCGCTCGTCTCGTTGTGGGTTATGGCGACGGCCTCGACCTCAGGGTGCCTCCTGAGCACCTCGTCGAGGGCGTCCGGCGTGATCGGGTTCCCCATCGGCGGCTCTAATATCTCTACCTTTCTCCCGTTGGACTTGCCGACCTCGGCGAATCGTTTCCCGAAGTCGCCGTTGACGCAGGTGAGCATGCTCCCCCTGACGCAGTTCCGGACAGAGGCCTCCATGAATCCTGTGCCAGTGCTGCTGAAGAGGTAGACGGGGTTCTGTGTCTCTATGTACTTTTGGAGGCGCTCCACGGTGTCGTAGTGGAGCCTCTTATACTCGGCGCTCCTGTGGCTGTACATCTGCTGCCCCATCGCCTTGAGGACGACGGGGTAGCACGCCACGGGGCCGACTGTGAAGAGCTTCAAACCTGATCCCTGTCTGAGGAATGCGATAATTCAGGATAAAAGTGTAGGGCTCCGGCGTGGTCATGGGTCGATTTTCCATCTCAAGAAAAACGGTGATCGCCAAAGAACGGGGAGGAAGAACGGAGGCGGCGGAGACGAGGCTCCCCACTCTGGACGTACTCGACGCTAACTGGCCAACTGCTCGCCCCTGACCGGATCCAGTCCCTTGTATGGGTGGACGACGAGGCTAGGATGAACGCCCATGTCTCCTAGTACAGATGACGCCGTCGAACAGGATAAAAGCTCCTTAACCGTGGGTTCAACCATGGAGCCCAGGGAGCTCAGGGGAGAAGAGGTGGATCAGCTCATCATCCAGTTCCTCAGAGACGCGTGTAGACCCTTGACCACTAGGGAGGTTCAGGCAGAGACTGAGAAGCGGCTCGTCAGGTGCCCCGACTCCACCGTCGTCTTCCTGAACAAGCTCAGGATCAGGGGCGCGATAAAGGGTGAGCGCTCCTCCGAGAAGAAGGGCTGGGTCTGGTGGGTCCAGCCCTAGGTCCAGGACACCGTCTTGTTGCAGTACTCGAGGAGCCTGATCCAGCCGTCGTAGTCGACGAGTTCGACCCCCTTCGCCGGGTTCGGGCAGTCGTTCCTAAGCGCGAAGAGCCTCGCGAAGTCGAGGCCCTCGACCTGGTCAGGGTCGGAGGCGATCCTGCAGCCCTCGCCCGTGAACAGGAGAAGCACCTTCTTCCCAGCCGCTGCGACCCTCCTCATGGTCCTGAACGCCGTCTTCGCCTCGGCACAGCCCACGATCAGCAGTATCTTCATCCACGTTTTCCTCCTCAGAAGATGGCGACGACCCTGTAGTTCGCCATCTTCTCTGCGAGCTCGTCCAGGCCTACCTGTTGGACGGCGAGCTGTGGGTCGAGGTCGCCTAGGGCGAGGCCGTGGTCCTCCAAGGACTCCTTGAGGGCGTGTATCCCCGCCAGGTCTGCGGTCGTCTTGAGGTACTCCCAGAGCGACTGGAAGGGCACCGCCCCGGGCTTGAGGCCCCTGACGGCGTCGTCCATGAAGACGATGAGGGGGATGTGGTCCATGCCGACGAAGGCGGCGGAGATGCGGAGCCCCTCCCAGAACCTCGATCCGGGCTCGAGCCCGCTCCTGAACATGAAAACGGTCTCGTCCTCCATCTTGTCACCCCAGGAACACGACTCTGTCTGAGCCCTCGAGGAGCTCGACGAGCTCTGCGAGGCTGCTCATCCGGGCGTTCGCCACCATGTCCACCTTGCCTATCCCGTAGTCCATCGCACTCGACCTGCAGGCGAGGAGATCGGCATAGAGGCTCTCGACCGGGCTTGGCCTCCTCAGCAGCTTCACGGAGTCCTCGTTGAAGAAGATGGTGACGTCGTGCCGCCTCCTGACGGCCGCCTCTGAGAGCCCCATCACGTCCCTTAGATGTCCTTCGGTCGAGACGACGAACAGTAGGCGCATTTCAAGGAAGTCACAGGAGCATCTGTTTAACAAGTTTGCTATCAGGACTGCTGTTCAATTGATCCGAACAGGCCGGTTCAGGACGTTCTAAAGCCTAGCATTATATCAACTCCACGGCGGCTATAGATCGATGAATATGACGTACATGTTATCTTCCAACCGTCAGAGCTACGCGAGGCTCGCCGCGTACGCGATCTTGGGCGTCGTACTGGGGGGCATCCTCACCGGGGCCAGCCTTAGCCTCGATCTAGGGACTTCGGTCGTGGGAGCTTCCAGCTTCGGCCCCCTCAAGAGCTTCGGGTCCTACGACGAGCTGAGGGGCTTCCTTGAGACCCACACCTCGGGGAGAGGTTTCTACGAGGTACAGATCACAGGCGGCATGATGGTAAAGTCTGACGCTCTCGCGGCTAATGCTGAAGTCGACTTCTCGCGCACCAACGTGCAGGTCGAGGGCGTTGACGAGGCCGACATCGTCAAGACCGACGGGGAGTACATCTACCTCGCCGAGGGGAACTCGTTCTACATAGTGAAGGCCTATCCCGCCTCCGAGGCACGGCTACTATCTAAGACGACCCTCGAGGAACGGGTCACTAACCTCTACATCGCCGGTGACAAGCTCGTCGTCTTCGCCTACAGTTACAGCGAGTATGTCATCATGAGGAGCAGCAATATCCTGCCCCCCGGCGTGATGCCGCCCATCATCGTCCCACCGACGGACTCGGTCACCGTGAGGGTCTACGACGTCTCAGACAGGACGAGCCCTAAGCTCGAGAGGGAGTTCAAGGCGGAGGGCGGCTACCTGACGAGCAGGATGATCGGCGAATACGTCTACGCTGTCGTACAGAAGGGAGCGTGGGTGCAGGAGGGGAAGCTGAACCTACCCATAGTAGAGGACGAGGGCAAGGCAAGGATAATCGAGGCAAAGGAGATCTACTACATCGACGGCACCGACCCGTGGTACAGCTACACTACGGTGCTGAGCCTCAACACCCAGAATCCGCTGGAGCCGGTCTCCACGCAGACCCTGCTCCTCGGAGCCAGCAGCACCATCTACGTCTCCCTCGACCACATGTACATCACGGCCGGGGGGTACACGAACACGACCATACACAAGATCAGGCTCGAGGACGGGAAGGTCGCATACCTCGCTGAAGGCGAGGTGCCCGGCTGGGTCCTCAACCAGTTCAGCATGGACGAGAACGGCGGCTACTTCAGGATAGCCACTACAGGGGGCCACGTCTCGAGGAGCGGGAGCAGTTCGAGCAGCGCTGTCTACGTCCTCGACGAGTCCATGAAGACGGTCGGAAGGCTCGAGGGACTCGCACCCGGGGAGCAGATCTACTCTGCCCGCTTCATGGGTGACCGCTGCTACCTCGTCACATTCAAGAAGGTCGACCCCCTCTTCGTCATCGACCTCAGCGACCCATCGGCGCCCATGGTGCTCGGGAAGCTGAAGATCCCCGGCTACTCTAACTACCTCCACCCGTACGACGAGACCCACGTGATAGGGATAGGGAAGGAGACGGTGGAGGCCGAGGAGGGAAACTTCGCCTGGTATCAGGGGCTGAAGATAAGCCTCTTCGACGTCAGCGACGTCGCGAACCCACGGGAGGTCGCCAAGATTGAGGTCGGGGACAGGGGCACCGACTCACCCGCACTCCAGGACCACAAGGCGTTCCTGTTCAGCCGTGAAAAGGGCCTACTCGTGCTGCCGATACTGGAGGCTAAGATCAACGCCGAGAGCTACGGCGGAAGCCCGCCTCCGAACGCCTACGGCGAGTACGTCTACCAGGGCGCCTACGTCTTCGACATCAGCCTCGAGGGCATAAGCCTCAGGGGGAGGATCACCCACATCCCGCCGAAGAGCCAGGAGTTCCTCAAGAGCGGCTACTGGTTCGACTCCGAGTACTCGGTCGAGCGCAGCCTCTACATAGGCAACAACCTCTACACGGTATCAGGGCGCCTCCTAAAGGCAAACAACCTAACGGACCTGAGCGAGTTAGCCTCAATC
>CAZVMI010000001.1:0-9756 GCA_964628365.1 uncultured Candidatus Bathyarchaeia archaeon | reverse complement strand
AGCTCTCTACCGTGTGTGCATGCGCGCTGACAGGTCATGCACATGAGGTATGTGTTCCTCGTGAGGGGCGGGCAGTGCTCGTCCCAGATTTTTCCGAACTCTTTGGACCTTCTCTGCTCCCAGGTCATGCCGAGCAGGCACATGTCCGGGTCCAATCTGTAGGGCGTTAAAGCTCCCACAGGACACGATTTGATGCACCTATCGCAGCCGCCGCATAGATCGTCCGTGAAGGGACGGTCAGGGACGAGCTCCGCGTCCGTCAGGATGCTCCTGAGCCTGAACCATGGCCCGTACTCGGGGTTGATTATCAGGGTGTTCTTCCCGAAGTTCCCGAGCCCCGCGAGCTGAGCCATCCTCTTCTTGGATAGGAGGTCAGGCTCCAGGACCGCCTTGCAGCCCTCCCCCTCGAGGAAGCGCACCAGCCTGCGGGCGTAGTACTGCCCCCTCCACTCCTCGGGGTACTCGTCGTGGTCCCTGACCCTTATGACGGTCTCGAAGACGTCGTCCCAGACCCTGATACCCATTATTATCAGGCTTCTGGCGTCCTCGAGGTAGTGGGTCGTCTTCTTCGTGTAGCATCGGTAGTCCCTGTGGCCGATCCAGTGGCTTGGCACGGCGTCAAGGTCCGAGGCTGAGACGATGCCCACCAAGTCGGAGCCGTAGCGTCTGGCGCGGGACTTGACCTCATCAGTCAGGCTCCTCGCGTCCCGTGGAGCCCCGATGTGGACCATGTGTTAGGCTTGAGGACCGGAGTTGATAAAAGATTAGCGGGTGGTAGCGCCGACCTCTGCGGCCCCTGCCAAACTTTTAGGGGTAGAGTTTGTCGGCTGATCCTCGCCCATTTCAATGGGTTTTGAAGTACTCACGCGCCTCTTTCAGCTTCTCTGGCTCAGCGAGTAGCTCGACCAGGGTCATGGCGAGGGCTTTGGTGCCGATTATCATAGCATCGAGCCCCTCCTCGGTCATGGAGGCTGCTGCGAGCTGCCTGCTGTGCCCAGGCGTCCCCTCTGGGGCTATCTTGATGTAGCTTCCCGTCGACGGCGTCCTCTGGGAGACATCGCCGAAGTCGGTCGAGGCCATTGGCATGCCGTCGACCGTTTCCTTCCAATCAGTGATGTCGACGCCCTGATCCTTGTAGTTCTGCCAGAGGGTCTGGATGAGGGGGAGGTTGAGCTTCATGCTGCTGTAGAGTCTCTTCTTGGTTACGGTGACCCTGGCTCCCGTGGCCATCGCCGCGCCCTCGGCGCATTTCTCCACCTTCCCAACCATCTTCGCGAGGTATCTCTCGTCGCTGCTCCTGACTCCGAAGTCGCACACCGCCCTGTCCGGGATCACGTTGCTCGCGAGGCCCCCCTCCGAGATTATGCCGTGGATGACCAGGTTGGCGTCCCTCCTCGCCTCCTGCCTCAGCATGTGGGTCGCCATGTAGGCGAGGGTCGCGGCGTTGAGGGCGTTTATACCCTCGTGGGGGGAGGCCGCCGCGTGGCTTGTCTGCCCCTGGAACTCCATCTTCACAGTCCATATCCCTAGAGACCTGCTCCCGACGGCCCACCGCGTGCTTGTGGGGTGGAGCATTATGGCGGCGTCGACGCCGTCCCAGAAGCCCTTCTCGGCCATTATCACCTTGCTGCCCGCGTATGGGCCATGCCCCTCCTCGGCGGGCGTGCCAACGACCAGCACCTCCCCAGAAAGCCCCTTCATGGATTTTGACGCGGCGATGCCCGCGCCGATTGCCGAAGCAGCTATCAGGTTGTGGCCGCATCCGTGCCCCACTCCAGGGAGGGCGTCGTACTCCGCGAGGACGGCGACCCTCGGCCCTTTCTTTTTACCCCTGTGGGAGGCGCAGAACGCGGTCGGTATCCCCAGGAGCTGGCGCTGGACCTCGAAGCCGTCCGCCTCGAGCTCCTTGGTCAGCAGCTCGTACGCCTTGTACTCCTCGCTTCCAAGCTCGGGGTTCTCGTAGAGGTATCTGGAGATCTCGACGAGCCGCTTCCTCTGCCCCTCAACCGCCCTCTTCGCGGATTCCTTCAAATCCTTGACGTCTGTCAAGCCCCATCCAGACTGAATAGGCGGGGAGACGGGATATCGTTTTTCCCCATCCGCGGCGCAAGTTTGCCATCGTATTGGCTCACCTGACGGAAGAAATGCGTATAAATGAACTGGAAGCAGGCTTCGCGGTTAAGGCTGGAGGATCTAGGAGGTGTTCTGGGCGAGTTTTTGGGCCTCAAGGCCGCGTAACAGGGAGTTCATCTTTACCGGCAGGAGCTCCCTGATGGGGAGGCGGTATGGGCACCTCTTCTCGCACTCGCCGCACCTTAGGCAGGAGGCGACCCTCATCTCGGCGTCGGGGATCTGCCGCACGATCATCGGCGTCCAGCCAGAGAGCCTGATGAGCTGGTTCTCCGCCCTCAGGACGAAGGATATCGGTATGCCCTGGGGGCAAGGCTTGCAGTAGTCGCATGCCCTGCAGTACTCGTTCCCCAGCTCAGCCCTGTCCTTCTCCATCAGCCGCAGCTCCTCGCCCGTGAGGCTCGTCTCGCCTGAGCCGACGGCGATGTTCTCCTCAGCCTCCCTTACGCTCATGATGCCCGGGATGGCGATGTCGACGTACTCGTTCTGCAGCACGTATTTTAGGGCGGCCCTCGCGCTGCTCAGGGCGCCGCCGCCGAGGGGCTTCATGGCGATGGTGCCAACCCCAAGCTCCTTGCTGAGGGGGAGGAGCCTCTCCTCAGGCCTTGGAGTAAGGTAGTTGAACGGGATCATCGCCGTCTCGAATATCCCCTCCTTCAGGATCTCTGAAAGGAGCTCGGGGTTGTGGCTCGTGATGCCGAGGTGCCTTATCTTCGCCGCGTCCCTCGCCTCGTAGAGCCCCTCGAGGGCCCCGCCAGGCGCCCTGATCTGCGCCCACTCCTCCTCCTTCGAGACCATGTGGAGCTGGTATAGGTCTATCCGATCCGTCTGCAGGTTCCTGAGGCTCGTTTCGAGGTCCCCGAGGAGTCCCTCCCTCGTGCGTTTCGCCGTCTTGGTGGCGATGATGACCTTTTCCCTGACGTCGCTTAGCGCCTTCCCCATCCTCTCCTCGCTCGTGGTGTAGACCCTCGCCGTGTCGAAGAAGTTGACGCCGAGCTCGTAGCAGCGTCTGACGACGGCGACCGCCTCATCTTCGGATGGCCTCTGGATGGGGATGCCGCCGAAGCCTACCCGCCTTACCCTCAGGCCGGTCCTGCCTAGTATACGCTCCTCCAACCTTATCCAGAGAAGCAGGGATTCGAGCCTAATAAAATATCATGATGAAGCTAATCTACTATAATTTTAGATATTTTTCAATCTTTATTGAAAAAGGTTAGGGCTAATGGGGGAGGGACTTCCTGTGATCGAGTATCTCCTCCATCGGCCTGTAGGGGATGTCGAAGTCGAAGTGCTTGGGGCCGAAGAGCCTCAAGCCCTTCTCGGTCCTCCAGAGAGGCTCAGCCTTGACGCCGACTACCGCGACCTCTCGGCCATACTCCCACTCAGAGGCCCAGGCGTGTGACAGCCCCCAGCCGGTCTTCGGATCGATGACGTTGAGGCCGTCCGGGCTGGTGATCCACGGCTTCTCGTCGAACCACGAGATGTGGTTCTCGTTCTTGTACCAGATCTTCATCTGGTGACCCTCCCATTCGCCTGTCCCCTTCAGGATGGCGTATCCCCAGATGAAGCTCAGTCTCTCCTCGAATAGGTGGGTGACTACCTTGCCCGTGAAGACTCTGTACGCCCAGCCGTCTGAGGCTTTAACCATGGCATCGATGGGGTCGTCGCCTGTGGCGACCGCCTTCCTTATGGCTTTTCCTATGTTTATGGTGAATGAGATTGCCCCTGGGAGGATCGCCTTCTTCATGGCCTTCCCCTCGACCGCGAGGGGGCCGCTCGCCTGTCCGCCGGAGTAGGTGGCGATGCCCTCTATCAGTTCCTCCGCCCTCTGCCAGCTCAGCGTCCTCTCGAGGACGAGCATATCGCCCCAGGCAGTGGTTATTACCGCTGGGCAGACCGGGACGTCGTTGAGGTTCAGCGTGTTGATGCTGCACTCAGGGACGGCCCTGTGACCACAGCTCGTGGCGTCGATTATCGGCCACCCCTTATCGGGGTAAGTGATCAGTGACCGCATGCCCATCTGCATTATCTCCCCCTCCAACGAAGAGTAGATCTTCCTGTCGCCTATGAGCTCCTTGAGCCTCTTCAGCCCGGCGTTGCCCCACTCTGGCCCCGGTAGCTCCGACCAACTGTTCAATGGGGCGAACGTCTTGTCGTGCCACTTTATCTGATCGTGGATGAATGTCTGGCGGTCGAAGCCAGTACGGAGAGTCCCCCCGCTCGCGGCGAAGTAGCCCGGGTGGCCCTGCCACCTAAGCCTGAGGTCCATCGTTATACCGCCTCCCGTGCCTATGCCTGATAGGACGAGCTCGTCGTCAGGGATCTCGTTCACAGAGGCAAGCCTGAACTTCTTTCCCTGGTCGAAGGCGTCGTCGATCATCTTCTCGACCGTTTCCTCCTTGGGCCTGACGCCTCCACCGCTCGTGGAGAGTGCCATCGCCCCGGGCGTGAAGCTCAGAAGCTCCTCCTTAGATAGTACTCTCACCATAATTTCTCAGCCAAAAACCAATTCACATCTCCGATTATAAAAAATAGTGATAACCCCACGATTTTGAGTATCAACTCAATGAAACGCTTCAATATCCGGCCCCTCCGAGGAAGACATCCCCCGCCACATGTGGCACGAGCCACTTTCACCCGTCTCCCCCCACTTGCAGGAGGTGCGTTCACGTTATAAGCCGAGGAGACTGTTCCCCGACTCGGTAAGCCTAGAATGACCGAGGTCATCGAGGAGGGGATGCTCGAGGGCGTAGCGAGCACGACGATAGGCAAGCTCAAGAAGGCAGGTTTGACTACCCTCGAGGCCATAGCGGTCACCCCGCCGCGGGACATAGAGGCGCTCACCGGGATGGGAAGCGACACCGCCTATAAGGTCAACCAGCTCGCCAGGATGAAAGTGGATCCGGGCTTCATCCCCGCCACCCAGGTCCTGGAGATGAGGAAGCACATGCTCCGCTGCAAGACAGGCTCCCCCGACCTCGACCACATCTTGGGAGGAGGCTTAGAGACGGGTGCCATCACTGAGCTCATCGGTGAGTTCGGCTCGGGGAAGACCCAGATCTGCTTCACCCTCAGCGTCCTCGCCCAGCGCCCGGCCGAGGAGGGCGGCTTCGGGGGCAACGTCTGCGTCATCGACACCGAGGGAACCTTCATCCCGGAGCGCGTCCTCCAGATAGCCGAGTCCCGTGGCTACGACCCTACGGAAACGCTGAAGAACATCCTCGTCGCCCGCGCCTACAACAGCGAGCACCAGACAATCCTCATAAAGAACCTCCCGCAGGTCTGCCAGGAGCACAACGTCAAGCTCGTCATCGTCGACAGCATGATAGGCCACTTCCGCGGCGAGTACATCGGCAGAGGCACCCTCAGCGACAGGCAGCAGAAGATAGGCTCATGCCTCGGAAACCTCCTCAGGGTAGCGGAGGCGTTCAACCTCGCCGTCGTCCTCACGAACCAGGTACAGGCGAAGCCCGACACCGCCTACGGCGACCCGAACAGGCCGACGGGCGGCCACGTGATGGCACACGCATGCACACACAGGGTCTACCTACGGAAGGGGAAGGAGAACACCAGGCTCGCACAGGTCATCGACTCCCCGTACCTGCCCGAGGAGAAGATCAGGTTCGCCGTAGACGCCGCCGGCGTCGTCGGCTGCGAGCAGTAGCTACCTCAGGAGTTCGAGGGGACTCCTGAAGCCCCTCTCAACGAGCCTCCTGTGGACCTCAGCCTTCAGCTCCCCTACTCCTTCACCGGTCCTCGCGCTCACGGGGTAGACGGGCACCGTGGGGCCGAGCTGCCCCCTCAGTGCCTCCAGGTTCTCCATGATCTCCTCCGTGCCGCCCTTGTCTATCTTGTTGGCGGCGACGAGGACCTGGAGCCCGAGGTCCCTCCTCATGTACTGGACCATCTCGACGTCGAGGGGGATGAAGCCCTTCCTGCCGAGCCGCGCCTCCGTCTCGAGGAACGTGGAGACGTTCACGGTGTGCACGACGAGGGCGATCCCCCCGGCGTTATCTTGGAGAAAGCCGAGGATCGAGTCCTTCGTCTCCTCCTCCCGCTCCCTCGACGACCTAAGGCTCCTACCGTAGCCCGGCATGTCGACGAGGGTGAGGCCGCTCGCGATGGGATACCTCTCTATCCGGCTCGTGGTCCCCGGCATCTTGCCGATCACGACCCTCAGCCCGGTCAGGAGCCTTATCAGGCTGCTCTTCCCGGAGTTCGGCCTGCCGGTGAAGACCATGTACACCTCGGACATCGCGACGCTCAGGTGAAGAAGACGCTTCACCCCTATAAAACGGTGGAGAAAAGGGGGTTAGATGGTGACGGTGAAGTTGAGCTTCTGGGCTAGCTCCTTGTAGCGGTTCCTTATGGTGACCTCGGTGACCTGGGCCTCCTTCGCTATCTCGCCCTGGGTGCGGCGCTCGTCGGTGAGCTGGCTCGAGATGTAGATGCAGGCCGCCGCGATCCCTGAAGGGCCCCTGCCGCTGGTGAGCCTCAGCTTTGACGCCTTCGTCAGTATGCTCATGGCCAGCATCTCGGTCTCTCCCGTGAGGCTGAGCTTGTTCACGATCTTGCTTATGTAGCCCTGCGGGTTGACCTGAGGGACCTCGGGGTTGAGCTCACGGAGCAGGAACCTGTAGTTGCGGGCCGCCTCCTTCTTCGTTATCGTCGCGGCGATGGCGACGTCCTCGAGGGTGCGTATAACGCTGCACTGCCTGCAGGCCATGTAGATGCTGGCGACGGCGACGCTCTGTATGGTCCTTCCCCTTATCAGCTGCTTCTGGATGGCGCGCCTGTAGATCATGCTTGAGGTCTCTGTGACGTTCCTGGGGAGGTTGAGCTTGTAGGCGATCTTGCTCATCTCGCTCAGGGCGTGGGCCAGGTTTCGCTGGGTCGAGTCGCTGACCTTGCTTCTTCTGTGCCACTTCCTGAGCCTGTAGAGCCTCGCCCGCTCCTCGGGGCTGAGCCTGCGCCCTGACGCATCCCTGTCCTGCCATCCGATGGTTGTGCTGAGCCCCTTGTCGTGGATCGTCCAAGTCACCGGTGCGCCCACTCTAGGTAGCTTGTCCCTCTGCTCCTGATCGAACGCCCTCCACTCCGGACCCTGGTCGATGAGCGTTGAGCTGATCACGTAGCCGCAGCTCTGACAGACGAGCTCGCCCGTGTCGTAGTCCCGCAGCAGGCTAGAGCTTCCGCACTCGCTACAAACCATCTTAGTACGTAGACTGGCTGCCAAAGAACCACTCCTAGGAAGACTATGATAAGAAAAAAAGCCTAGCTTATAACTCTTATTGAGTTCGGTCCTAAAAGGGGCGAAAAATTTATAGGCTTAATTAAATTAAGCGCGGTTATAAAGGGTATTTAGACATAAACTTGAATTAATGATTATTCTGAAACTAACTTTCTTAACCCAACAAGGAGGAAAAATGGATTCAACTCATCAAAAATGGATTTATGTGATTTTCGAGCATTTTCTTTATAAGTTTAATCATGGATTCGGCTCAATATTATCGTATTTTAAGCCATATTGCTCCTTTTTCTTGGATAAGTGCCAAACATGATGGCTAGATATGGGTGTCTTTGTGCCTCAGAAATCTTGGAATGGGATTAAAAGTATATCTATGAGGGGTTCATTCTTAACCATCCGTTTAAGGTGTGTTAAGATTGGTTAAGAGGGTCTACGACTTCGCCGAGGGCAGCGCGGATATGAAGAACCTGCTCGGTGGCAAGGGAGCCAACCTCTCCGAGATGACGAACCTCGGGCTGAGGGTCCCGCCGGGCTTCACGGTCACCACAAAGACCTGCGTCGAGTTCTTCAAGGCTAAGGGCAAGTTCCCCGTCGGCCTCTGGGAGGAGGTCCTCGAGCACGTAACATCGTTGGAGAAGAAGACAGGCAAGAAGTTCGGGGACGCGGGCAACCCGCTCCTAGTCTCCGTTCGCAGCGGCGCACCCATCTCCATGCCGGGCATGATGGACACCGTCCTCAACCTCGGCATGAACGACGAGGTGGCGAAGGGATTCACCAAGATAACGGGGGACGAACGTTTCGTCTATGACGCCTACAGGCGCTTCGTCACCATGTTCGCCGACGTCGTGATGCACGCGGAGAGGCAGAAGTTCGACGACATCCACGAGGAGGAGAAGGAGAGGGAGAAGGCAAAGACTGACCCGGAGCTGAGCTCCGCCGGTCTCAAGAGGGTGGTCGAGGCCCAGAAGAAGCTCTTCGAGAAGGAGGTCGGGCGCGGCTTCCCTCAGGACCCTCACGAGCAGCTCAAGCTCGCGATAGCGGCGGTGTTCAACAGCTGGAACACGTCTAGGGCGATCACCTACAGGAAGATCGAGAATATACCAGACGAGATGGGGACAGCCTGCACCGTGCAGACGATGGTGTTCGGCAACCTCGGCTGGGACTCCGGCAGCGGCGTCCTCTTCACCAGAGACCCGAGCAGCGGAGAGAAGAAGGTCTTCGGGGAGCTCCTCTTCAACGCACAGGGTGAGGACGTCGTATCAGGGATAAGGACGCCGGTCAACCTCGACGATCTGAAAAAGCAGAGCCCGAAGATACACAAGGAGCTTATCGACATCGTGGGAAAGCTTGAGACCCACTACAGGGACATGCAGGACATCGAGTTCACCATAGAGCGCGGAGTCCTATACATGCTCCAGACACGCAGCGCTAAGAGGACGGCGAGGGCGGCCATCAAGTGCGCCGTCGACATGGTCGAGGAGAAGCTCATCGACCAGAGGGAGGCCCTGCTCAGGGTCGAGCCTAAGCAGATAGAGCTCCTTCTCCACAAGAGCATAGATCCGAACTCTGGGAAGAAGGCGATAGCTAAGGGTCTCCCTGCATCGCCGGGGGCGGCGACGGGTCAGGTCGTCTTCGTCCCGAAGGAGGCCGAGAAGTGGAAGGCTGACGGCAAGAAGGTCATCCTGGTCAGACCCGAGACGACGCCAGAGGACATCGCGGGGATGGTCGCCGCGGAGGGCGTACTGACGAGCCGCGGAGGGATGACCAGCCACGCCGCCATCGTCGCCAGAGGGATCGGTAAGCCGGCCATCGTGGGCTGCGAGGCCCTGCGCATCGACCTCGACAATGAGGAGTTCACGGCGGGAGGCGCCATCGTCAAGAAGGGCGACATAATCACTATCGATGGTTTAACTGCCGAGGTCTTCGTCGGCGAGGTTGCATTCGTTGACCCGAAGATCGGCGGAGAGGTCTCCACCCTGCTGAGCTGGGCTGACAAGCACAGGAGGCTGGGTGTCTGGGCGAACGCTAACGACGAGAAGGACGGAGCCAAGGCGAACGAGAACGGCGCCGAGGGCATCGGCCTAGCTAGGACCGAGCGCATGTTCCTAGGCGTCGAGCGGGTCGCCCTGGTCAGGGAGATGATCATGGCGGAGACGAAGGAGGCCCGCCAAAAGTCGCTGGATAAGCTGCTGCCGCTCCAGAAGGGGGACTTCAAGGGGCTGCTCAGGTCGATGGATGGCAAGCCCGTCGAGATCAGGCTCCTCGACCCGCCGCTCCACGAGTTCATGCCCCACGAGGCGGAGATGCTGACGAAGATCTACGAGATGGAGAAGGCCGGCGCCTCGGAGAAGGAGCTCGGGGAGCAGCACGTCATCCTC